>NZ_JALGRS010000018.1:0-60601 GCF_022815565.1 Rathayibacter sp. VKM Ac-2926 | reverse complement strand
TGACCCCGCTCACCCGCATCCAACCGACGACCCGGCATGCAACCACCCCTCCGTTGCAACAACCGTATGAAACCGCCCCCCCGTCCGATGAAGGCCAGGTCTGCAGACTCGTCCTTCTGGCGCCGGTGGATCTCGATACGCCCGCTCCGCGGGCTACTCGATCAGCATGAGTGCGCCCGACAGTCCGGATCCTCAGACCACGGCACCCGATCCGGACGCAGAACATCAGCCAGGCGTCGCTCTCAGCGCCCCTCGGCGACGACGCACGTCCTCGGCTGATGTACCGCCGCCGCCGCCGCGCAGAACATCAGCTGAGACAGGGGTCCCTCCGCTGACAGCGGAGGCCGGGTGCTCTCAGCTGATGTTGTGCGCGGAGCACCCCTCCATGCCTGTCGACCGACCGCGCAGCGCCCCTTCCCTGCCGGTCGACCAGCCGCGCGGCGCCCTTTCATGCTGGTCGAGTAGCCGCGCAGCGGCGTATCGAGACCCCGCCCTCACCCGATCGCCGCCAGCCGCCCCACGACGCCCTCGCCCAGCCGCGCCACGTACGCCTCCGGGTCCGGCCCCTGCGGCGCGAGCTCGACCAGCGAGATCCCGAGCGCCGCGTACTCCTCCATCGCCCGCACGAACCCGTCCGGGTCGCCGACCGGGTCGCCGCCGCCGATGATCGTCTTCGTGATCGCGTCGTAGTCGCGCCCGAGGTCGTCGCAGTGGCGACGCAGCACGTCGAGCTTGTGGGCGATCCCCTCCGCCCCGATCGCGAACAGGTTGCAGGCGTCGCCGTACTCCGCGACCAGACGCAGCGTCTTCTTCTCTCCGCTGCCCCCGATCAGGATCGGCGGACCCGGCCGCTGGATCGGCTCCGGGTGGTTCAGCGTCTCGGCCAGCTGGAAGTGCTTCCCCGTGTACGGCCCGTCGTTCTCGCTCCACATCTGCTTGCAGATCTGCAGCGTCTCCTCGAGCCGCTCGAACCGCTCCTTCAGCGCCGGATACGGCACGCCCAGCCCGAGGTGCTCCCGCTCATACCAGGCCGCACCGATGCCGAGCATCGCCCGCCCGCCCGACAGCACGTCGAGCGTCGTCACGATCTTCGCCAGCAGCCCCGGGTGCCGGTAGGTCACCCCGGTCACCAGCAGCCCCAGCCGCAGCCGCTCCGTCCGCCCCGCGACGAACCCGAGCGAGGTGTACCCCTCGAGCATCGGATCCTCGCTCGTCGCGAACTGCTCCATCTGGAAGTAGTGGTCCATCAGCGTGAACCACTCGCAGCCGACGTCCTCCGCCGTCCGCGCCGTCGCCCCGAGGATCGGCGCGATCCCGGCACTGCCCCCCGGCAGCGTGAAGTTCATGAAGTGAATGCCGACCTGCATGCGCGCGCTCCTGACGTCGAGGAGACGGGTGTCGTGCGGCAGGACTCCGCCGTCTCCGCCCGCTCCGCTGCTGATGACTCGATCCGAGCCTCCCACGCGCCGCCGCCGGTCCGGCCCGCACTCCGCGGACTCCCATCCACGCAGTGGTCGGAACGCGCCACCCGATGGTGACGGTCGCCCCGGCGGAGCACTGCGCGCCTACCGTGGTGAAACGTTCCACGGGACGGCCGCTCCGCACCCGCAGACGCAAGGCCCGGCCGCCGCCCGCCCGTCCGTTCCACGTCGACCACAGGAGTTCGCACCATGTCCGCAGAGCGCGCGCGAGTCGCAGAGCTGCTTCCCGAGACCGTCCGCCGGCGGACCCGCGTCGGACTCGTCGCCGGCGGGCTGGGGGCCTACTGGCCCCAGTTCCCCGCCCTCCTGCCCCAGCTGCAGGAGTCGGCCCGCTACGTCTCCGACCGCCTGGCGGAGCTCGACGTCGAGGTGACCGACGCCGGCTTCATCAGCGACGCCCACGGCGCGGCCTCGGCGGCGGAGGCGCTGCGCCGGGCCGATCCCGATCTCCTCGTGGTCTTCCTCACCACCTACCTCACCGCGTCGATGGTCCTGCCGATCGCGCAGCGGTCGGGCGCTCCCGTCCTGATCATCGACCTCCAGCCCACGGCGGCGATGGACCACGAGAGCTTCGGCACCAGGGAGTGGCTCGCCTACTGCGGGCAGTGCTCCGTACCCGAGATGGGCAACGTGTTCCGCCGCGCCGGCATCCCGTTCCGCTCCGTCTCCGGCCACCTGCGCGACGAGAGCGCGTGGGAGCGCATCGGCCGCTGGATCGGCGCCGCTCACGTGCGCGCCGCGCTGCGCCACGGCAGGCACGGCCTCATGGGGCACCTCTATCCCGGGATGCTCGACGTCTCGACCGACCTCACCACGGTCTCGACGACCTTCGGCTCGCACGTCGAGGTCCTCGAGTTCGACGACCTGCGCGTCCGTGTCGAAGCGGTGACCGACACCGAGGTGGAGGAGCGCCTGCAGCTGGCACAGCGCGTCTTCACGGTCGACGACACCGTCGACGAGGAGGACTTCTCCTGGGCCGCGAAGGTCTCAGTGGGCCTCGACCGGCTGATCGAGGACTTCCGGCTCGACTCGCTCGCCTACTATCACCGCGGCCTGAACGGCGAGCAGCACGAGCGACTCGGCGCCGGCATGATCCTGGGCGCATCGCTGCTCACGGCCCGCGGTGTCCCGGTCGCGGGCGAGTACGAGCTCCGCGCGTCGCTCGCGATGCTGATCGCCCAGCGCCTCGGAGCCGGCGGCTCCTTCACCGAGATCCAGGGCCTGAACTTCCTCGACGGCGTGGTCGAGATGGGCCACGACGGACCCGCGCACCTCGCGATCTCGTCCGGCGAACCGCTGCTGCGCGGCCTCGGCGTCTTCCACGGCAAGCGCGGCTGGGGCGTCTCGGTCGAGCTCGACGTCCGCCCCGGCCCGGTGACCGTCTTCGGCCTCGGTCAGGAGCGCGACGGCTCGTACGTCTTCGTCGCCTCCGAGGGCACCGTGGTGCCCGGCCCCCTGCTGCGGATCGGCAACACCACGTCCCGCGTCGACTTCGGCGGCGATCCGGGGCTCTGGGTCGACGAGTGGAGCGCTTCGGGCGTCGACCACCACTGGGCGCTGTGCATCGGCCACCGCGCACGCGACCTCCAGGCCGCCGCCGACATCCTCGGCGTGGCCTTCCGCCGGGTCCGGCTCTGACCTCGGAGTCCATCCACACCGCACGACCACCTCGTTCAAGGGAGAACAGTCCAATGGCACGTCTCGGAGCGACCTCCACCACCGGCTGGAAGGCCACCGTCTCGGTGGCGATGTCGAACTACATCGAGGCCGGCTCGATCATCGCGATCGCCACCAGCCTCGGTTTCTGGCAGGCGGAGTTCGGCATCGACGACACGGCCGTCGGCCTGCTCGCGGCCGTCAGCGCGAACGCGTTCGGAGCCGCGGTCGGCGCTCTGATCGGCGGACCGCTCTGCGACCGCTACGGCCGCAAGTTCATCTACACCTACGACCTGATCCTCTACATGGTCGGGATCCTGCTGGCGGCGTTCGCCTTCGACGTCTGGATGCTGGGAGCCGCCTTCGTCCTCACGGGGATCGCGGTCGGCGCCGGCGTCCCGGCGTCCTGGACGTACATCGCTGAGGAGGCACCGGCCGGCCGGCGCGCGAAGCACGTCGGCACGGCGCAGCTGGCCTGGTCGATGGGTCCGGTCGTCGGCTTCACGCTGGCGACCGTGCTCGCCCCCCTGGGCCTGCTGGGCAGTCGACTCGTCTTCGTCCACCTGTTCCTTGTCGCGTTCGTCGTCTGGTGGATCCGCCAGGGACTCCACGAGTCGGTCCTCTGGAAGGAGTCGAACAGCCGCGCACTGCGGACCCGCGCACCGCGTCGCGGCCTCCGGGAGCTTCTCTCGAGGCCGACGAACGTCAGGGCCCTGGTCTTCCTCTTCGGGATCTACGGTTTCTGGGGGGTGTGCGCGGGTCAGATGGGGATCTTCATGCCTCGGGTCTACGCCACGGCCGGAGTCGCCGACCCCGTCGCGCAGAATCTGCTCCAGGTGCTGCTCTGGAGCTGCACCGTTCTGGCGACCTGGCTGGGCTTCATGCGGTTCGGCGACAGGGTGAGCCGCAGGCTGCTGTACACCGCCGGTGCGGCACTGGGGATCGTCGCCTGGGTGCTGCTCGTGTTCGCCGAGGTCACGCTCCCGGTCCTCCTGCTGTTCGCGGTCTGCTGGGGAGTCTCCGCGGGCATCGGCGCGCAAGCGTTCTACAGCCTGTGGGCGAGCGAGCTGTTCGCCACCCCGTACCGCGCGAGCGCGCAGGGGGTCCTGTTCTTCGCCGCCCGCGTCGCAGTCGGGGTGCTCAGCTACTACTTCCCGACGGTGCTCGCCGCCCGCGGCGTCCCCGTGGTCGGTCTCATCATGATCGCGCTGCTGCTGATCGCCCTCGCCGTCGGTGCGATCTGGGCCCCGCAGACCAGAGGGAAGACCCTGCAGCAGATCGAGCTCGAGCGCTACGGAGAGCTGATCGACGCGGACCCCCGCGCCGGCGAGACCGCACGTCCGACCCTCGGCTAGACGCCGTGTCTTCCGACGGGCCATCGGCGCTGCGCTTCGACCCGTCTCCTCAGGGGATGTGGTCGTGCTGATCGTGAGTGGTCTGCGGCGCGCGGAGTCCCCGCCAGAAGGGCTCGTGTGGTGAGTGCTCGACGAAGAGCGACGGAAGGATGGCTACGGCGCCTGCACCTCGAAGGAGGATGTCATCAAGCGACGCGACGACGTCGAGCACGGATCTCGGATCGAACTGCCCGGCCAGACGCTTCGCCTTCGTCCGGACGTTGTTCGGCGTCGGTCCGGCGTCGATGATCGAGTGGTTCCACAGCCGACTGTGGTGAGCACACCTGTTGCGGAGATACACGAGCGCCCGCACTCGGTACGCGAATCCCGCCTGAGCGACGCCGAGGCTCGAGGCGACTGCGCCGGCCAACGACCCGGAATCACCGCGTTCGATGCACTTCGACAGCGTGCCGAACGACCAAGCGTCGACTGCAGACCAGATCGGCAGCGCATCGAAGCGTGCAGTCCCCACCTCGCGAGTGTTCGCTGTGAACCGCAGAATGTGCCTCTCCCGACTGCGTTCGATGTCTCGGAGGCACGCCTCCGCGGTCGGCTCCACAGAGGGAGCCTCCGAGTAGAAGGCGCCCGAGAGATACGACCTGTAGGGGCCGTGTCGATCGGCGATGACATGAGCGGTGTGGCTGCGGAGGAGGATCTCGGCGCGCGCGAGCTGCGCGCTGAGCGACTGCCTCAGCTCTTCGTCTGCGTCGTAGATCCTCCGGATCCCTTCGAAGGAGGTGTCCTGGACGAACATGTCGTCGCCGTCCTGTGGGGCGCGCTGAAAATACCTTGCATAGCCGGAGAACCGGTAGTAGTTCTGCGCCGCTAGGAATCTCTCGCAGGCCGCCGGGTCACCGATGGCGAGGTCGCGCTGGCGAAGCAACTGAACCTGCTGCGCCCACGAAAGGCTCGGCTTCAGAGCCACTGCAGTACCCCGATACCCATAAAAAAGGCCCCTCCCATTTGAGCTTCAAGGAGAGGCTTGGGAGGGGGTCGATTGGTTCGACTTTACCAGGTTCCCACGCGGCGGGGACTGTCGGACCGGTACCGGCGCGGAACGTCGAGTCCTTGGCGTCCGACGCAGCAAGATGCTGCCGCTGACCGCTCACCGCGGCGCGTACCGCGTCAGCACCGCGCCCTCCGGCAGCGGCTCGCTGCCGAGGAAACGCAGCTCCGGTCGGAACCCCGCAGCGAAGTACGGCGTCCCGCCGCCCAGCACGAACGGCTGCGTGTAGAGCCGGTACTCGTCGATCAGCCCGGCCGCCCCGAGCGAGGCGGCCAGTGCCGGCCCGCTCACCTCGATCGCGCCGTCGGTCTCGGCCTTGATCCGCCGGAACGCGTCGACCGCATCGGAGGCGACCAGCGTCACACCCTCGGGCACCTCGGTCACCGTCGACGAGAAGACGACCTTCGGAGTCTCGACCCACGCCTGTGCGAAGTCCTCGGCGATCTCGTCCCACTCGGGATCCGGCCGGCCCCAGTACGCCATCATCCGCCACATCCGGCTGCCGTAGACCGAGAGGGCGGCGGCCCGCTGCCCGTCGTTGAAGACCCGGTGCAGCGCGGGCCCGGGCGCGGGGAACCCGGAGATGTCGCCGTCCGCCGCCGCGACGAACCCGTCGATCGACACGAGCATCCCGTAGCTGACGAACCCCATCGGAGCCTCCTGACCGGTGCGACTCCGGCGTCGCACGCCCCGATGCTAGCCACGCACCCGCGGCGCCCGGAAGAGGAGACGTCCGGACGAGTCCTACGCCCCGACGCGGAACCGGCGCCCGCCGAACTCGACGACGTCGCCGACCGCCAGCTGCCGCCCGCGCCGCCGGTCCACCTCGCCGTTCACACTGACGAAGCCGTCCGCGACGGCCTCCTTCACCTCGCCCCCGGAGTCGAGGATCCCCGCGAACTTCAGGAACTGCCCGAGCCGGATGCTCTCCCCGTCGAGCGCGACCTCCTCGACCGGATCCTGTGCAGCCACGAGCGTCAGACCGCCGGGATGTCCGCGAAGCGGGAGAAGTGGCCGTGGAAGCCCACGGTCACCGTCCGGGTCGGACCGTTGCGGTGCTTGGCGACGATGAGGTCGGCCTCGCCCGCGCGAGGGTTGTCCTTCTCGTAGGCGCTCTCGCGGTGCAGGAGGATCACCATGTCGGCGTCCTGCTCGATCGAGCCGGACTCGCGGAGGTCGGAGATCGCCGGCAGCTTGTCGGCGCGCTGCTCCGGTCCACGGTTCAGCTGCGACAGCGCGATGACCGGCACCTGCAGCTCCTTCGCGAGCAGCTTCAGCGCACGCGAGAACTCGGAGACCTCCTGCTGGCGGCTCTCGACCTTCTTGCCCGAGGTCATCAGCTGGAGGTAGTCAATGACGACCATCTTCAGGCCGATGCGCTGCTTGAGCCGGCGGCACTTCGCGCGGATCTCGACGAGCGTGAGGTTCGGCGAGTCGTCGATGTAGAGCGGGGCGTCGTTGATGCGGCCGCGGGTGGAGGCGATGGTCGTCCAGTCGCGCTGGTCGACCGTGCCCTTGCGCATGTGCTGCAGCGGAACGGACGCCTCGGCCGAGAGCAGGCGCATCGCGATCTCGCTGCGCCCCATCTCGAGCGAGAAGAAGATCGTCGCCATGTTGTGCTTGATCGCGGCGGCGCGGGCGAAGTCGAGCGCGAGCGTCGACTTGCCCAGCGCCGGTCGCGCCGCGACGATGATCATCTGGCCGGGGTGGAAGCCGTTGGTGAGGTCGTCCAGGTCGGCGAAGCCGGTCGGCACGCCGGTGAAGGCCCCGTCCTTGTGCGCCGCGGCCTCGATCTCGTCGATGGCGACGGTCACCGCGTCGGTCAGCGGGACGTAGTCCTCCGCCGTCTCCGACCCGGTGACGTTGTAGATCTCCGCCTGCGCCGTGTTGACGAGGTCGAGCACCTCGCCCTCGCCCTGGTAGCCCATCTGCGCGATGCGGGTGCCCGCCTCGACCAGGCGGCGCAGCAGCGCGCGCTCGGCCACGATCGACGCGTAGTAGCCCGCGTTCGCCGCGGTCGGCACCATCGCGGTGAGCGAGTGCAGGTAGTCGGCGCCGCCGGCGCGCTGCAGCTCGCCCTGCTTGGTCAGCTCGTCGGTGACGGCGATGACGTCGGTCGGCTCGCCGTGCGAGTAGAGCGCCAGGATCGCCTCGAAGACGATCTCGTGCTTGGGGATGTAGAAGTCGGTCGCCTTGACGCTCTCCACCACGTCGGCGACGGCGTCCTTCGAGAGCAGCATGCCGCCGAGCGCCGACTGCTCCGCGAGCAGGTCGTGCGGGGGCGTGCGCTCGTTGCTGCGCGGGGAGTCCCCTCGGGAGTCCCGCCCGTCTCGTCCGTCCGAGCCGGGAACCGCCAGGTGCGCGATCGTCATGCCTTCGCCTCCTCCTGTCGGGTGCCTCGCGGAACGGGTGGCGACACGGTCGAGCCGTCTGTCGCGAGTGCCGGGAACAGGTCTACGCCCGACCTCCGACAGCGGACGCTCGGCGCCCGCCCCGCTCCCCTCGCGGGGCGCTGCGCCACACTACGGACCGCCCGCCGCCGGGGTCAAACCACCCTGTGGAGAGAACTGTGGAGAACGAGCGGGAAACGCCGCGACCGCTGTGGGCAACATGTGGAGAACCCTGTGGGAACTCGACTGTCGGACAAGTTTTTTCAGCCGCCTGACCAGGCTTTTCCCGCTTTCCACAGGTGTGTGGGGAAAAGAGTCTCCAGACCACATTGAAGGTTGCCCTCCCGCGAGGGTGTATGTGGATGGAGCTGTGGAGAACCGCAACGACGAAGGGCGGTGCGAGGGGACCGTGATGTCCCGTCGCACCGCCCTCCGCGGCGTTCTCGCGGCCTTACTTGGCCGCGACCACCTGCAGCTTCACGGTGGCCTGGATGTCGTCGCGCAGACGCACCACGGCCTCGTGCTCGCCGACGTTCTTGATCGCGTTCGAGATCACGATCTTGCGCTTGTCGAGCTCGCCGTAGCCGGCCGCCGCCACCGCAGTCGCGATGTCGGAGGTCTTGACGGAGCCGAAGAGGCGACCGTCCTTGCCGGCCTTGACGGTCAGCTTCACGCGGTTGGCCTCGAGGACCTGCTTCGTGTGCTGAGCCTCCTCGATGGTCTTGTGCTCACGAGCGGCTCGCGCCGACTTGATCTGCTCGACCTGCTTCTCGCCACCGCGGGTCCACGCGACGCCGAAGCCCTGCGGGATGAGGTAGTTGCGGGCGAACCCGTTCTTCACGTCGACGACGTCGCCGGCGGAGCCGAGCCCGTCGACCTCGTGGGTCAGGATGACCTTGGACATCTTCTACCTACCTTCCGCTGCCGGCGTAGGGCAGGAGCGCCATCTCGCGGGCGTTCTTGACGGCGCGGGCGATGAGGCGCTGCTCCTGGACGGAGACGCCGGTGATGCGACGGGCGCGGATCTTGCCGCGCTCGGAGATGAACTTGCGAAGGGTCGGGACGTCCTTGTAGTCGATGACGCCCACGCGGACCGACTTCGCGGGGGCCGCGTTCTTCGCGCCCTTGCCGCGGATCGGCTTGCGGCGGTCGCCGCTGCTCTTTCCAGCCATAGTGGTTTCCTTAGATTCTGGTTCGCGTCCGTCGGCACCCCTCTCGGGGCGGGGACGCGTGATTCAGGTGAGGGCGCGCTCGAGCCGGAGGCTCAGAACGGCGTCTCGTCGTTGTAGCTGCCCGGCGTGCTCCACACGTCGCCACCGGCCGGAGCGCTGGGCGCCCACGGCTCCTCGGCCTGGCCGCCACCGCGGTTGCCGCCGCCGTTTCCGCCGGAGCCCCCCTGGTTGCCGCCGTTGCCGCCGCCGAAGCCGCCCTGGCTCGCGCCCTGGTTGCCACCGCCGCCGCCGCCGACCTGACCGCGTCCACCGCCGCCACCGGCCGCGCGCGTGACCTGAGCGGTCGCGTAGCGCAGCGAGGGGCCGATCTCGTCGATCTCGAGCTCGATGCTGGTGCGCTTCTCGCCTTCCTTCGTCTCGTAGGAGCGCTGCTTCAGGCGGCCGGTCGCGACGACGCGGCTTCCCTTGGTCAGCGTCCCCGCGACGTTCTCGGCGAACTCGCGCCAGACGGAGGCCCGGAGGAACAGCGCTTCGCCGTCCTTCCAGTCGTTCGCCTGACGGTCGAAGGTGCGCGGCGTGGAGGCGATGGTGAAGTTCGCGACCGCGAGCCCGCCCTGCGTGTAGCGCAGCTCGGGGTCGGCGGTGAGGTTCCCCACCACGGTGATGATCGTCTCGCCGGCCATCAGCGTTACGCCTTGGGAGCGGCCGGAGCCTTGGCAGCCTTGCGGGCGGCCTTCTCGTCGGCGAGCTTCTTGGCGGCGGCGACCTGGGCGATGCCCTCTTCGGCGCGGAGCACCTTGGTGCGCATGACGGCCTCCGACAGCTTCAGCTGACGGTCGAGCTCGTTCGCGGCGGCCGAGGTCGACGTGAAGTCGACGATGGCGTAGATGCCCTCGGACTTCTTGTTGATCTCGTACGCCAGACGACGGCGGCCCCAGACGTCGACCTTGTCGATGGATCCACCATCGGTGCGGATGACGTTGAGGAACTTGTCGAGACTCGGAGCGACGGTGCGCTCATCGATCTCGGGATCCAGGATGACCATGAGTTCGTACTGATGCGTCACTAACCCACCTCCTTCGGACTGAACGGCCACGGTATTTCCGTGACAGGAGGGTATGTAGCATCTGCCCACTCCCGCGGACGCGAGTGCGTCTGGTCATGGACAACCTGACGACCCTACCATCCGCGGGGCTCCGAGCCCAGGGCCGATCCGGCGGGATCCGCGGTCGCCCGCCGGATCCCGCCGTCACCGGGACGCGCTACCGCTGGATGAACGCCAGCAGGTCCGGGTTGAGCACGTCGGCGTGGGTGGTCAGCATGCCGTGCGGGTAGCCCTCGTAGATCTTCAGCGTCGAGTCCTGCAGCAACTCGTGCTGCTTCAGCGCCGCGTCCTGGTACGGCACGACCTGGTCGTCGTCGCCCTGCAGCACGAGGACCGGGACGGTGATCGCCTTCAGGTCCTCCGTCTGGTCCGTCTCCGAGAACGCCGTGATGCCCTCGTAGTGCGCGAGCGCACTGCCCGTCATCCCCTGGCGCCACCAGTTGTCGATCACCGGCTGCGAGACCTCCGCGCCGTCGCGGTTGAAGCCGTAGAACGGACCCGACGCGACGGCCTGGAAGAACTCGGCGCGGTTCGCGGCGAGCGCCTCGCGGAACCCGTCGAAGACGCTCATCGGTGTGCCCTCGGGGTTCGCCTCCGTCTGCACCATCAGCGGCGGCACGGAGGAGACGAGGACCGCCTTCGCCACGCGGCCCTGCGGCTGGCCGTACTGCGCGACGTAGCGCGCGACCTGGCCGCCGCCGGTGGAGTGGCCGATGTGGACCGCGTCGTGCAGGTCGAGGTGCCGCACCACGGCGTCGACGTCGCTGGCGTAGTGGTCCATGTCGTGTCCGGTGCCGACCTGGGCCGACCGCCCGTGGCCCCGGCGGTCGGTCGCGATCACGCGGTAGCCGTGCGCGTGGAAGAAGAGGAGCTGCGCGTCCCAGTCGTCCGAGGACAGCGGCCAGCCGTGGTGGAACACGATCGGCTGCGCGTCCGCGGATCCCCAGTCCTTGTAGTAGATCTCGACGTCGTCGTCCGTGGTCACATACGGCATGGTCGTACCTCCGTGCTCGGGTCGGCCCGGGGCACGCCCGAGTCGACGTCAGCGTGCGCTCCTCCCCGAAGCAGGGGAGAAGTGGCTCCACGATAGGCCTGCCGCGTCGCGACACGGAGGGATCGCTCCGAATTTCGAGAACCGTTCAGACGGTCGTCCGGAGGACGGGACGGATCTGGTGCCGGACGGCGCGGAGGGACAAGCTGAGCGCATGACGACGCAGCAGACGATCGACCCCTCCGTCCCGCCGAGCGGCCCCGGCTGCGTCGAGTGCGAGCAGTCCGGCTCGTGGTGGCTGCACCTGCGCCGCTGCGCGCTCTGCGGGCACATCGGCTGCTGCGACGACTCGCTGAATCGGCACGCGACCGCGCACTTCCACGAGACCGGCCACTCGGTCATCCGGAGCTTCGAGCCCGGCGAGGAGTGGTTCTGGGACTACCGGACGGACGACTACGCCGACGGTCCGCGTCTCGCCGACCCGCAGAGCCACCCCGCCGACCAGTCGACGCCCGGACCGGCGGACCGGGTGCCGCGCGACTGGCAGTCCGTTCTCACGGACCGGGACTGATCGGCTCCCGATCCCGCGCGACGACGCTCAGCGCGCCGCCCACCACTCCTTCAGCCGCCGGGCGGCCTCCTCCTCGCCGAGCGGACCCTCCTCGAGCCGCAGCTCGAGCAGGAACTTGTACGCCAGCCCCACCTCGCGCCCCGGCGGCAGCTCCAGGATCGCCATGATCTGCGTGCCGTCGAGGTCGGGCCGCTTCGAGGCGAGCTCCTCCTTCTCGGCGAGCTCCGCGATCCGCTGCTCCAGGTCGTCGTAGGCGTGCGCGAGCCGGTCGGCCTTGCGGGTGTTGCGGGTCGTCACGTCGGCGCGGGTCAGGATGTGCAGCCGCTCGAGCAGCGGGCCGGCGTCGGTGACGTAGCGGCGGACGGCCGAGTCGGTCCAGGCGCCCTCGGTGTAGCCGAAGAAGCGCAGGTGCAGCTCGATCAACCGGGCGACGTCGGCGATGGTCTGCTTGTCGAACTTCAGCGAGCGCAGCCGCTTGATCGCCAGCTTCGAGCCGACGAGGTCGTGGTGGTAGAAGCTGACCGCTCCGCCCGGCTCCAGCCGCCGCGTCGCGGGCTTGCCGATGTCGTGCAGCAGCGCCGCGATGCGGAGGGTGACGTCCGGCGCCGCGCCGGGGTTCCGCTGCCCCTCCAGCGCGATCGCCTGCTCCAGCACCGTGAGGCTGTGCACGTAGACGTCCTTGTGGTGGTGGTGCTCGTCCTGCTCCAGGCGGAGGGCCGGCAGCTCGGGGAGGAAGTAACCGGCCAGACCGGTGTCGACGAGCAGCTCGAGTCCGGCCCGCGGCGAGGCGGTCGCGAGGAGCTTCCGCAGCTCCTCCTGCACCCGCTCCGCGGAGACGTCGTCGATGCGCGGGGCCAGCTCGGCCATCGCCCACTCGACCTCGTCGGTCGTCCGGAAGCCGAGCTGCGAGGTGAACCGCGCGCCGCGCAGCATCCGCAGCGGGTCGTCGCCGAAGGAGAGGTCGGCGGCGGCCGGAGTGCGCAGCCGGCCGGCGAGCATGTCCTCCACTCCCCCGGCCGGGTCGACCAGCACGATCTCGGGCAGCCGCAGCGCCATCGCGTTGACGGTGAAGTCGCGGCGCACGAGGTCGCCCTCCAGGCTGTCGCCGAACTCGACCTCGGGCTTGCGGCTGACCCCGTCGTAGCTGTCGCTGCGGTAGGTGGTGATCTCCACCGTCTCGCCGGCGATCCGCGCGCCGATCGTGCCGAACGCCCGGCCGATGTCCCAGTGCGCCTCGGCGATCGGAGCGACGATCCGCACGATGTCGTCCGGCCGCGCCGAGGTCGTGAAGTCGAGGTCGTGCACGCCGTGGCCCAGGAAGGCGTCGCGGACGGGGCCGCCGACCAGCGCGAGCTCGTGGCCCTGCGCGGCGAACGCCTCCGCGAGCCGGGCCACCGTCGGTGTCGCCGCGAGAGCTCGGAGGGTCTCGAGGGCGGTCTGGACGCTGTGCATCCGGCAGATCCTACCGGGGAGGCGTGACCGGGCCGCGGTGCGCGCCGGAGTGCAACCGCCTCGACCGGTTACGGCTCCTGAGCGACTCCGCAGCGCATCCCGCGGCCCGGCAGACGGCCGCCCGAGGGCCTGCCCGTAGAATCACCCGCATGGAGGCCGAGTGAGTTCGATGCGTCGGCGCGACCTCACCCCCTCCGATCGCCCCCGCCCCCGGCGAGCGGTCCCGCAGCTGCTCCGCTCCGCCGGTGCCGCTGCGCTGTCGATCGCGCTCCTCGGCGGCGCCCTCCCCGCGGCGGCGGACGCCGCTGAGCGCACGGCCCTCGAGTCCGGGCAGGCCACCGTCACGGCGACGGTCGGCGCGGCGAACGACGGCGTCCTCCTCCCCGGCGACGACCTCCAGCTCGCGATCTCCGTGCGCAACGGCACCACCGAGTCGATCGACGGCGCGCGCGTCGAGGTCGCGATCGACGAGGACACCCTCGACTCCCGGGCCGAGCTCGCCGAGTGGCTCGACGGCGAGTCCGAGGACGAGGGCACGAGCACCGGCGACGGCGCCGACGTGCGACTGCTCCCCTCCAGCTCCGCCCAGGTCGGCGTCACCGTCCCCGCGGCCTCGCTCCCCTTCTCCACGGACTCGATCCGCGACCCGGAGGCGTTCGGCACCCACGCGATCTCGGTGACCGTCACCAGCCCCGGTGGCACCGTCGCGACCGCCCGAGGCGTCGTCGAGCTCTCGACCGGCTTCCCCAGCGAGCAGGAGACCGGCGTCAGCGTCCTCGTGCCGCTCACGGTCCCCGACACCGCAGACGGCCTGCTCTCCGCCGAGACGCTGCAGGACTACACCCAGACCACCGGCACGCTCTCGCGCCAGCTCGACACCGTCGACGGCCGCGCCGTGACCATCGGAGTGGATCCGCGCATCCTCGCGTCGATCCGGGTCCTCGGCGACACGGCACCGGAGTCGGCGACCGCCTGGCTGGACCGGCTCGAGTCGGTGCCGAACGAGGTCTTCGCCCTGCCCTACGCGGATGCGGACGTCGCCGCCCAGGCGCAGTCCGGCCTGTCCACGCTCCTGGCGCCGACCTCGTTCGAGTACGCGCTCGATCCCACCCTGTTCGCGCCGACGAGCACGGGGACGCCGACCCCGACGGCGGTTCCCGGCGACTCGACCGCCCAGGACCTCCCCGAGCGCCCGACGACCGAGTCGCTCCTCGCGTTCGACTGGTCGCCGACGGTCGGCCGCATCGCCTGGCCGGACGACGGCACCGTCCACGCGGCGGATCTCGGCGTGTATGCCACCGGCGGCATGACCCGCACGGTCGTCTCCTCCGACAATCTCGAGCTGCCGGACGGCGTCACCACGACGACCCGAGCCGCCATCGACGACCACGACGTCATCGTCGCCGACAGTGCCCTCTCCACCGCCTTCGACCGTGCGGTCAGCGCGAGCACCGACTCGGAGTGGCGCGCGAGCACGGCCGACCTCACCGCCGACCTCGCGCAGGTGCAGCGGGAGGGCGAGTCCCCCGACGTGGTCCTCGCGCTCGACCG
This sequence comes from Rathayibacter sp. VKM Ac-2926, assembly GCF_022815565.1. Classification (NCBI taxonomy): domain Bacteria; kingdom Bacillati; phylum Actinomycetota; class Actinomycetes; order Micrococcales; family Microbacteriaceae; genus Rathayibacter; species Rathayibacter sp. VKM Ac-2926. The sequence continues at coordinate 45,832 of NZ_JALGRS010000018.1, read as the reverse complement.
CGGCGCCGCGATCGACGGCGTCCGCCTCGCGCAGACCCTCGACGCCGTCGACGCCCTGCCCTGGGCCGAGGGCTCGTCCCTCGCCGCCGCCCTCACCGCGCCCGCCACCGAGGACGCGACGATCGTCGACAGCCCGGAGTCGGAGCAGCGCCTCGAGGGCGTGTCCGACCTGCTGACCGCGGCCGCCCGCGTCGAGTCGTTCTCGGCCGTGCTCACCGAGCCGGAGCTGCTCAGCGGCAAGCGCCGCAACGACCTCCTCGCCCTGCTCGCCGTGACCTGGCGCGAGGACACGGCGGGCTGGCAGGAGGCGGTCACCGCCAGCCGCGAGCAGGCCGACACCACGCTCTCCTCCGTCGCCATCGAGAGCTCCGACAGCGTCACCCAGCTCTCCCGCGACTCCAGCATCCCGGTCTACGTCCGCAACGACCTGCCGTGGCCGGTGACGGTCCGGATCCAGGCCTCGACCTCGAACGCCGTCCTCGACATCGACGAGTCCTCGGTCGAGCCGACGGCGATCGACGCCCGCTCGCAGGGCCGCGTCCTCATTCCCGTGAAGGCACGCGTCGGCAACGGCGAGACCGAGCTCCGGATGCAGCTGACGTCGCAGGACGGCACGCCCATCGGCGCTCCCACCGGCATCGTCACCAACGTCCGCGCCGACTGGGAGACCGTCGGCACCCTGGGCGTCGGCATCCTCCTCGTCCTCGTCTTCGGCGCGGGCATCCTCCGCAACATCCGCCGGCGCCGCCGCGGCGACACCCCCGAGGAGGACGAGGAGGACCCCAACGCCCCGCTCGCCGTCCAGCCGGGCCTCGACGACGACCGAACGGATCCCCGTGGCTAGCTTCTCCCTCGGTCGCGCGAGCGCCGTCCTCGCCTCCGGCACGATGGTCTCGCGGGTCCTCGGCTTCGTGATGTCGCTGGTCTTCACCCAGACCATCGGCCTCGTCGGCCAGGGCGCCGACGCCTTCACCGTCGCCAACGGCCTCCCGAACACGATCTACGCGATCATCGCGGGCGGTGCGCTCAACGCGGTCCTCGTGCCGCAGATCGTGCGCGCCGGCCTCCAGGCCGACGGCGGTCAGCGCTACATCAACAAGCTGCTGACCCTCGCGCTCCTCGTCCTCCTCGGTGCCGCCGTGATCGCGACGCTCGCCGCACCCCTGCTGATCCAGCTGAACGCCTCGCAGTACGGACCGGAGCAGACCCGCCTCGCCGTCACCTTCGCCTACTGGTGCCTGCCGCAGGTCTTCTTCTACGGGCTGTACACGATCCTCGGCGAGGTGCTCAACGCCCGCGGCTCCTTCGGTCCGTTCACCTGGACACCGGTCGTGAACAACGTCGTCGCCATCGGCGGGCTCCTGGCCTTCCAGCAGCTCTTCGGCTCCGACGGCAAGGGTCTCCGCACGGCGACGGAGTGGTCGCCCGAGATGATCGCGGTGCTGGCGGGCTCGGCGACCCTCGGAGTGGCACTGCAGGCGATGCTGCTCGTCTTCTTCTGGAAGCGGGTCGGTCTGCGCTACCGACCCGATTTCAGCGTGCGCGGGGTCGGCCTCGGCCGCGCCGGGAGGATCGCCGTCTGGACCTTCGCGACCCTGCTCCTGACGGTCGCCGCAGGCTTCATCGAGAACAACACGGTGAGCGCCTCCTCGGGTGAGGACGCCTCGGCCACGGCGCTGCAGAAGGCCTGGCTCGTCTTCATGCTCCCGCACTCGGTGATCGCCGTCTCGATCGCCACCGCGTACTACACGAAGATGAGCGGCCACGCCTCGCGCAACGAGATGAAGGACTTCCGGAGCGACATCTCCACCTCGATCCGGGTGGTCGGGCTCTTCCTGTTCTTCGCCACGGCGGCCCTCGTGGTCTGCGCCCGCTCCTTCGCGACGATCTTCGCGCCGACCGATCCCGTCGCCGCCGGGCAGATGGCCATGATCATCACCGCCTACGTCATCGTGCTGCCGCTGTTCTCGACGCTCGCGATCGTGCAGCGCGGGTTCTACGCCCTCAACGACGGCCGCTCGCCGTTCCTCTACACGCTGGTGCAGACCGCGATCATCGTCGTCGGCTGCGGGATCGCCTTCCTCCTCCCCGACGACTCGACCGCGTTCTTCGTCGCGCTCTCGATCTCGGCGGGCGTCGCCGTCCAGGCGCTGATGGCGTGCCTGATGCTCCGGAAGAAGCTCGGCGGCTGGGGAGGGACGCGCATCGTGCTCCGCTTCGCCACCTACGCCGCCGCGACCCTTCCGGCGATCGGCGCCGGTGTTCTGGTGATGTTCGTCCTCGCCCAGGCCGACGACTACCCGGCCGCGGGCTGGCCGCAGGCCCTGATCTCGATGGTGCTCACCGGCGTCGTGATGGCCCTCGTCTACTTCGGCGTGCTCTGGGTCCTCCGCGTCCCTGAGCTGCGCGCGATGGCCGCGCCGCTGCTCCGCCGCCTCGGGCGCTGACGCGGCACGGGACGCCCGAGCGTTCCTGAGAGCCCCCGTCGCGACACTGGGACGTCACCGGACCGGTGGTGCGCCCCCGGGCGCGACGTGGAAGGGTGGGGGCGTCCTCCGGCAGAGCTGCCTCCCCCTCCCCCTCCCGCCGATCCGGAAGGCGCGATGCGCTCCACCTTCGTCCTCCTCCGCGTGCTCGTCGCGGCCGCCGTCCTCACCGCGACCACGGTGAGCTTCCTCGACTCGCACGCCTTCTGGGTCGAGGCCCGGTTCCGCGACCGCGCGACGCTCGCCGCCAACTTCTTCAGCTACATCACCGTCGAGGTCTGCCTGCTCGCGGTGGTCGTCCTGCTGATCGGTGCCGTCGTCCTCGCCCGCGGCACCCTGCCGGAACCGCGCTGGTTCGCCTGGCTGCGGGCCGGCGTCGTCACCTACATGGTCGTGATCGGAGTGGTCTACAACCTGCTCCTGCGCGGCACGGTGGTCACCGGCGCCGGTGCCGGCCAGGACTGGACCAACGAGGTCATGCACGTCGTGGCGCCGCTCGCGCTGATCCTCGACTGGCTCTTCGCGCCCGGCCGGCGCCGCCTCTCCTGGGCCGTGGTCCCCGCGCTGCTCGCCTTCCCGGTCGCCTGGTTCGTCTACACGATCATCCGGGCGCCCCTCGTCTACGACCAGATGAAGCACGAGCAGGTCTGGTACCCGTACCCCTTCCTCGATCCGCGCCTGGCGGACCCGCCGATCGTCCCCGGTGGGATGATCGCGGTGGTGTTCTACGTCGTCGCGATGACGGCGGTCTTCGCCTCGGCCGGCTGGCTGACGGTCCTGATCTCGCGCCGGTCGATCGGGCAGCGCGGCACTCCCGCGGGCTCGGCGGAGAAAGAGCCGGTCAACGCGGCTTTCTGAGCCGCACCGCGGAGATTCGATTGGCGACCCTGACCGCGGGCCGAGTGCCCCGGACGCCACGGAATAGCCCCCGCCTAGGATGTGTTGTAGCCCCTGGAGCCCGGGAACGACAGAGCGAGCGGGACCGGCTCCGCGGATCCGCTCCCAGCACCGGATCCGGGCAGACCACCCCTCCGGCGGACCGCCGGTACAGCCCCGCTCAGCACAGACCTCGAGGAGTTGCCGTGCGCGACATCGTCATCATCGGATCCGGCCCCGCAGGCTGGACGGCCGCCATCTACGCGGCGCGCGCCGATCTGCACCCGGTGGTCGTCGCCTCGTCCGTCGAGATCGGCGGCGACCTGATGAACACCACCGACGTCGAGAACTTCCCCGGCTTCCCGGACGGCGTCCTCGGCCCGGAGCTGATGACGGCCATGCAGAAGCAGGCCGAGAAGTTCGGCGCGGACACCTTCTACGACGACGTCGTCTCCCTCGACCTCGAGGGAGAGACCAAGACGATCCACCTCGGCTCCGGCGAGAGCATCGAGGCGAAGACCGTCGTCGTCGCCACCGGCTCCGCCTACCGCAAGCTCGGCCTCCACGACGAGGACCGCCTCTCGGGACACGGTGTCTCATGGTGCGCCACCTGCGACGGCTTCTTCTTCAAGGGCAAGACCATCGCCGTCGTCGGCGGCGGCGACTCCGCGATGGAGGAGGCGACCTTCCTCACCAAGTTCGCCGAGAAGGTCTACGTCATCCACCGCAAGGACTCGCTCCGCGCCTCCAAGGTCATGCAGAAGCGCGCCCGCGACAACGAGAAGATCGAGTTCGTCTGGAACACCGAGGTCACCGGCATCACCGGTGAGAACCACGTCAACGGCGTCAAGCTGCGCAACACGGTCGACGGCACCGAGTCGAAGCTCGAGCTCGACGGCCTCTTCATCGCGATCGGCAACGACCCGCGCACCCACATCGTCCACGGCAAGCTCGACCTGACGACCGACGGCACCATCGCCGTCACCGGCCGCTCGTCGCAGACCTCCGTGGCGGGCGTCTTCGCCGCCGGCGACGTGATCGACCCGACCTACCGTCAGGCCGTCACCGCCGCCGCCTCGGGCACCGTCGCCGCCCTCGACGCCGAGCACTACCTCGCCGCCCTCACCGATGGCATCGCCAGCACCGAGGGCACTCCGGCCGCCGAGCTCCTCACCCTCTAGCCCTCCCACCACCCGCACTCGAGTCGGCGCCGCCGGCTCACGAAGGAGAAAATCGTCATGTCCACCGCGAAGAGCGTCACCGACGCATCGTTCCAGGCCGATGTCCTCGACTCCGAGAAGACCGTCCTGGTCGACTTCTGGGCCGAGTGGTGCGGCCCCTGCCGCATGGTCGCCCCGATCCTCGACCAGATCTCGGCCGAGCACGGCGACAAGATCGAGATCGTCAAGCTGAACGTCGACGAGAACCCGCAGATCGCCGCGAAGTACCAGATCACCTCGATCCCGGCGATGAAGGTCTACCAGAAGGGCGAGGTCGTCAAGACCGTCATCGGCGCCAAGCCGAAGCCCGCCCTCGAGGCCGACCTGGCCGCGTTCCTCTGAGTTCGACCCCCCACGGTTCGACCGTCTGACGAAGCCCCTGCGCCCCTGTGGCGCGGGGGCTTCGTCGTTACTGGCCGCTGCTCCTCATGTTTCACGTGAAACGGCCGCAGAAGGCAGGCCACGGGCCGCGCAGTGGCGTCCCGCTCCCCCGGTCCTCCCGGACCCCGCCGAGTAGTCTGGATCGATCCGGCTGACGGTCGGAGACCCTGTCCATCGAGCGGAGCGACACCACCGTGATCAACGCCGGCACCAACCTCGACCCCTGGTACGACTCTTACGCGGAGCGCACGGCCGGCCTCGCGGCCAGCGAGGTCCGAGCATTGTTCGCTGTCGCCTCCCGCCCCGAGGTGGTCTCGCTCGCCGGCGGCATGCCGTTCGTCTCCGCCCTCCCCCAGGACCTCGTCACCGACGCGATGGCGACCGTTATGCGCGAGCAGGGACCCGTCGCGCTGCAGTACGGCTCCGGTCAGGGCGTCCCGGTGCTGCGCGAGCAGATCCTCGAGGTGATGGCGCTCGAGGGCATCTCGGCCAGCGCGGACGACGTCGTGGTGACCACCGGCTCGCAGCACGCCCTCGAGCTCGTCTCGAAGCTGTTCCTCGACCCGGGCGACGTCGTCCTCTCCGAGGGCCCGAGCTATGTCACCGCCATGGTGATCTTCCGCTCGTACCAGGCCGAGATCGAGCACGTGGCGATGGACGAGCACGGACTGATCCCCGAGGCGCTGCGCGAGCACATCGCCCACGTGCGCGCCGCCGGCAAGCGGATCAAGTTCCTCTACACGATCCCCACCTTCCACAACCCGGCGGGAGTCACGCTGAGCTGGGACCGCCGCGTCGAGATCCTCGAGATCTGCAAGAGCGAGGGCATCCTCGTGCTCGAGGACAACCCCTACGGTCTGCTCTACTTCGAGGACGTGCCGCCGAAGGCGATGCGCTCCCTCGAGGAGGACGGCGTGATCTACCTCGGCACCTTCTCGAAGACTCTGGCGCCCGGCTTCCGCATCGGCTGGGCGCTGGCGCCGCACGCCATCCGCGAGCGGCTGATCCTCGCGAACGAGGCGGCGGTGCTCAGCCCCTCGTCCTTCAGTCAGCTCGTGATCTCGCAGTATCTGGCGACGGCGGACTGGCGCGCGCAGATCGACACTTTCCGCGGGGTCTACCGCGAGCGCAAGGAGGCGATGATTCGCGGGCTCGAGACGCACCTCCCCGGTCTCACCTGGACGAATCCGAACGGCGGGTTCTACGTCTGGGTCACGCTCCCCGAGGAGCTCGACTCGAAGGCGATGCTCCCCCGCGCGGTGAAGGAGCTGGTCGCCTACACGCCCGGCACGGCCTTCTTCGGCAACGGCGACGGGCGGCAGAACATCCGGTTGTCCTTCTGCTACCCGACTCCCGAGCGCATCGGCGACGGCATCCGCCGTCTCGCGACGGTCATCAACGGCGAACTCGACCTGCTCTCCACCTTCGCCGACGCCCGAGTGCGGAGAAGCTCCGGCGTCGATCAGCGCGACGCCGTCCTCCCGCCCCAGATCTCCTGACTCCGCGATCCACGAACGACAGAAGGCCCGGTCATGACCGATTTCTCCACCCTCGACCGCACCCTCGACATCGTCGTGATCAGCGGCGGCATCAGCCACGAGCGCGACGTCTCACTGCGCTCCGGTCGTCGCGTCGCCGACCGCCTCTCGGCCATGGGGCACCGCGTCACCCACCGCGAACCCGATGCCGGTCTCCTGACGGCGCTGCTCGACCAGCGTCCCGACGTGATCTGGCCCGCGGTCCACGGAGCGAGCGGCGAGGACGGCGCGCTGCTCGGCCTGCTCGAGGCGGCCGGCTTCCCCTACGTGGGCTCGCGCACGGACGCCGCCCGCCTCGCGTGGTTCAAGCCGACCGCGAAGACGCTCGTCGCGCGGGCCGGCATCGCCACTCCTCGCTCGATCACCCTCCCCCGCGAGACGTTCCGCGAGCTCGGCGCCGCAGGCATCCTCGATCAGGTCCGCGCGCACCTCCCCGGCCCGCTCGTCGTCAAGCCGGCGCAGGGCGGCTCCGCCCAGGGCGTGAGCATCGTGTCGGAGACCGACGAGCTTCCGCGTGCGATGGTCGACGCCTACACCTACGGCGAGGTCGCGCTCATCGAGCAGCAGATCATCGGCACCGAGGTCTCCGTCGGGGTCCTCGACCTCGGTGACGGCCCCTTCGCCCTCCCCCCGGTCGAGATCGCCCCGGTAGCGGGTCGATACACCTTCGAGGCCCGCTACAACGCGGGCGAGACCCGTTTCTACACCCCGGCCCGCCTCCTGGACGAGGCTCTCGCCAACGTCTCCCGCGTCGCGGTCGCCGTCCACGAGCTGCTCGGCCTGCGCCACCTCTCCCGCATCGACTTCATCGTCGATCCCGATGGCCTCCCCTGGTTCTTCGACGCCAACGTCCTCCCCGGCATGACCGAGACCTCCCTCGTCCCCCAGGCCATCGAGGCCTCAGGCCGCTACCTCGGCGACGTCTACTCCACCCTCGCCCGCCGGGCCCTCACCCACTGACCTCCGTTTCACGTGAAACATCCGTGCCCGCCGCTCCGGTCATACGCGGGCCATCGGTCACACCGCCGTTTCACGTGAAACGCTGCTTGATGGTCGAGTAGCCGCCTTTGGCGGCGTTTCGAGACCCAGGATCATCAGTGCAATGACGGCCAGCATCGGAGGGTGTGGTCTCGATACGGCGCTCCGCGCCTACTCGACCACCATGTGGCTACCAGCGCCTTAGGCGGTGGTTGGACCCGCCGACGCCTGACCAGCGACGTCCGCCCCGAACATGCTGGTCGAGTAGCCACCCACGGCGGCGTATCGAGACCCACCCGCCGAGCACCAACATCCGCTGCGACTGACAGCTCGGTCTCGATACGACGCTACGCGCCTGCTCGACCAGCATGTGCATGCTCTCGGGCAACCGATTGAGGGAGACGTCAGCGCTCCTCGCATGTGCGTCCTACCACCATGCTGGTCGAGTAGCCGCGCCAGCGGCGTATCGAGACCCTGCCCAGTACTCACACCGTTTCACGTGAAACGGGCGTGCACCTCACGGCGCTAGCGACACCTCGGTCGGCTCACCGATCTCCGCGAGGATGCGGTTCAGGTCGTGGATCGTCGCGAAGTCGATGACCACCTGCCCTTTGCGGGCTCCCAGCGTCACCTTCACCCGGGTGTTCAATCGGTCCCCGAGGTGCTCCGCCACCGTGCTGAGGTGCCCGGCATGGCCGCCCTGCTCCTCCTCCGGCTCGCGCGCGCTGGCCTTCGGAGCCTTCATCTGCGCGGCAGCCGCCTCAGCGGCCCGCACCGACAGGTCCTCGTTCACGATCTTGTCGGCGAGCCGGCGCATCAGTTCGGGCGTCTCGACGGACAGCACCGCACGTGCGTGTCCCGCGCTGAGCACGCCGGCCGCCACCCGTGCCTGCACATCGGCGGGAAGCCGCAGCAGCCGCAGCGTGTTCGAGATCTGCGGCCGCGATCGGCCGAGACGTGTCGCGAGCGCCTCCTGCGTGATGCCGAAGTCGCTCAGCAGCTGCTGGTACGCCGACGCCTCCTCCAGCGGGTTCAGCTCGGCGCGGTGCAGGTTCTCCAGGAGCGCGTCCCGGAGCATGTTCTCGTCCACCGTGTCCTTGACCACCGCGGGGATGGTCTTCAGGCCGGCGGCTTTGGAGGCGCGGAAGCGCCGCTCCCCCATCACCAGCTCGTACTTCGCGCCCTTGCGCCCGGTGACGGGCCGCACCACGATCGGCTGCAGCACGCCGAACTCGCGGATGCTGTGCACCAGCTCGGCCAGCTCGTCCTGGTCGAAGACCGACCGGGGCTGCGCCGCGTTCGGCACGATCTCCGACAGCGACAGCTGCGCGAGTCGTGCGCCGGGAACCTGAAGCAGCTCGTCCTCGGCGTTCGCCGCACCGACCTGATCAGGGAAGAAGACGTCGACAGGCCGCGAACGGGTGTCGTCGCTGACCGGGATCAGGGCGCCGATGCCCCGGCCGAGTCCTGTGCGCTTGGTCGCCATCAGCGGTCCTCTCCATCGGGCGTCGCCGCCGGGGTCTTGGGTACGCCGCGGCGCGCGATCTCCGCCGCGGCCTCGAGGTACGCGAGTGAGCCGGACGACTGCGGGTCGTAGCTGATCACGCTCTGCCCGTAGGACGGCGCCTCCGAGATCCGCACGTTTCGAGGAATGACGGCGCGCAGCACCTCCTTCGGGAAGTGCTCGCGCACATCCGCCGCGACCTGATTGGACAGGTTCGTCCGACCGTCGAACATCGTCAGCAGGATCGTCGAGACCGCCAGGTTCGGATTGAGGTGCCGCTCGATCAGGTCGATGTTCTTCAGCAGCTGGCTGAGCCCCTCCAACGCGTAGTACTCGCACTGGATGGGAATCAGCACCTCGCGCGCTGCGACGAAGGCGTTGATCGTCAGCAGCCCCAGCGACGGCGGGCAGTCGATGAAGACGTAGTCGAACGGCTCGTCCATCCCCTTGAGCATCCGGTCCAGCGCCCTGCGGAGCCGCTGCTCGCGCGCGACGAGGGAGACCAGCTCGATCTCGGCGCCGGCGAGATGGATCGTCGCCGGAACTCCGTAGAGGGACGCGAACTCCGGGCTCTTCTGCACGACGTCCGCGAGGGGAGTGTCGTTCACGATCACGTCGTAGACGCTCGCCGTCTCGGCCCGGTGCTCGATCCCGAGCGCCGTCGACGCGTTGCCCTGCGGGTCCAGGTCGATGACCAGCACCTTCGCGTCGCCTCGAGCGAGCCCCGCGGCCAGATTGACGGTGGTCGTGGTCTTGCCCACGCCGCCCTTCTGGTTGGAGATCGTGATGACGCGCGTCGTCTCCGGCTTCGGCAGCGGCTGCGCGTTCAGCAGCGCACGCCGGCGCGTCATGTCGGCGATCTCGCGAGCGAGCGGGGTCGAGGCGTCGAATCCTCCGGTCAGTCCGGCGGGGTCGGATCGTTTCACGTGAAACCTTCGCTCAGCGGGTGGAAGTGGGGCAGCACCGAGGGACCGACAGTCGAGGATTCAGGGGATCGCGTGCGACGTCGTGGCGATCATCCCACTGTAGCTCGGACGACCCTCGTCACCTCGGAGAGCACGCCGTCGCCGAGCACGACGACCTCGGGCGGGGAGAGCTTGAAGCGGCGGATCTGCTTCGCCGCAGCCTCGACCTCCTTCTCGGCGTTGATGCCCTTCAGCAGGACGAGCTCGCCACCGGACCGCAGCAGCGGCGCCGTCAGCGGAATCAGCTTCGAGAGAGCACTGACCGCCCGCGCCGTAACCTGGTCCAGCGGCTCCGCCAGCCGGACCTCCTCAGCGCGGGCCCGCAGAACCGAGACATTCTCGAGTTCGAGCGCGTCGACCTGCTCCTGCAGCCAGAGCACCCGGCGCTCCATCGGCTCGATCAGCACGAAGCGGACGTCCGGCCGCACGATGCCCAGCACGACCCCGGGAAGGCCGGCACCACTGCCGACATCACCCACGAGCCCCGGACGCAGGAGAGGGGCCACCAGGGCGCTGTTGAGCACGTGCCGCGTCCACAGGCGTGGGAGCTCCAGCGGTCCGATGAGACCCCGCTCCTCCCCCTCGCGGGCGAGCGCCTCCGTGAAGCGCCGCAGGACGGGCAGTCGCTCACCGGCGATCGCGGCGGCGGCAGCGGGCTCCGGCTCGAGGGTCGGCTCCACGACGCTCAGCCGCGGGTGATGACGGTGTGGCGCTCGCGGGCCTCGCCGCGCGACTCCGACACGAAACCGCGCTCGCCGACCATGTCGTGGACGAGCTTGCGCTCGTAGGACGACATCGGGGGCAGCGACGCCGACGTCGCGCCCTCCTCGATGCGCTCGATCGCCCGGTCGACCAGCTGGGCCAGCTCGGCCTCGCGGGCGTCCCGGGAACCGCCGATGTCGAGGATGAGCCTCGAGAAGCCGCCCGTCTTCGTCTGCACCGCCAGGCGCGTGAGCTCCTGCAGCGCCTGGACCGCGTCCGGGCGGGAGAGCACGCGCAGGTTGGTGTCGCCGGAGGCCGTGACCGACAGGTAGGCACGGCCGTTGCGGACCTCGATGTCGATGTCGCCGTCGAGGTCGCAGATGTCGAGGAACTCCTCGATGTAGTCCGCGGCGACGTCGCCCTCCTCCTCGAGCTGGGACAGCGTCGGCGCGGCACCGCCGTCAGCGGAGGAGGCCCGCCGAGCGAGCTCCTCGTCGGCCGGAGCCTGCGCGTCCGGGGCCGCCGGAGCACCGGTGAACATCTGCGTCGAATCGGTCATTCTGGGGGCCTACTTCTTTCCGGCTTGCTTCTTGGAGCGGTTCTTGCTGACGGGCTGCGCGCGTTGCACGACCTTCTTCTCGACGAGCGTGACGGTCCCGGCGTCGGTCGTCTCCTCGACGAGCTTGCCCTTGCGGCGCAGGCGCTCCTCGCGGGCCTTCGCGGCCTCGCTGCCGGGGGTCGGCATGTTCCGGATCACGATGAACTGCTGGACCATCGTCCAGATGTTCGAGGTCAGCCAGTAGAACATGACGCCGAGGGGGAAGGCGAAGCCCGAGAAGGCGAAGACGAGCGGGAGGATGTACAGGAGGATCCGCTGCTGCTTGAACGTCGGCGAGGCCTTGGCCTCGGGCGACATGTTCTTCGAGACGATCTGCAGCTGGGTGATGAACTGCGAGGCGGTCATCAGGACCACCATGACGACGGCGATGACGACGACGAGCTCCTGGCCGCCCTCCGCGAGCGCACCCTGGATCGACTGGTGCAGCGGGGCGATGCCGAAGAGGTTGGCCTCGCCGAACTGCTTCGCGAGCGTCTCATCGAGCGGGCCGACGCCCTGCTGGCTGTGCTGGGCCGCGTTCAGCACCGAGAACAGGCTGAAGAAGATCGGCATCTGGATCAGCAGCGGGAGGCACGAGGCGAGCGGGTTGGTGCCCGTCTTCTTGTAGAGCTCCATCGTCTCGCGGGACATCGCCTCGCGGGACAGCTGGTCGCGCTTGCCCTTGTACTTGTCCTGGATCTTCTTGAGCTGCGGCGCCACCTCCATCATGCGGCGCTGGCTCTTGATCTGCTTGACGAAGATCGGGATGAGCGCGGCGCGGATGACGAGGACCAGCCCCACGATCGACAGCACCCAGGTGATGCCGGCCGCCGCATCGAGGCCGGTGAAGGTCAGCAGCTGGTGGAAGGCGACGAGGAGCAGCTCGACCACCCACTTGAGGGGCCAGAGAATCGTGCCGAGGAGGTCCATGGGAGGGGGTCAGTCCTTTCGAGGGCCCGCGACGAACCCGAAACGCGTCACGGCGAAGCGGGTCCGGCCGGGAGCCGGTCGGTGCAGGGGGATCGAGGTCGGCACGTCGTCGACACCGCCGGCCGCCCACGGGTGGCAGCGGAGGAGTCGGCGGGCGCCGAGGACGGACCCGAGGACGAGCCCGTGGAGCTGGACCGCCTGGAGTGCGTAGGAGGAGCACGACGGGTAGTAGCGGCAGACGTCGCCGTACAGCGGCGAGATCACCGCCCGGTACACGACGAGCAGCAGGATGCCGATGTTGCGCGGCAGCAGGAGGAGGAACCAGCCCAGGCGGGCGGCCCAGGAGGCGCGCGACGATCGGGGAGCGGTGGCGACCGGCGCGGTCGTCGACGGAGCGGCCGTCACCGGAGCGCCTCGCCCGTGCGGACGGCGCGCGCACGGGTGACGGCGGCGACCACGTCCTGCCGCAGTGCGGACCACGGAGCGTCGGCGCTGCCGGGCAGCGCCCGCACGACCACGTCGGTCCCGGACTCCAGCTGCGGCACGAGCTCGAAGGCGACGGCCTTGAGCCGGCGCCGCACGGTGTTCCGCTTCACGGCCGTCCCGACCGTCTTGGCCACGATGAAGCCGAACCGCACCGGTGCGTCGCCGGAGGACCTCCGGACATACGTGACGGTGTGCGGTCCCGTGGACCGCACACCGCGACGGACGACTGCCCGGTACTCGCCACCGAGGACGATGCGATGGGCTCTGGCCAGCACCGCTGGACGGAATCGCTAGGCGCTACGCCGAGAGCTCGGTGCGGCCCTTGGCGCGGCGAGCGCTCAGGATGCCGCGACCGGCACGCGTGCGCATGCGCAGACGGAAGCCGTGCACCTTGGCGCGACGACGGTTGTTCGGCTGGAAGGTTCGCTTGCTCATAGTCAGATCTCCACGTACGGGTTCCGCGGTGCGAGCGGGGCTCCACGCCGGTGGCGGGGGCTCCGGTTCGTCCGGGAAGAGGGGGTGCCCGGGTGTCGATCGGCGCGATCCGCGAGGACCGTGCTCACGACGCCGGGCAGGCGTCAACTGACTTAAACTACGTCCTCCGCCGCCACCGGTCAAATGTGCGCCGGGCGAAACCTCGATTCTGCACACGGGACCGCGTGTTCCGCGCATTGACACGCGGGTGTCGCTGTGGTGGATTTGTCTCCCGTCGGCTCCGTTGGCTACGGTGTTGAGCCGCAGTTATCCACAGGCGCGAACCGCCCCCTCCCGCGTGATCGCGGGGATCCGGCGAGGCCTGTGGAAGCGCCTGTGCAGGGATCGGGCCCCGGATCTCCGCTGGAACCGAGGGCCCGCCGTGACGGACGACAGCCCGAGGCGGCGGCCAGGATTTCGAGAGCGACCGAGGACCGGAGACAGATGCCTGACGACACGTCGATGATCGACGCGTGGAACGTGATCCGCGGCGAGCTGTCGCGGGACGAGCGCATCACCGCGCCGATGTACGGCTTCGTCTCGCTGGTGGAGCCCAAGGGCATCATGGCGGGCACCTTCTATCTCGAGGTCCCGAACGAGTTCACCCGCGGGATGCTCGAGCACCGCGTCCGCGTGCCGCTGCTGAGCGCGATCGGCGCCCTCGACGACTCCTTCGGCGTCTCGACCTTCGCCTTCGTGGTGAACCCCGACATCGAGCACGAGCCGATGAACTCCCCGTCGTCGGAGTCGCTGAACCCGTTCGAGCCGGTCACCGGCTCCTCCGCCACGGTCGCCCCGCCGGTCCGCGTCGTCGAGGAGCTGCGCACCGTGCCGGCGACCGACACCCGGCTGAACCCGAAGTACAGCTTCGACAACTTCGTCATCGGCGGCTCCAACCGCTTCGCGCACGCCGCCGCGGTCGCCGTGGCCGAGGCGCCGGCGAAGGCGTACAACCCGCTCTTCGTCTACGGCGACTCGGGACTGGGCAAGACCCACCTCCTGCACGCCATCGGCCACTACGCGATGAGCCTCTACCCGGGCATCCGCGTGCGGTACGTGTCGAGCGAGGAGTTCACCAACGACTTCATCAACTCGATCGCGAACAACCGCGGCAACGCGTTCCACGGCCGGTACCGCAACGTCGACATCCTCCTCATCGACGACATCCAGTTCCTGCAGGGGAAGGCGGAGACGCAGGAGGCGTTCTTCCACACCTTCAACCAGCTGCACGACCACAACAAGCAGGTCGTGATCACCTCGGACCTGCCGCCGAAGGCGCTGACCGGCTTCGAGGACCGCATGCGCTCGCGGTTCGAGTGGGGCCTGATCACCGACGTGCAGGCGCCCGACCTCGAGACCCGCATCGCGATCCTCCGCAAGAAGGCCGTCAGCGAGAAGCTGCTCGTCCCGGACGACATCCTCGAGTTCATGGCGTCGAAGGTGTCCAGCAACATCCGCGAGCTGGAGGGGACGCTGATCCGCGTCACCGCGTTCGCGAGCCTCAACCGCACCCCAGTGGACATGGCGCTGGTGCAGACGGTCCTGAAGGACCTGATCACGCTCGACGAGGACAACGTCATCTCGCCGGTCGACATCATCAATCACACCGCGGACTACTTCAAGCTCACGGTCGACGACCTCTACGGCTCGTCGCGCTCGCAGGCCGTGGCCACCGCCCGTCAGATCGCGATGTACCTCTGCCGCGAGCTGACCAACCTCTCGCTGCCCAAGATCGGCCAGCTGTTCGGCAACCGCGACCACACCACGGTCATGTACGCCAACAAGAAGATCTCGGAGCTCATGAAGGAGCGCCGCAGCATCTACAACCAGGTCACCGAGCTGACCACCCGCATCAAGACCAACCGCTGACCGCCGGCCGCCGGCTGCTCCCTCTCCCTCTGGTCGAGCAGCCGCGCAGCGGCCCCTGCATGCTGGTCGAGTAGCCGCGCAGCGGCGTATCGAGACCCACCCTCCCGGTGACGCCGTCTCCCGCTACGCCACCCTCGCCACCCCGCCACGCCCGCCGTCGTTCGCCACATCGAACGATTCCGGTCGATTTCCACACGTGTGAGCAACCTGTGGATAACTGTGGACAACCGCCCTCGATCTGTGCGCTCCGAGCACCAGCCTGTGCACTCCGGACGACCCGGTCGGATCCCTCCACAGGCCGTCCACGACCGCGCTCACACTCCGTCCACAGCTCGACCCCCTCCGCATCGCAGTCGTGAGTAGGGGTCCCGGACGTTTTCCACAGTTTCCACACGTGTTAACACTGTTAACGCAGTTCTCTCTTTAATCAGGGGCGGACCGGCAACCTCTCCACAGGGCTCGGCTGCGCCGGGAGGGCGCCGTGCTTCCGGGCACGTCGAAGCTGACGAGTACGATGGGCGTCGGTCTTCGTCCACGACTCGTCAGGGGTGTTCTCGTGAGGTTCCAAGCCAACCGCGATGTCTTCAGCGAGGCGGTGTCGTTCGCGGTCAAGCTGCTGCCGCAGCGCACGACTCTGCCGATCCTCTCGGGCATCCTCATCGAGGCGACCGCCGAGGGCCTCACGCTCTCCTCGTTCGACTACGAGGTCTCCGCGCAGACGCAGATCGCGGCCGACGTCGAGGAGACCGGCACGGTCCTCGTCTCCGGCCGGCTGCTCGCCGACATCGCGAACCGCCTCCCCAACGCCCCGGTGCGCGTCGCGACGGAGGAGTCGCGCGTCTCGGTCTCGGCCGGCTCCGCGCACTTCACGCTGCTGCAGATGCCCGTGGAGGAGTACCCGAGCATCCCCGAGATCGACGCCTCCACCGGCCTCGTCCCCGCGGACGCGTTCTCCGCCGCGATCTCGCAGGTCGCCGTCGCCGCCTCCCGCGACGACGTCACTCCCGTGATCACCGGCGTGCAGCTCGAGATCACCGAGAACACCATCGGCCTCGTCGCCACCGACCGCTACCGCGTCGCCGTCCGCGAGATCGACTGGGACAACGGCGACAACGCCGCTCCCAGCCAGCCGCTGACCGCGCTGGTCCCCGCGCGGACCCTGCAGGAGGTCGGCAAGACCTTCAGCCACTCCGGCACCGTCTCGGTCGCGATCACCCAGCGCGACGAGCGCGAGCTGATCGCCTTCACCGCCGACCGCAAGACGGTCACGTCGCTCCTGATCAAGGGCAACTTCCCGCCCGTGAAGCGCCTCTTCCCCGCCTCCGTCGAGAACTACGCGGTGATGGCGACGAGCGACCTCATCGAGGCCACCCGCCGCGTCTCGCTCGTCCTCGAGCGCGAGGCCGCCCTGCGCTTCAGCTTCAGCAGCGACGGGCTCACCCTCGAGGCCATCGGCTCCGAGCAGGCTCAGGCGTCCGAGAGCATCGACGCCATCGTGACCGGCGTCGACGTCGTCGTGTCGCTGAAGCCGCAGTTCCTGCTCGACGGCCTCGCGGCCGTGCACTCGGAGTTCGTGCGCATCGCGTTCACGAAGACCGAGAACCCCAACAAGCCCGGACCGGTCCTGATCACGGCGCAGACCTCGCGCGAGCAGCCCGGGAGCGACAGCTACCGCTACCTGCTCCAGCCGAACCTGCTCCTGCGCTGACCGCTCCTCCCCGATCGCAGCGCCGCGACCGCCCTGCTCCCGGCGAGCACCCGCCCGCCGGACATCGAATCCCAGGAAGGTTCACCATGCACATCGGACTCGTCGGACTCGGCAAGATGGGCGACAACATGCGCTCCCGCCTGCGGGAGAAGGGCGTCGAGGTCACCGGCTACGACCGCAACCCGGACGTCTCGGACGCCGCCTCGCTCGACGAGATGATCGCCGCCCTCCCCGCGCCGCGCATCGTCTGGGTCATGGTCCCGGCCGGCGCCATCACGGACGCCGTCGTCACCGACCTGTCCGAGAAGCTCAGCGAGGGCGACCTGGTCATCGACGGCGGCAACTCCCGCTTCACCGAGGACTTCAAGCACGACGCGCTGCTCAAGCCCAAGGGCGTCCACTACATCGACGCCGGCGTCTCCGGCGGCGTCTGGGGCCTCGAGAACGGCTACGGCCTGATGGTCGGCGGCCCCAAGGAGCTCGTGGAGTACGCGATGCCCGTCTTCGACGCGCTGCGCCCCGAGGGCCCCCGCGAGGAGGGCTTCGTCCACGTCGGCGAGGTCGGCGCGGGCCACTACGCGAAGATGGTGCACAACGGCATCGAGTACGCGCTGATGCAGGCGTTCGCCGAGGGCTACGAGCTCCTCGACACCCGCAAGGACATCATCAAGGACGTCACCGGCACCTTCAAGGCGTGGCAGCGCGGCACGGTCGTCCGCTCCTGGCTCCTCGAGCTGCTCGTCCGCGCACTCGAGCAGGACCCGGAGTTCGAGCACATCGAGGGCTACGTCCAGGACTCCGGTGAGGGCCGCTGGACCATCGAGGAGGCCATCAACAACGCCGTCCCCGTCCCCACGATCAGCGCGTCGATCTTCGCGCGGTTCGTCTCCCGCCAGGAGGACTCCCCCGCCATGAAGGCCGTCGCGGCGCTCCGCAACCAGTTCGGCGGGCACTCCGTCAAAGCGGTCGACTGAGTCGAGCTCAGTCGACCGGTGAGGCCGGTCCCTGCCCGGCCTCACGGCGGTCGGCTTCTCGAAGCCGTCGCGTTTCGCAGAGCCGGTCGCGGACGGCGACCTGCGGCCCGCCGCCACCGTGAGGCAGGGATGCTCTCACGGCGGCGGCGGGCCTCCGGCCGCCTGCACCTTGCGCTGGGAGCGCGGCCGCTTCTGCTGTGCTCGGTGGGAGAGGCGCGTCCTTCGGACGACGCGGTGGCTTGCTGGGTCGCGTCCTGCGGACGGCGGAGTTCCATGCTGGTCGAGTAGCCGCGGAGCGGCGTATCGAGACCCACCGTCGCAGGGACGGCGGCCGCCCGAGTCGCCGTTCTCGGGGCCGCGGCCATCGTCGCCCTGCATGCCGGTCGAGTAGCCGCGGAGCGGCGTATCGAGACCCCGCGACCGGCGCAGGAGCATCGGGCAGAGTGGACACGGAGGAGGTGAGCGCGTGCAGGTGACGCAGCTGGCGTTGAGCGACTTCCGCAACTACGCCTCCGTGGACGTCGCGCTCGCGCCGGGCCCGAACCTCTTCGTCGGGCGCAACGGCCAGGGCAAGACGAACCTGGTCGAGTCGCTCGGCTACCTCTCCACGCTCGGCTCGCACCGGGTGTCCACCGATCAGGCGCTGATCCGCGCGGGTCGGGACAGTGCGGTGATCCGCGCACGGCTGCGCAACGGCGACCGCGACCTGCTCGCCGAGGTGCAGATCAACCGCTCCTCCGCCAACCGCGCGCAGATCAACCGCGGCGGCATCAAGCCGCGCGAGCTGCCCCGCTTCTTCTCGAGCGTCCTCTTCGCGCCGGAGGACCTCCTCCTCATCCGCGGCGACCCGTCCGCGCGCCGCCGCTTCCTCGATCAGCTGGTCGTCCTCCGCTCCCCGCGGATGAGCGCCGTGCAGGCGGACTACGAGCGGGTGCTCCGCCAGCGCAACTCGCTCCTCAAGTCCGCGCGGGCGAGCGGCGTCCGCGATCCCGCGAAGCTCGGGACGCTCGACATCTGGGACGAGCGCCTCGTCGCCCTCGGCACCGAGATCATCCAGTCGCGGCTGACCCTGGTCGACGAGCTGAGCGGCCCGGTGCGCGCCGCCTACGAGGCGGTCGCCGGAGCGGACCAGCGCCCGGTCCTGCGCTCGCGCCTGAGCATCGAGGGAGCGGTCGACGACGACGAGGAGCCCGTCGCGACGGCCGAGGCCTCCGCGGCGCCGGCGGAGCTGGCCGCGGCCTTCTCCGCGGCCCTGCTCTCCGTGCGCCGACGAGAGCTCGACCGCGGGATCTCGCTGGTCGGGCCGCACCGCGACGACGTCCAGTTCGAGCTCAACGACCTCCCGGCGAAGGGCTACGCCAGCCACGGCGAGAGCTGGTCGTTCGCTCTGGCGCTCAAGCTCGGCGCGGCCGAGCTGCTCCGGCGCGACTCCCCCATGGGCGACCCCGTGCTGATGCTCGACGACGTCTTCGCCGAGCTCGACGCCCGCCGCCGCGAGCGGCTCGCCGCCGTGGTCGCCGACTACGAGCAGGTGCTGATCACGGCCGCGGTCTTCGACGACGTGCCCGCGGCGCTGGCGGCGCACACGGTCCGGATCGAGGCGGGCCGCATCGTCGAGTCCGACGCGGTCGTGGTCCCGGAGACGCCTCTGACCGCGCCCGAGACGGCCGCGCTCGAGTCGGCCGCCGCCGAGTCCGCGGCCGAGCCGGACCCCGAGCCCGCGCCGACGCAGGAGCAGGATTCGGAGCCCGAGCCCGATTCGGAGCCCGCGCCCGAGCCGGCGCCCTTCTCCGAGCCCGCCCCGGAGCCCGACCGTGGCTGACTCCCCCCGCCGCGGCGCGCCCTCCCCCGCGCCCGACTCCGAGGCCGCCCGCGTCTACCAGCACCTCAAGGAGGTCTTCGGCGGCGACGCCCCCCGCCGGGTGCGCAAGACCGTCGACCGGGCCGAGCCCAAGGGCGACGCCGCCCCGTTCGGCGGGGGCCGCGATCCGCACGACCTCGGCGACGTGCTCTCCTCTCTCACGGTGAAGCTCGGCTGGACCGCTCCCCTCGCCCAGGGCGACCTGATGTCGTCCTGGACGGCGATCGCCGGCGAGGAGACGGCCAAGCACTCCACTCCGGTCGGCGTGGTGGACGGCGTGCTCACGGTGGCGTGCGAGTCGACGGCCTGGTCGACGCAGCTGCGTCTGATGCGGATCGAGATCATGAACCACATCGCGGTGAACCACCCGGACGCGGGGATCACCGCGATCCGTTTCCAGGGGCCCGACGTCCCGAACTGGAAAAAGGGCCCCAGGTCGATTCCAGGGCGTGGTCCGCGCGATACCTACGGCTGAGGACGCATTTTCGGTCGACCCCGGAGAAATCGTTCGTCAGATCGCCACTGAGCGCCGCGCGACCGGCCGCCGCGCGATAGAATGGAGGGCCGCCGAACCGCAGCGTCGACCCCGTGCGCGAGATCTCCAGATCCGCCTGCGCGCCGCGACGGACCGTCAGAGGAGAACTCCACAGCTATGACACCCGAGCCGACCGACTCCACGTCAGCCCCCGCAGCGAACGACCTGGACGCGAACGGCTCCACCGGCCCCTCCGCTGCCTCCGCCCCGGCCGAGGCCGCCCCGTCGGAGGCCGCGCACTCCGCCGGCATGTCGACGAAGTCCTCCGGCGACTACGGCGCGAACCAGATCCAGGTCCTCGAGGGCCTCGAGGCGGTCCGCAAGCGCCCCGGCATGTACATCGGCTCGACGGGCCCGCGCGGTCTGCACCACCTGGTCTACGAGATCGTCGACAACGCCGTCGACGAGGCGCTCGCGGGCTACTGCGACAACATCGAGGTCGTCATGCGCGCCGACGGCGGCCTGACCGTCGTCGACAACGGCCGCGGCATCCCGGTCGACATGCACCCCACCGAGGGCATCTCCACCGTCGAGCTCGTCCTGACCGTCCTGCACGCCGGCGGCAAGTTCGGCGGCGGCGGCTACGCCGTCTCCGGTGGTCTGCACGGCGTCGGCTCGTCCGTCGTCAACGCGCTCTCCACCCGCCTCGGGGTCGAGGTGAAGCGCCAGGGCGCCTCCTACAGCATGACCTTCGCGGACGGAGTGCCCGAGGCGCCGCTCGCGAAGGGCGGGCCGAGCGACGAGACCGGCACCACCATCACCTTCTGGCCGAACGCCGAGATCTTCGAGACCGTCGAGTTCGACTACGAGACCCTCCGCGCCCGGTTCCAGCAGATGGCGTTCCTCAACAAGGGCCTCCGCATCGCGCTGACCGACGAGAAGGAGATCGAGTTCGACGGCGAGGGGGAGAACGAGACCTCCGGCCCGCGCAGCGACGTCTTCCTCTACGAGAAGGGCCTCGTCGACTACGTCGAGTACATCAACTCGCTGAAGAAGTCCGATCTCGTGCACTCCGAGATCATCGACTTCGAGTCCGAGGACACCGAGCGCCGCATCTCGCTCGAGGTCGCGATGCAGTGGACGACGGCGTACACCGAGAGCGTGCACACCTACGCGAACACGATCAACACGCACGAGGGCGGCACGCACGAGGAGGGGTTCCGGGCGGCGCTGACGACGCTCGTCAACAAGTACGCGCGCGCGAACAACCTGCTCAAGGACAAGGACGAGAACCTCTCGGGCGACGACATCCGCGAGGGCCTCACCGCCGTCGTGTCGATCAAGCTCGGCGAGCCGCAGTTCGAGGGCCAGACCAAGACCAAGCTCGGCAACACCGAGGCCAAGGCGTTCGTGCAGCGGGTCGCCGGCGAGCAGCTCGCGGACTGGTTCGACCGCAACCCCAACCAGGCCAAGGACATCATCCGGAAGGCGATCCAAGCGGCCTCCGCGCGGATGGCAGCCCGTAAGGCGCGGGAGACCGCGCGTCGCAAGGGCCTGCTCGAGGGCGGCGGCATGCCGGGCAAGCTCAAGGACTGCCAGTCGAAGGACCCGTCGATCTCCGAGATCTTCATCGTCGAGGGCGACTCGGCCGGCGGCTCCGCCGTCCAGGGCCGCAACCCCGAGACCCAGGCGATCCTCCCCCTCCGCGGCAAGATCCTCAACGTCGAGAAGGCCCGCCTCGACCGCGCCCTCGGCAACAACGAGGTCCAGGCGATGATCACGGCCTTCGGAGCCGGCATCGGCGAGGACTTCAACCCCGACAAGGCGCGGTACCACAAGATCATCCTGATGGCCGACGCCGATGTCGACGGCCAGCACATCACGACGCTGCTGCTGACCCTGCTGTTCCGCTACATGCGCCCACTGATCGACCTCGGCTACGTCTACCTCGCGCAGCCGCCGCTCTACCGCCTCAAGTGGTCGAACTCGCCGCACGAGTACGTCTACAGCGACCGGGAGCGCGACGCGCTGCTCGCGCACGGCGCCGCGTCGAACAAGCGCATGCCCAAGGAGAACGGGATCCAGCGCTACAAGGGTCTCGGCGAGATGGACTACAAGGAGCTGTGGGAGACCACGATGGACCCCGCCACGCGGACCCTCCTCCAGGTCACCCTCGACGACGCGGCCGCCGCCGACGAGATCTTCTCGACCCTGATGGGCGAGGACGTCGAATCCCGCCGCTCCTTCATTCAAAAAAACGCGAAGGACGTCCGGTTCCTCGACATCTAGCGATGTCGAGGAATCGGACGTCCTTCGAAAGGCGGCAGCCCGGCGGTCCTGTGGACCGCCGCCGCGACCACCTCGAAGACGTGACGGCGACCCTCAATGGGTCGCATTCCCGACAAGCACCACACAGCGGCCTCAGCGGCCGGCGACGACAACACTGACACCCAGCGCGACCCGCCCCCGTCACGACCCGGGGCCCGGACCCACCTGAGAAGACAGAGATCATGGCAGACGAATCAGACACCCCCACCGGACCGGACGACGGCGAGGACATCGTCACCGAGACCGGTGTCGTGATCCACGGGCACGACAAGATCGAGCCGGTCGACCTCCAGCTCGAGATGCAGCGCTCCTACCTCGACTACGCGATGAGCGTCATCGTGGGCCGCGCGCTGCCCGAGGTGCGCGACGGCCTGAAGCCCGTGCACCGCCGCGTGATCTATGCGATGTACGACGGCGGCTACCGCCCCGACAAGGCGTTCTCCAAGTGCTCCCGCGTCGTCGGCGACGTGATGGGCCAGTTCCACCCCCACGGCGACTCGGCGATCTACGACGCCCTCGTGCGCCTCGTCCAGCCGTGGAGCCTCCGCTACCCGCTGGCGCTCGGCCAGGGCAACTTCGGTTCCCCCGGCAACGACGGCGCCGCGGCCCCCCGCTACACCGAGACCAAGATGGCCCCGCTGGCCCTCGAGATGGTCCGGGACATCGACAAGAACACCGTCGACTTCCAGGACAACTACGACGGCCGCACCCGCGAGCCGGCGATCCTGCCCGCGCGCTTCCCCAATCTGCTGGTCAACGGCTCGGTCGGCATCGCGGTGGGCATGGCCACCAACATCCCGCCGCACAACCTCCGCGAGGTCGCCGCCGGCGCGAAGTGGGCGCTGGAGAACCCGGAGGCGTCGCGCGAGGAGCTGCTCGAGGCGCTGCTGCAGCGCATCAAGGGCCCCGACTTCCCCACCGGGGCGCAGATCCTCGGCGTCCGCGGCATCCAGGACGCGTACCGCACGGGCCGCGGCTCGATCACGATGCGCGCCGTCGTCTCGATCGAGGAGATCCAGGGCCGCACCTGCCTCGTGGTCACCGAGCTGCCGTACCAGGTGAACCCGGACAACCTCGCGATCAAGATCGCCGAGCTGGTCAAGGACGGCCGAGTCTCCGGCATCGCCGACATCCGCGACGAGACCTCGGGCCGCACCGGCCAGCGCCTCGTCGTCGTGCTCAAGCGCGATGCGGTCGCGAAGGTCGTGCTGAACAACCTCTACAAGCACACCCCGCTGCAGGAGAACTTCGGCGCGAACATGCTCGCGATCGTCGACGGCATCCCGCGCACGCTCTCGCTCGACGGCTTCATCCGCGCGTGGGTCGACCACCAAGTCGAGGTCGTCGTCCGCCGCACCCAGTACCTGCTCGACGAGGCCGAGGCGCGGATCCACATCCTGCGCGGCTACCTCAAGGCGCTCGACGCGCTCGACGAGGTCATCGCCCTCATCCGCCGCTCCCCCACCGTGGAGGAGGCCCGCGACGGCCTGATGGAGCTCCTCGACATCGACGAGGTGCAGTCGCGCGCGATCCTCGACATGCAGCTGCGCCGGCTCGCCGCCCTCGAGCGCCAGAAGATCATCGACGAGCACGACAGGATCCAGGCCGAGATCGAGGACTACAAGTCGATCCTCGCGAGCCCGGAGCGCCAGCGGACGATCATCTCGGACGAGCTCGACGAGATCGTCGACCGCTTCGGCGACGACCGCCGCACCGAGATCCTCTTCGGCTTCGACGGCGACATGAGCGTCGAGGACCTGATCCCCGAGGAGGAGATGGTCGTCACCGTCACCCGCGGCGGCTACCTCAAGCGCACCCGGAGCGACTCGTACCGCGCCCAGCACCGCGGCGGCCGCGGCGTGCGCGGCGCCCAGCTCAAGGCCGACGACATCGTCGAGCACTTCTTCGTCACCACGACGCACCACTGGCTGCTGTTCTTCACGAACACCGGCCGCGTGTACCGCGCCAAGACGTACGAGCTGCAGGAGGTGAGCCGCGACGCGAAGGGCCAGCACATCGCGAACCTCCTCGCGCTGGAGCCCGGCGAGCAGATCGCGCAGATCCTCGACATCCGCGACTACGAGGCGGCCCGCTACCTCGTCCTCGCCACCCGCGACGGCCTCGTCAAGAAGACGGCGCTGATGGAGTACGACACCAACCGCTCCGGCGGCATCATCGCGATCAAGCTCCGCGAGGGCGACGAGCTCGTCTCCGCGCTCCTGGTCGACGAGGACAGCGACGTGCTGCTCGTCTCCCGCAAGGGCATGTCGATCCGCTTCACCGCCTCGGACCAGGCGCTGCGCCCGATGGGCCGCTCCACCTCCGGAGTGATGGGCATGTCGTTCCGCGGCGACGACCGACTGCTGGACGCCAACGTCGTCAGCGACGAGGGCTACGTCTTCGTCGTGACCGAGGGCGGCTACGCGAAGCGCACCGCGGTCGACCAGTACCGGCTCCAGGGCCGCGGTGGTCTGGGCATCAAGGTGGCCAAGCTCGAGGAGAAGCGCGGCGACCTGGTGGGCGCCATCATCACCGGGGAGGACGACGAGGTGCTCGTCGTCCTCGCCAGTGGCAAGGTGGTACGCTCTGCCGTGGCCGAGGTACCGGCCAAGGGTCGCGACACCATGGGAGTCGTCTTCGCACGATTCGCAGACGACGACCGCATCATCGCACTCGCCAAGAACACCGAACGCAATCTCGACGCCCAGGACGAGGATCCCGACGCCGCGGCGTCGGCCGAGTCCGAAGCGGTGTCGGAGGAGGATGAGTCCGTCGATGAGTAGCACGGTCGCCGAGAAGCTCGCCAAGAAGTCCGCGAAGAGCCCGGCGGCGAAGCAGGTCAGACTCAAGCTGGTGTACGTCGACTTCTGGTCGGCCGTCAAGCTGTCGTTCCTGCTCGGTCTGACGTTGGCGATCATCACGATCGTCGTCGTCTACCTCGTCTACACGGTGCTCGCGCAGACCGGCGTCTTCGACGAGGTCAACGGCCTCGTCCAGGACATCGCCGGCGCGGAGGCGTTCGACCTCAACACGATCATCTCGCTGCCCCAGATCATGGGCTTCGCGGTCGTCGTCGCGGTGCTGAACACCATCGTCACCACCGCCCTCGGGGCGATCGTGGCGCTGCTGTACAACCTCAGCGTCAAGATCACCGGCGGCCTGCTGGTCGGCTTCACCAACCAGTAGGGCGGAGCGGCCGATTGGGATTCTGACCCGGTGTCGGGTAGAGTCACATCTGGCCATTTCGGGGGTATAGCTCAGGCGGTTAGAGCGCTTCACTGATAATGAAGAGGTCCCAGGTTCAAGTCCTGGTACCCCCACGTGCCGAACGGCCCGACATCGCGAGGTGTCGGGCCGTTCCACTCTCGCCGGCGTTCCGCCGCCGGTCCGGGGCCTTAGCTCAGTTGGTAGAGCGCCTGCTTTGCAAGCAGGATGTCAGGAGTTCGAATCTCCTAGGCTCCACACTCGAACCCGTCCGCGGGTCCTCCTCACCCGCTGTGCGTGCCGTGCCGCGGTCGGCGCGCTCTGGCGGCGAAGTCGTCGAGGGCCGCCAGGACCTCCACGGCCTCGAACGATCGGTTCCTGCGTCCCGCTCGCGACTGCGTGAGGACTCCGGCCTCGACGAGCTTCTGCACGGAGGCCTCCGCTGTCGGGAAGCTCACCCCGAGCTCGGCGGTGACGAGCGCGATCGTGACCACGGGCTGACGGAGCAGCAGCTGCCGCAGTGCATGCACCGAGGAGTCGCTCCGCGCGCGGATGCCGGCGTCCCACCGCGCTCCGATCGCCGCGATGTCCGCGGCGAGTCGCCGTCCGTTCTGCACGGCGGCGAAGGCGGCGTCGGCGAGTGTCTCGATGATCGGGCGGACATGCCCGGAGCGGTAGGCGGTCAGCGCGTCGAAGTAGCGCTTCATGTCGCCGAGCAGCCCGGCTGAGACGGGGACCGTGACGTTCTCCGTGACGCCGGCAGCGCGGAGCATGCCCTGGACGAGCGCGCGACCTGTCCTGCCGTTGCCGTCCGGGAAGGGATGGACGGTCTCGAACTGCGCATGCGCGATCGCCACCTGCGCGAGGACGGGGACGTCGACCCGGCGCGCGAACTCCATGACATCGAGCATCAGCGCCGGGACGCGCTCGCGATGCGGAGGAACGAAGACGGCTCCGTGCGGAGACACCCCGCCTCCGCCGATCCACACCTGCTGGTCGCGCCAGTGCCCGGCGATGTCGGGGGCCGTGCTCTCCAGCAGGACGCGATGCATGGTGAGCACGGCATCGGTGTCCAGCTCGTCGGACAGCGCGATCGCCGCTTCCATCGCGGCGACGTTGCGGACGACCAGCTGAGCGTTCGTCGACGAGGAATCGCCGAGCTCGGCGAGCGCGACCTGCTTGGCACTCGCGGTGAGCTGCTCGACCTCGGAGCTCGATGCGCTCTCGGTCCGCAGCAGGATGGAGGCGAAGGGCGCGGTGAGGGTGCCGACCTGAGCATCGAACCGCGTCAGCTCCCGGCTCGCATCCTCGCTGACGGCGAGCAGATCGGAGGGCAGCGAGACGTCGAGGTCCGCGACGAAGGGCGGGACCGCTGCTCGATACGGGCCGGGCGCGGCGCGGAGGAGTCGGCGCGACGCCACCTCGTCCCCGCTCCGCCGCCACGGTCGTTGCTCGAAGCCGACCGCAGGCCAGGATCCGTGGCTCTGAGGGCTCTCATCCTCGGTCATCCTCGAGTGTACTCAAGGAAAAATGGATAAACCTTAATAAGGGCTCTCCGGACTGCGAGCAACTCGTCCTCTGGCGGGCGGCGGCGGGGTCAGCGGGGCTGACAGGCCAGGCCGAGGAAGTTCTCGACGGAGAGGGTCTCGGAGGTGCCGTCGCGGATGTCGCCGACGATGATCTCGCCGACGGACAGGGTGTCGAACTGCTCGGCGGTGAAGACCACGGGGCGGCCGATGACCGATCCGCCGACGGCGTAGGCGCCGAGAGTGAGGTCGACGCCCAGGGGGAAGCGCTCGATCTCCCGGTCGGCGGGCCAGACGGTGCGGCCGGCGAGGTCGGTCGCGCCGATGTCGTCGACGGGCTCCGGGGCGACCCAGCGGGTGATCCGCCGCGAGCGATCACCGATCAGCAGGGGAGCGGTGTCCTCGACGGCGAGGTCGAGGCCGTCGACGGCTCCCGAGCAGACGACGACGACGCCGAGCACCTCGGCGCGCTGCCCGCCGCGGCCGATGCCGACGGTCGCCTCCGAGACGGGCTCCGTGGCGCAGCCGGACAGCGTCAGCGAGGCCGTGGCCGCCAGCACGACCGCGACGCTGGCGACTCGACGACGATGCGGCACGAGGTCACCCTACGGCGAGGGCGAGCGCGGAGAGCGCCTGGGGGAGCGATGGCGCTCCCTCCGCACGGAACACCGCGCGGCCGTCGGCGTCGCGGACCACGACCGTCGGGGTGGAGCGGATGTCCGCGGCTTCCGCTGCCTCGGGCGCGAAGGCGACGTCGAACTCGCGGATCTCCGCTGCGGGGACGAGCTCCGCCGCGCGCTCGAGCACGGAGCGGGCCGCGTTGCAGGCGCCGCAGAACGCGGACGTGTAGAGCTCGACGATCACAGGGGAGACAACGCCGGCGGGCATCAGACGATTCCTCGGGAGGCGGATCTCGATACGCCCGCTGCGCGGGCTGCTCGATCAGCATGGAGCGGCCGGACCGCGGCGGACCGAGGCTGACGCGGAGGAGCATCGCAGTCCGTCGGCGATGCAGCACGGCCGGCCGGCGCTGCATGCTGGTCGAGTAGCCCCGCAGGGGCGTATCGAGACCCGTCGTCAGCGCAGCGACCAGGCCTCGTTCATCGTCAGGGCGACGTCGATCAGCTCGACGCGCTCGAGGCCCTCGACCTCGGCCAGGGGGAACCACGCGGCGGCGTCGGTCGACCCGTCGACCTCGTGGGTCAGCTCGCCGCCGGTCACGCGAGCGCGGTAGACGACGCGGATCGCGTGCAGCGGGCCGGCGTCGGGGTCGCTGCGGCGATGCGCGGGGATCACGTGCGAGTCGACGCCGATCAGCCCCTCGAGCTCGGCGTGGTAGCCGGTCTCCTCGAAGATCTCCCTCACGGCAGCGTCCGCGGGCGACTCGCCCTCGTCGATCCCGCCACCGGGAAGCGTCCACGCCTCCCAGGGCCCCTGACTCCAGTGCGCGAGGAGCATGCGCTCGCCGTCGATGATCACGCCGTACGCGGCGACCCGGATGTCCACCTCAGCAGCCTAACCGCGGACCGCGCACCACCGGACACGCGTGAGGCCCGGACCCGCAGTGCGGTGTCCGGGCCTCACGCGGCGACTCAGGAAGCGGTCGACGCCGGCGACTGCGCGGCGCTGGCCGGCTCGTCCTCGGCGACCCACAGCTCGTCGTCGGCGCGGAACGTCTGCCAGACGGCGTAGCCGATGCCTCCGACGGCGACGAGGGCGGCGCCGATCGCGAAGACCGTGCCGACCTTGTTCTTCTTCTTCGGGGGAGTGGTGAGCTCCTCCCAGCGCGCCTTCGAGATCTCGGCGAGCTTCGCGCGGTTCTTCGAGTCCTTGGCGGCCTCGAACGCGGCCGCGGCGGTGCCGCCGACAGCGGCGAAGGTCGGGAGGACCTTGTGCTTGTAGGCGTCGCGTGCGGAGGAGTACGTGCCCTCGACGGCGGAGACCCCGTTGTCGTAGACGGGCTTCACCCGGCTCGAGTAGGCGTCCTTGACGGCCGGCACGACCTCCTTCTTCGCGTACTTGGTCGCGTGGCGGCGGCTCTTCTCGAGAACGGAGGCGGCGTGCGCCAGCACCTCCTGCTGCTCACTCCAGACCGCCTCGGCGTTCTTGCGGAGGCGCTTGAGATCCTTCTTGTGCTTACGTGACAGACCCACTTGGTCCTCCATCGGCTACGAGCGGCGAACAACGGCTCAATACTGCCACTCATCCCGCGACCCGCGCATAGCGCACCCAGCGCATTGACACCCGGCGTTGCGGAGCCCTACAGAGCCGCTGTGCGAGAATCCACCCATGCCTTTGCACACCGCAGTCGCGACGTTCCACACGACCAAGGGCGACATCGTCGTCAACCTCTACGGCAACCACGCGCCGAAGACGGTCCGCAACTTCGTCGGTCTCGCGACCGGCGACATCGAATGGACCCACCCGGCGACGGGCGCGAAGACGAAGGAGCCGCTCTACAACGGCACCGTCTTCCACCGCATCATCCCCGACTTCATGCTCCAGGGCGGCGACCCGCTCGGCCAGGGCATCGGCGGCCCGGGCTACCAGTTCGACGACGAGATCAACTCGGAGCTCGACTTCACCCAGCCCTACATCCTCGCGATGGCGAACGCCGGCAAGCAGGCGGGGCGCGGCACCAACGGCTCGCAGTTCTTCATCACCGTCGCGCCGACCACCTGGCTCCAGGGCAAGCACACCATCTTCGGCGCCGTCGCCGACGACGAGTCCAAGAAGGTCGTCGACGCGCTGTCGGCCGTGGCGACCGACGGTCGCGACAAGCCCCTCGAGGACGTCGTCATCGAGAGCGTCGAGATCACCGAGGTCTGAGCGCCTCTCCACCACTCATCGAGGGTCGGGTCCGTCTGGGCCCGGCCCTCGTTCTCTCTCTCCCGGAGGAACGTCCGTGACCCAGGTCCCGCCGAGCAGCAGCACCTACACCTGCTACCGCCACCCCGATCGCCAGAGCTTCGTGCGCTGCCAGCGGTGCGGTCGCACGATCTGCGGCGAGTGCCAGACCCCCGCCCCGGTCGGCGTCATCTGCCCGGACGACATGGCGCAGCAGCGCAGCGAGGCCCCGCGCGTCCGCGGACCGCTCGTGTCACGGGTCCGGGCGATGACTCGGGCCGACCAGCCGACCGTCACCTACGCGATCATCGCGCTCTGCGTCCTGGTCTGGATCCTCGAGGTGCTCCCCTTCATCGGGAACACCGTGCTCAACGCGATCGCCTACTTCCCGGCGTACACGCTGCCCGGCTTCGGCGCGGGCTTCGAGCCGTGGCGGATGATCACGTCGATCTTCGCGCACAGCACATCCCTCTTCTTCGTGGTGCCCTTCCACCTCCTGCTGAACATGTACACGCTGTGGGTCTTCGGCATGGCGCTCGAGCGGATGCTCGGCCGCGGGCGCTACCTGACGCTGTTCCTCCTCAGCGGCTTCGCCGGCTCGGTCGGCGTCCTGCTCCTCTCCAGCCCGCTGACGCCGGTGATCGGCGCCTCGGGCGCCATCTTCGGGCTGATGGGCGCATACCTCGTGATCCTCCGCCACCTCGGCGGGCAGGCCTCGCAGCTGTTGGTGCTGGTCGGGCTCAACCTCGTGATCGGCTTCCTGCCCGGGATGAACGTCGCCTGGCAGGCGCACGTCGGCGGCCTGGTGGCCGGTGCTCTCATCGGGCTGGTCTTCACGCGGACGCGGCAGCGCTCGCAGCGGCGCACTCAGAACCTTCTCGTCGGGCTGATCGGCGTCGGCCTCGTGGCGATCACCGTCGGGGCGTACGTCCTGGCCTGAGCCGCCTCGGCGCCGCCCCACGAGCTCGTCCACAGGGCGTCCAAGACTGTCCACAGCATCCGTCCACAGCTGGGGACGAAGTTATCCACAGAGTTGTTAACACTGGGGAGAACTACGCCGCTGTCATTCGGAGCAGCCGGTGGGACGGCCTCCTGATCGGCGATCCTGCCCTGTCACGCCGCCGATGCGTGCCCGATCAGGCTCCGCATCCGCGGACTGGCGCGAGGTCCGGAGTTGTCCACAGGAGTTTCAACACCTGGGGATAATTACACGCGTGTAGTTCGCCGTCGCGGGGCGGAGACGACCGTGGCGTCGAGGTCCTCGTCGAGGAGGATCGACGGGTCGAATCCCACGTCCGCGAAGAGTGCCGCCGTCCGCTCCGCCTGCTCTCGACTGGTCTCGATGACGACCGCGCCGTCGTCGCTCAGCCAGGGCAGGACCTCCGCCGCGATCCGGCGGTGCAGCGCGAGGCCGTCACCTCCGCCGTCGAGGGTCGACGCCGGCTCGTGCAGGCGGGCCTCCGGCGGCATCAGGGCGATCGCCGCGGTCGGCACGTAGGGCGCATTGACCACGACGAGGTCGATCCGGCCTCGGAGATCCTCGGGGAGGGCAGCGAACAGGTCGCCCCGGTGGACGGAGGCGAGTCCCGCCAGGGTCCGCCGGGCGCAGGCGACCGCGGCGGG
Organism: Rathayibacter sp. VKM Ac-2926; assembly: GCF_022815565.1. Taxonomy (NCBI): domain Bacteria; kingdom Bacillati; phylum Actinomycetota; class Actinomycetes; order Micrococcales; family Microbacteriaceae; genus Rathayibacter; species Rathayibacter sp. VKM Ac-2926. Next base: position 14,279 of record NZ_JALGRS010000018.1, on the reverse strand, counting down.
GGAGAGGTCGGCCGCGTGGACGGTGAGGCCGTCGCGCTCCTCGAGAAGGGCCCGCCCGATCGCTCCGACACCGCAGCAGAGGTCGAGGACGGTCGCGGGCCCTCTCCCGTCCAGCAGTTCGAGCGCCGCGTCGACGACGGCCTCGGTGCGCCGTCGGGGCACGAAGACGCCGGGGGAGACCGGAACGCGCAGCCCGCGGAAGGCGACCCAGCCGAGGATCTGCTCGAGCGGCTCCCCGGCCTCACGGCGCCGCAGGAGCGCGTCGAGGCGGTCCGAGTCGGCCGCCGCCTCGTGCAGGAGCTCCGCCTCCTCCTCCGCGAAGACGCAGCCCGCCGCACGCAGGCGCGCGACGGACGATGCGAGGGCCGGCGGGAGACCCGATCCCGGGGACGACGAACGCCCCGTCGGCGGACCGGACGGGGCGTCGTTCATGCTGGTGTGATCAGCGCCAGCGGGTCGTCATGAGGAAGCCGATGAAGGCGATCCCGAAGCCGATGAGGATGTTCGCGTTGCCGAGATCCGGCACGGGGAGCGTGCCCTGGCTCACGTAGAAGACGATGATCCACGCGAGACCCAGCAGCATGAACCCGAACATGACGGGCTTGAACCACACCGGATTGGGTGCGTCCTCACCGGTCCGGGCCTCGTCGCGCTCGGGCTTCGGGCTCTTCGTCGCTCGTGCCATGCCTTCCACTGTACCGGGCGACGGCCGTCGACCGGGAGCGCGAGGCCGGGGGGATGCCGTGCAGGCGCGCAGGAGCGGCTGTGCGGAACGCGCCAGGGGCCGCGGAGCCCGTCGGACGCGCGCGCCCCGCGCCTAGACTCGTCGCATGACCGCCCCGTCGCCCGCTGCCGCACCGCTGCGACCGCGCGACCGACGAGAGCGCACAGGGCGACCGCGCCGCCGCCTGACATTCTTCGGCGTCCTCGGCGAGCTGCTCATGACGGCCGGAGCGCTCGTCCTGCTCTATCTGGGCTGGCAGCTCTGGTGGAACGACGCGGTGATCGCCGGCCAGCAGACCTCCGAGGCCGCGGAGCTCCGGCAGAGCTGGGGTGATGCCGCTCCCGCACCGGAGCCCTCGACGGTGCCGAGCGAGACCCCCGCCGGCTTCGGTGATCCGGTGATCGCTCCGGTGGCGGCACTCGACACCTCCTTCGGCAACCTCTACATCCCGCGCTACGGCGAGGGCTGGGTCCGCACCATCGCGGAGGGCGTGGACGCCGAGAACGTCCTCGACGAAGGCAGCATCGGCCACTACCCGGGCACGCAGATGCCGGGCGAGGTGGGGAACTTCGCCCTCGCGGCGCACCGCAGCGCCTACGGCGGCGGCATGCACCTGATCGACGAGCTCCAGCTCGGCGACGCGATCTACATCGAGACGGCGGACGGCTGGTACACCTACCGGTTCCGGAACCTCGAGTACGTGCAGCCCTCGGAGATCCAGGTCATCGATCCCGTCCCGTGGACGACGGGCGCCGTCGCGACCGACCGGCTGATCACCCTCACGAGTTGCAATCCGCTCTACTCCACCGCCGAGCGGATCATCGCCTACGGCGTCTTCGAGTCCTGGCAGCCGCGCTCCGCGGGTGCGCCGGCCGAGATCGCCGCGTCTCTCGCGCAGGAGGGCTGACCGTGTACTCGGCACTCTGGCGGGTCCTGCCCGGACCCTGGTGGCTCCGGCTGCTCTTCGTGATCGTGCTGGTGGTGGCGGTGCTCGCCGCACTCGCCGAGTGGGTCTTCCCCTGGGTGCAGTCGCTCGTGCTCGATCAGAACGTCACCGTCGGGACGTGAGCCGGCCCCCGAGGCGGTCGCCGCGATGACGCGGATCCTGGTCGTCGACAACTACGACAGCTTCGTCTTCACGCTCGTCGCCTACCTGCGCGAGGCCGGGGCGGAGGTCGACGTCGTCGAGGGAGCGGAGCTGGCTCCGCGCGACGCGATCGAGCGCGCAGCGGGGAGCGACGGGATCGTGCTGTCGCCCGGGCCGGGCCGACCGGAGGTCGTCCCCACGTCGGTGGCGCTCGCCCGGCACGCCCTGGCCGAGGCGCAGCCGCTCCTCGGGGTCTGCCTCGGGCACCAGGTTCTCGCTCACGCCCTCGGTGCCCGCGTCCGCGAGGCCCCGGAGCTGATGCACGGCCGGACCTCGGCGGTCGTGCACGACGGCGATCCGCTGTTCTCCGGGATCCCGTCAGGGTTCACGGCGATGCGCTACCACTCGCTGGCCGTCCAGCGCTCGACACTGCCTGCGGAGCTCGCCGTCATCGCGGGGACCGCCGAGGGGGTCGTGATGGCGCTGCGCCATCGGTCCGCGCCCGCGGTCGGCGTCCAGTTCCACCCCGAATCCGTTCTCACCGAGGGCGGTCGTCGGCTGATCTCGAACTGGCTCGTCGAGACGGAGCTGCCCCGTCCGACCCGATAGGCGCGGAGCGGAATGCGGAGCCCAGTCGTTGCGAACGCTCGGGCACCGCTTATCGAACCGGCCGAGCAGGCTCATTCACCGCTTATCGACGCACCATTCGCAGCTTGCTGTCCGAGAAATCACCCGTACTTGTGTCCCCCTGATGGGGGTCCCACATGAGCGTCAGAAGGGGTGCGATCCGCGCCACCGACGCGCTATGAGAGCGCGCACTCGTTCCGGGATCCGCGCCACGACAGGGAAGTCCCACTCGCGTGCTTCCGCGATCCCCCCGAGCGGGTGGCGTGATTTGACGGAGCCCTGGCGGATGATGCGGGGGGCTCGACGGGCATAATCGGAGGGCGCCGGTTAGGGGACCGGTGCCGTCGAGAAGAGAATTCCGAGGCATCACATGGTGGAATCGATTTCTTGGGCTTATTCCGGAATTCGCGAGCTCGAGACACTGGGCCCGCGCATCGTCGTCAAGCCGGGCACTGTTCCGCGCATGGCGGGCTCCGGTTTCACCGCGGCCGGCATCAGCGTCGTCCTCTTGACGACCTCGCCGCTGCGGGTCCTCCGGGGGACCTGGGGCGCCGACGACACGTCGATGCTGAGCTTCAGCTTCCTGATCGAGGGCGCAGTCCGGCTCGTCGGGCCGGATCGGACGGTGCTCCTGCGGCCGGGCTCGATCGCCTACCAGCCGGGGACCACCACCTTCACCACAGAGTCGACGATGCCCGTCACCTCCCTCCAGATCACGATCCGCGCGGACGAGATGCGCCGCTACGGCTTCGATCTCGGCTCGAACGTGTACGCGCTCGATCCGGACGCCCGGTCCACCCGTGCGGCTTTCGCCTTCACGACGGCGTTCGCGCTCGCGGCGGAGTCGGGCACGGGACTCCCGTCCGACCACGAGGTCGACGGCTTCGGGCACGTGGTCAAGCAGCTGCTCGTGAGCGCCTTCCTCGCCTCGGCCGGCTCTCAGCCCGGGACGACGAGCGTGCGCGCGGCGACCCTCGGCCGAGCGCGGACCGTGATCGACCGGACTCACCGGACCCCGCGGTGCACCCCGGAGGCGGTCGCGGACGCGGTCAACGTGTCCACGCGGTCGCTGCAGCGGCTCTTCGAGGACGCGGGGACGACGGTGGCGAGCGAGATCGAGCGCGCGCGGGTCGCCAGCGCCGTCGAGCTGCTCCGGCGCCGACCGCGCGAGGTGCCGCTCGAGGCCATCGCTGCGGCGTCGGGCTTCTCGTCCGCCGATCACCTCCGCCGGGCGTTGAAGCGCCGCGAGGGTCTCACTCCGAGCGACATCCGCGGAAGGGTGGGGACGTCGATGGAGGCCGGCTCGCCGGACGACGGGGTGCTGCGGCTCGCGCCGCCGCTCGCGGACGCTGCCTGGCGCGCGTAGAGCAGCGGGTGTCGTCCATGCTGATCGAGTAGCCCGCGCAGCGGGCGTATCGAGCGGAGAGGGCGCCTTCGGCGCCAGCGCAGGGCGGGGAGGAGACCGACGTCCTCGGGGTGGGCGGGTCTCGATACGCCCCTCCGGGACTACTCGACCAGCATGTTCTGCAGGCGTCTCTTCCACGGCGGGTCTCCCGCGAGAGATCACCTTGTCGGCGTGGGGATCCTCATGCTGATCGAGGAGCCCGCGCCGCGGGCGTCTCGAGATCCACCAGCGCCGGGAGGACGAGTCGGCAGACCATTTCTGCTGGCGACGGTGGGTCTCGATACGCCCCTCAGGGCGCGAGGGTCAACCGGCGCAGAAGCCGAGCTCGACGGTCGAGCCCTGGGGGACGTCGCCCGGGGCGATCGACTGGGTGGTGATCGGGGGGTTGGCCCGGACGGAGTCGCAGGTCTCGTCGGGAGCCTCCTCGCCGATCAGCTGGAGCTGCTCGGACGCCAGGGTGGCGAGGGCGGTGCTCAGCGTCTGGCCGACGAGGTCGGGCAGGGTCACCTGGCCCGAGGAGACGACGAGGTCGACCGGCGTTCCCGGGGCGAGCTGCTGGCCGCCGGCAGGAGTGCTGGAGAGCACCACGTCGCCCGGCACGGTGGGCGAGTTCTGGCGGGTCTGCGATCCCTCCGAGAAGCCGGCCCCGGTGAGGGCGGCGATCGCCTCCTCGAGGGTCGACCCCGCCGTCTCGGGAACGGCCACCGGCTGGGCGCCCTGAGAGACGTAGACACGGATGACCGTCTCGGGCGCGACGATGGTGCCGGAGCCGGGATCGGTGCGGATCACCTCGCCGGCCGGGACCGTGTCGCTGAACTCGGCGAGCTGACTCGCCACCAGGTCGAGCTCGGTGAGGGTCGACTGCGCGCTGTCGTAGCTGGTGCCCGTCAGCACGGGGACCTCGCGCGACTGCGAGGGCAGCGTGGTCGTCGGCTGGAGCGTGAGCACCCAGATCACCAGCGCCGCAACGATGACGGCGAGCACGACGATCGACGACCAGATCCAGAGCACCGGCGGGCGGCGCTGGGTGCGGACGATCGAGTTGTCCTCCGCGAGCTGGCGCAGCGCGAGCTCGGAGTCGTTCATGCCGCCGCCGCTGCGTGCGGCGAAGAGAGACGTGGTCAGCTCGTCGATCGGGCGGTGGTCGGGGAGGCGGCCGGCCGCGGCGTCGCGCAGGTCGTCGCGGAACTCGGCCGCTCCCTGGAAGCGCTCGTAGCGGTCCTTCGACAGCGCTCGGGCGACGACGCCGTCGAGGGCGGGCGAGACGGCGGGATTGATCGAGCTGGGCGCCGGGGGCGTCTCGCTGACGTGCTGGTAGGCGACGGCCACCGGGGTGTCCCCGCGGAAGGGAGCGCGGCCGGTGAGCAGCTCGAAGAGGACGATGCCGGCGGAGTAGAGGTCGCTGCGCGCGTCGACCTGCTCGCCCTTCGCCTGCTCCGGCGAGAAGTAGGCGGCGGTGCCGAGGATGGCGGTGGTCTGCGCCACGGTCGCGGCGGAGTCGGAGACGGCGCGGGCGATCCCGAAGTCCATCACCTTCACCTGGCCCGAGGGGGTCAGCATGATGTTGCCGGGCTTGATGTCGCGGTGGACGACCCCCGCGCGGTGCGAGTACTCGAGCGCGGTGAGGATGCCCTCGGTGATGCGGACGGCCTCGTCGACCTCGACCGGTCCCTCCGCGATGACGTCCTTCAGCAGGCGCCCCTCGATGTGCTCCATCACGATGAACGGACGGCGCGACTCCGCACCGGTGTCGTCGAGCGAGACCTCCTCGCCGGCGTCGAACACGCGGACGATGGTCGGGTGCGACATGCGGGACGCGGACTGCGCCTCCTGCCGGAAGCGCAGGCGGAACGCGGAGTCGGAGGACAGCGAGAGCTTGAGCTCCTTGATCGCGACCGTGCGCCCCAGGCGGGTGTCGGTGCCGAGGTAGACCTCGGACATCCCACCGCGACCGAGCCGGGGCCCGACCTGGTACCGTCCTGCGATCAGGCGTCCCTCATCCGTCACGCGCACGCTCCCGCCCTGTACTTCCGTGTGGCACGGCCCCCGGGGAGCCACGGCAAGTGTACCCGGGCGCCTCCTGGCAGCCCGGCGCGCGACGCCGGGTCCTCGACGCGCCGACCGGAAGGCCGCTGAAAGCGAGGAGCCCGCCCTCCGGTTCCGCGGTCGCGGTCGGAGGGCGGGCTCGTTCGAGCGGGGAGGGTCAGCGCTCGTCGGGGGCGTTCGATGCCGGCGCCGACGAGGTCGGGGTGGCCGTCGACGTCGGGGTCTGCGTCGGGGTCGGGGCCACGACGGGGACCGAGAGGGTCGGCGAGGCGGGGGACTCGGGCTCGCCGCAGAGCACCGTGTAGGTGATGTCGATCGTGCCCGCGGACTCGCCGGCCTGGATCGTCGCGGTGGTCGACGTCGACGGGTTGGTGCTCGTCACGGTCGCGCCTTCGCCGGCCACGGTCACGCGGTAACCGGTCACGGAGGTTCCGCTCGGGCACTGGTTGTAGTTGCTCCAGGTGACGTTGAACGTGTCGCCGGGCTCGACGCTCGACGCGGCGGGGGTGACGGTCGGGACGGCGGTCGGGGCACCGGGGACGGCGACCTCGGTGTAGGTCGTGACGACGATCGTGGTGCCCTTGATCACGTTGGCGGTCGGGTTGACCTCCTCGACCGCGCCGACCTGGTCCGAGCTGGGGGCGCTGGACCCCTCCTCGCGCTGGACGCCCATCCCGAGCTCGGTGAGCTCGGCCTCGACCTCGTCGAAGGGGCGGCCGACGTAGTCGGAGGAGTTGATGACGACGATGTTCGAGCTCGGCGTCGCCGACGGGGTCTGCGAGGGGGACGGCGCCTGCGACGGGGTCTGGCTGACCGTCTGGCTCGGCGTCGGCTCGGCCTCGGTGCCGCCGTTGCTGGTCAGCGCGAAGATCGTGCCGCCGATCACCACGGCGAGGATCACGATCAGGGCGACGAGCGGCCAGGTCCAGGGGCTGCGCTTGCGCGGCTCCTCGGCCTCGATCGTCTCGTCCAGGGCGCCCGTCGGCGGGTTCGCCGCGAAGGCGGTGGTCGCTCCGGCGCCGAGAATCGTCGTCGCCTGGGTCGCGTTTCCCGCGGCGGAGGGCAGGACGGTCGTGGCCTGGGTGTTGGGCAGGTCGGCGGCGACGGCCGGCACCGCGAGGGCGGCACCGCGGACGTCGCCCGAGCGCAGGGCCTGCGCGGCGCGGGCGAGGTGCGCGGCGGTCGCCGGCCGGTCGACCGGCTTCTTCGCGATGCAGGAGTAGACCAGGTTGCGCACGGGCTCCGCGACCGTGACCGGCAGCTCCGGCGGGGTGTCGTTGATCTGGGCCATCGCGATGGCGACCTGCGACTCGCCGGTGAACGGCCGGCGGCCTGCCAGGCACTCGTACGCGACGATGCCCAGCGAGTAGATGTCCGTCGCGGGGGAGGCTGGCTGGCCGCTCGCCTGCTCCGGGGAGAGGTACTGAACGGTGCCCATGACCTGGCCGGTCGCGGTGAGCGGGACCTGGTCGGCGATGCGGGCGATGCCGAAGTCGGTGATCTTCACGCGGCCGTCGGGCGTGATCAGGAGATTGCCGGGCTTCACGTCGCGGTGCACCAGGCCCGCGGCGTGTGCTGCGTGCAGGGCCAGCGCGGTCTGCGCGACGATGTCGAGGACCTTGTCAGTCGACAGCACACGCTCGCGCTCGAGGACCGTGGAGAGCGCCTCGCCGGGCACCAGCTCCATCACGAGGTAGGCCGAGCCGTCCTCCTCGCCGTAGTCGTAGACGTTGGCGATGCCCTCGTGGTTGACGAGCGCGGCGTGCCGGGCCTCGGCGCGGAAGCGCTCGAGGAACCCGGGGTCGCCGAGGTACTCGTCCTTGAGGATCTTGATCGCGATCGTGCGGCCGATGACGAGATCCGTCGCCTGCCACACCTCTCCCATGCCGCCGATGGCGATCCGGGACTGCAGTTCGTAGCGTCCCCCGAAGGTGAGGCCTGATGTGGGTCTCATTTGTTCAGCACCGCCTCTAGTACCTGTTGTGCGATGGGTGCGGCGATCAGGTTGCCGTACCCGGTCTGGCCGAGCCCCCCGCCGTCCTCCACGAGGACGGTGATGGCGTACTGCGGATCGTCCGCAGGAGCGAATCCGGTGAACCAGAGGGTGTACGGGTCGTCCCCGCCGTTCTCAGCGGTGCCGGTCTTACCGGCCACCGTGACGCCACCTATTGTTGCATTCGTCGCCGCGCCGCCCTGGACGCTGGCGACCATCATGGCCTTCACGGCGTCCGCCGTCTCGGTGCTCACGGCCCGGCCGAGCGACTTCTCCTCGAAGCGCTGCAGCACGCTGAGGTCCTGCGAGCGGATGACGTCGACGAGGTTCGGCTGCATCACCTCGCCGCCGTTCGCGATCGCCGCGGAGACCATCGCGATCTGCAGCGGAGTCGCGCGCACCTCGTACTGGCCGAAGGCGGTCAGCGCCGTCTGCGCGTCGTCGGTGGTCTGCGGGTAGGTGCTCGCCTCGACCGACATCGGGATCTCGAGCTCGGTGTCGAAGCCGAACTTCTCCGCCTGGGCGCGGATCGCGGCGGCGCCGAGCTGCACGCCCATCTCGGCCATCGGCACGTTGCAGGAGAGCGAGACCGCCGTGGCGAGGGTCACCGTGTCTCCGGAGCCGCAGAGGCCGCCGCCGGAGTTGGTCACCTGCGAGCTCGAGCCCGGCAGGGTGTACGCCTGGACGTTCGGGAAGCTGGAGTCCGGCGTGAAGCGGCCGGACTCGAGGGCGGCCGAGGCGACGACGAGCTTGAAGACCGAGCCGGGCGGGTTGAGCGAGCCGCCGATCGCGCGGTTGACGAGCGGATCGGTCGGGTCGTCGTTCAGCGCGCGGTACGCCGCGAGGACGTCGTCGGTGTCGTGCGACGCCAGAGCGGTCGGGTCGAAGGTCGGCTTGGAGACCATCGCGAGGATGCGGCCGGTGGCCGGCTCGGTGACGACGACCGCTCCGGTGTAGTCGCCGAGGGCGTCGAACGCCGCCTGCTGCGCGACCGGGTCGATCGAGAGCTCGACCGAGGCGCCCTTGGGGTCCTGGCCGGTGACGAGGTTGTTGATCTCGTCGAAGAACTGCGAGTTCGAGGTGCCGGAGAGGTAGTCGTTCAGCGAGCGCTCGATGCCCGTCGTGCCCTGGTTCAGGGTGAAGTAGCCGGTCACCGCCGAGTAGAGCGGTCCGTTCGCGTACTGGCGCTGGAACTTGTAGATGTCGTCGGACGGCGTCGAGGAGGCGATGGGCTCCCCGCCGGCGAGGATGACGCCGCGCTCCGTCGAGAAGCTCTCGTACAGCGTCCGGGTGTTCCGGGAGTCCTCGGAGAGGGTGTCGGCCTGGAGGACCTGGATGGTGGAGGTGGACACGAAGAGGGCCACGAACATCGCCAGGACGACGAAGCTCACGCGCTTGAGTTCTCGGTTCATCGGGGAGTCACACCACCAGACGCGGCTGATTGCGCACTGTGTCGGACAGGCGGAGCAGGACGGCGACGATCATCCAGTTCGCGACGAGCGACGAGCCGCCGGCGGCGAGGAACGGCGTGGTGAGGCCGGTGAGCGGGATGACGCGGGTGACACCGCCGATGACGATGAAGCACTGCAGGGCGATCACGAACGAGAGCCCGACGCCGAGGAGCCTGCCGAAGTCGTCCTGGCCGGCGAAGCCGATCCGGAAGCCGCGCGAGACCAGCAGGAGGTAGAGGCCGAAGATCGCGAAGAGGCCGGCGAGGCCGAGCTCCTCGCCCAGGCTCGCGATGATGTAGTCCGACTGCGGGACCGGGGTGATGTCGGGCATGCCCTGGCCGAGGCCGGTGCCGAGCAGGCCGCCGTGCGCGAGGCCGAACAGTCCCTGCACGAGCTGGTAGCTGCCGCCGGGGTCGGCGCCGTAGCGGTCGGAGCTGAAGGCGTCGAGCCAGTTCGCGAAGCGGTTGCCGACATAGCCGAGGGTCTGGCTGGCGAGGATCGCGCCGCCGAGGAAGAGGCCGACGCCGATCAGCACCCAGCTGGTGCGGCCGGTCGCCACGTAGAGCATCACGAGGAAGAGGCCGAAGTAGAGCAGCGCGGTGCCGAGGTCGCGCTGGAAGACGATGACGCCCATCGTCACCGCCCAGACCACGAGGATCGGACCGAGGTCGCGCAGCCGCGGGAAGCGCATCTTCAGGAAGGTCTTGCCGACCATCGAGAGCGAGTCGCGGTTGCGGACGAGGTAGCCGGCGAAGAAGACCGCGAGCGCGATCTTGGCGATCTCGCCGGGCTGGAAGCTGAAGAAGTCGCCGATGCCGATCCAGACGCGGGCGCCGCTGACCTCCTTGCCGATGAACGGCAGGAGGGGGAGCAGGAGCAGCACGATCGCCGCGAATCCGGCCACGTAGGTGTAACGGAAGAGGACGCGGTGGTTGCGGATCACCAGCAGGACGACGATCGCGGCGACGATCGCGAGGCCGCTCCAGATGATCTGCCGGACGGCGACCGACTCCCAGCCGGTCGCGCCGTCGGCGATGTCGATCCGGTAGATCTCGGCGACGCCGAGCCCGTTGAGGACGGTGGCGATCGGCAGGAGGAAGGGATCGGCCTCGGGCGCCGCGAAGCGCAGCACGACGTGGACGACCAGCACGAGGCCGGAGAGGCCGGCGCCGAGCGAGACGAGGGTGGTGTCGACCGCGCCGAGGGCGCCGAGCTGGACCAGGACGATCGCCGAGGCGTCGATCAGGCAGGCGCCTATCAGCAGCAGGAGCTCGAGGTTGCGCAGGCGCTGGCGGAGGAAGCGCGGGCGCTCGCGGGTCACGGGGGGAGTGGCGGTGGCGGTCACGGTGCTCCGTTCGCGTCCGTCAGGCGCTCGACGATGTCGACCGCGCCGGCGTAGGAGTCGGCGCTGATCGTCTGCTCGAGCTGCTCGACGTCGTAGTCGCGGAGGGAGTCGAGGGGGATCCCCGTGTCCTCCTTCACTCCGGAGAGCGAGAGCGGGCCGACCGACTGCTGGATGCCCTGGTAGATGATCACGTTCTGGCCGTCGGTGCCGACGTAGAAGCGCGACTGCGTCCAGTCGTAGGCGAGCAGGACGCCGAGGAAACCGGCGATCAGCACGAGCGAGAGGCCGACGAGCCAGGTGATCCGGCGGCGCAGGTGCCGGCGGCGGTCCTCCTCGATCAGCTCGTCGAGGTAGTCCTCGGACGCGGGCTCGAAGTGGGTCGGGCCCTGGGCGGCCGGGGCGCGGGTGTGCAGGCGGAGGCCGGGGATGCGGATCCGGTTCTGCGAGTCGTCGGTGCTGAGCGGCGTCGGCGCGGCGGCGGAGCCGACGATCACGGGCTCTGCCGTCGGCGCGAGGATCTGCGCGGTGTCGCCGGCGCCCGGGACGTCGAGGATGACGACGGTCACGTTGTCCGGTGCGCCGTGCGAGAGGCTGTCGCGGATCAGGCGGTCGGCGACCTGCTGCGCCGTCTCGTCCCGGGAGAGCTCCTTCTGGATCTCGTCGTGCGGGACGACGCCGGAGAGGCCGTCGGAGCAGATCAGCCAGCGGTCGTTCGGCTCGGTCTCGAGGGTGAGGGTGTCGATCTCGGGATTCGTGTGCACGTCGCCGAGGACCCGCATGAGGACGGAGCGGCGCGGGTGCGTCATCGCCTCCTCCTCGGTGATGCGGCCGGAGTCGACGAGTCGCTGGACGAAGGTGTGGTCGGTGGTGACCTGCTCGAGCTTGCCGTCGCGCAGCACGTAGATCCGGGAGTCGCCGATGTGCGCGATGGCGACCGACTCGCCCACGCGGACGATGGCGCTGACGGTGGTGCCCATGCCGGTGAGCTCGGGGTGGTCGACGACGGCGTCGGCCAGCATCGTGTTCGCGGCGAGGAGGGTGCGCTTCAGCTCGTCCTCCGCCTCGTAGGTGGAGGCGTAGGTGCGGTCGGCCTGGGCGATGCGCTTGATAGCGATGGAGGAGGCGACGTCGCCGCCCGCGTGCCCGCCCATCCCGTCGGCGACGACGAAGAGCTGCCGGCCCGCGTAGCCGGAGTCCTGGTTGTTGGAGCGGATGCGGCCGACGTGCGAGACGGCGGCGCTCTCGCGCGTGACGCCCGTCTCCGCGGCGCTGTCGGGTGTGGCTGCCACGCGCTACGACCGCCGCAGCTCGAAGGTCGTCGTGCCGACCTTGACCGGGGTGTTCAGCGGCACCTTGGTGGGGGCGCCGACGCGGCGGCCGTCGAGGAACGTGCCGTTGGTGGAGTCGAGGTCCTGGATCATCCACTCGTCGTTCCAGATCAGCAGGCGCGCGTGGTGCGTCGAGGTGTAGTCGTCGCGGATCACCAGCGCCGACTCCGAGGAGCGGCCGATCGTGAGCGGCTCGCCGTTGAGCTCGAGCTCGGTGCCGCGCTTCGGGCCCGAGGTGATGACGAGGCGCTGCGCGGTGTGCACGGTGGCGACGCCGCCGGAGTCGGTGCGCTCCTCGCGGGGGCGCCGCGCGGAGGGGGCCGACGGCTGGGGTGCGGGGGCGGGGACCGCCGCGGCGGCCACGACGGGCTGCGCGGCCGTGACGAACGGAGCGGCGTCCTGGCCGGCGGCCGGCTGCTGGCCGGCGGGCAGCTTGCGCACCCGCTGGCCGAACAGGTCGGAGCGCAGCGCGTAGACGATGCCGAACACGAAGAACCACAGCAGCGCGAGGAACGCGATGCGCAGGAGGAAGAGAGTGAGCTCGCTCATAGCCGGTCGTCCCAGAATCCCTCGGAGGAGCGCCCGGACGGACCGGACGGCGAGCGGTCGGCGCGCGCGGGTGCGGCGCCCTGGACGACGCGGAAGACGATCCGCGTGCGTCCGATCGAGATGGTCTGCCCGGGCGAGAGCGGCGCCTGGGTGACGGGCTTGCCGTCGAGCTTGGATCCGTTGGTGGAGCCGAGGTCGTGGACCTGGGCGCGGACGCCGTCCCAGAGGATCTCGACGTGCTTGCGGGAGGTGCCGGAGTCGTCGACCGTGATGTCGGCGTCGCTGCCGCGGCCGATGACCGTCCTGGACTTCGTGATCGGGTAGCGCTTGCCGTCGATCTCGAGCGCGGGCGTGGAGGCGACGACGCCCTTGACGCTGCGGGAGTCGACCTCGACCATCCCGGCGCTGAGCGACTCGTCGGCGGCGAGGGAGATGTCGATCGGGCCGGAGAAGCGGAAGCCCTGCTTCTTGGCGTGCTCGGTGGCGACCGTGGTGAGCTCGTCGATGAGCGTCGGGCCCATCCGCTCCATCCGGTCGAGGTCGGCGGCGGACATGCGCAGGGTCAGCTGGTTGGGCACGAGGATGCGGTCGCGGGTGACCACGGCCGCCGTGGTGTCGAGCTCGCGGCGGAGAGCGGAGGCGAGCTCGACCGGCTGCAGACCCGACTTGAAGGTCCGAGCGAAAGCGCCGTTGACGACGCGCTCGAGTCCCTTCTCGAAGTTGTCCAGAATGCCCACAGTCTTCCGATCTTCCGTTTCTTCGCCTCTCGGCGGTCGCGTTGGGATCGAGGTGTCTGCGCGCCCGGTCCGCTTCCGATCTCGTGTCTGCGCCGCGCACGGCTACGGGCATGTTACTGGGATGCTCTGGATACGGCCTCCCCGAGCGGGATTCGGGCTGCGGAGCGCGCCGGTGCGGACGGGTGGGCTCCGGCGTGTGGAACGGCGTCCGGCACGCTCGAATACGCCGATCTCGCGAGCCGAGGACCGTTCTGCGAGCCCGAGGTGGCACGCGAATCCCGTGGTCGCGGGGCCCGGTTTCCGGTGTCGGCCGTGGGGGTGCTAGTCTTTCTCGTCGGTGCTTCGGTGCCGTTGGTGAGCGCGAGTGGCGGAATAGGCAGACGCGCACGGTTCAGGTCCGTGTGCCCGAAAGGGCGTGGGGGTTCAACTCCCCCCTCGCGCACCAGAGACACAGCCCCCGATCGGAATCCGGTCGGGGGCTGTGCTGTTTCCGGCTGTGCTGTTCCCGGCCGTGTCGTTCCCGAGCCGTTCGCCGACGCCGGGACACCGGGGGAGGGGCGCGTGTTCACCGGGCGGATGCCGAGGGTGGGCACTGTCGGTAACATGATCGCTCTCCGCGCCGACGTCGGCGGCCTCGACTCGCGGGCGCTGCCCGAGCTGCTCCGCCGACTCCGCCGGCACCGGCACGTGCAGGTGGGCGGGCGTCAGTGGATCGCGGTGCTGCCCGAGGTCGGCTCGGTGCTCCTCACGGACGGCGCCGAGCTCGTGCTCGACGTGCTGGTGGAGCGGCGGGCGCTGCTGCCGATCGTCATCGACGCTCTCGAGGCGGAGTTGCGGCGCGACGGCTTCCGTGAGCGGCTCGCCCTCCGATGGTCGACCCCCGACGCGGTCCCCGTCCCCTTCCGCTGACACCCGGCGCCCCCCGCGAGATGCCACTTGTGCACGCCTTTCACGGCGTGTCGCGTGCACAAGTGGCATCTCGCGGAG
>NZ_JALGRS010000017.1:0-76374 GCF_022815565.1 Rathayibacter sp. VKM Ac-2926 | reverse complement strand
TACGACTCAGACGACGCCCGATCCGCCACCTACGCCGCTTGGCTCCATCACTACAATCACCACCGACCCCACACCGGCATCGGCGGATCAACCCCCGCAGAACGCGTCCACAACCTCACGGGGAACTACATCTAGGGCGTCACCTTCGCTGGCGACGAGGACACGTTCCATGCGACCGCCGCGTCGGGATCGCGTACGTGCCTGGTGCGCGGGAACATGTCGGCGCGGACGATGACGGCGATCCACGACACCGCAGAGTGCCCCTCGATCTCGCCGGACGAGACGCGGGTCGCGTACAAGAAGGATGTCGAGCATGGGGTGCCGAACTGGCGGATCTCGATACTCGATCGCTCGTCGGGGGACGAGACGATGCTGCCGAAGGAGCGGAGTGTCGATAACCAGGTGGTCTTGCTGCATGACGGGACTTTGCTGCACGGGCTCCCGCGCGAGGGTGCCGCCAGCGACACGGACGTCTGGTCGATCGCGGCCGACGTCTCGGGCGACGCCAAGCTCCTCTTCGGGCACGCTTGGCCGCCGCCGGTCGTGCGGCCAAAGGGCTCGGACCCTTGATACTTGCGGAGTGACGACGATCGCCATCGAGCAGGCAGCGCGATATCTACAACTGCCGCCGACGCCAGATGAAACCCTTCCCTCGCCTACCTCAACACCGTCGGCGCCGGCGCCAATCAACGGTCCACTCGTAGTCGAGCTGATCGGCGGGAACGCGTGGGCCCTGACGTTGCCGATTCTGATCACAGCCGTAGGTAGCATGTTGGTGCTCCTAGCGGCCGTCGCCACGGTCACACAGCGTCACCGGGCTGACCGTCAACAGCAGACCTGGAGCCGCATCGACGCCGCACTCAGACAGGTAGCTTCAAATGAAGAGCGATCACAGCACGTCGGGGTGATCGCCCTTCAGAATCTCTACGACGGACAAGGACGGCGCGGCCGGTTCCGACTCAACCCTCACGATCTTGCGGTCATCGACGCTACGCTTGCTTTCCAAACGACCAGTGCGCTGACGGATCCAGATTTGACCGTACCTGAAGGAGCGGACAATGCCGATTAGGCCTTCGCAGGTCGAGGCAGCACGACTGCGCGTCCGCATCCTCCGCGATCGCGGCGATACCCCAGATACGCGCTTGTTGGCTCTGGCGAACTACGTCATCCCTCTCGAGTCAGCGCAAGATGAGGAGTCAGCAGACGCCACCCTCATCGAACTTTATGGTCCGGAGCAAGGCGGGCTGATGGCCGCCGCGGCTCCCGCGGTAGTGAGCTTGACTGATCGCCGAGAGGCAAGAGAAATTCGCGAGAAAGCCGCCCGGCACATTGATAAAGAGGCGTTGGCTGATGGTGAAGAAGAGGCCTTAACCGAGGCTCTCGACGCTACAGATTTCGCCGCTTCCAGGCATGCAAATAAACCCAACTGACCTTGGATTGCACGCAACCCGGACGTAATCAGCGATATTGAATAGCCAGTTGCTGCCATCCGACGATTGAAATGGCTTTAAATTCATTACGCGCATATTCTTGCTTGACTCAACTGCTAGTATTGACGCGACAATTAGCGGAGTTTGAAGAGCTTCCATCGGCAGGAAGTTTACCAATCCTGTTCGCCCTCAAGGTCGAGATGGTTCCGCAAAGCGCCACGGATAAGCCTTTGCGGATCGGGGAATCGGTAGAGGAGCACAAAAATATGGAGCGAAGGAGCAACCCATAGGAATTCATTTGCCGAGCCGCATAGCAGTTTGTCGGCCAGTATTCAGTGAAGCAATGGGCACCTCAAGCGATCAGGGGATGGTGGCGATCGTTACAAAGAGGCGCGTCTGCGCTCTACTGGCCCGCGAGTCGGCGTCCACCTTTGCAAGTGCGGGACTTCCATAGCATAAGCACCTCAAGGCAAACGTTTTGGGGGCAAATGCGATACCGTCGCAGGACGGCTACTACCTGAGCGGGCTACGAGAGCCACCCTAGACTAAGAGGCATCATGCTATACACAGTGCTATCCGTTGGCGACGGCGCTTGCTCGGTCGTTCGTGGCTGGCCGGGTTGCGAAGTGATGCTCGTCGACTGCGGAACGGTCGGCAATGGCGGCGTGTCCGCATCGAAGACGCTGGCCATCGAACTTGACTGGCATTCGATCCTCGTCAATACTGTGGTTGTCACGCACTTCGACTTAGATCATTGGCGCGGTCTACGCGATCTTCCGCAGCACTGGAGGCACCCACCTGTCGGTGAAGTGGAGTTCCGATACCCCGCACTTCTTCCCGGAGACGCGGGCCTCATTCAAAAGGCCCACTTTGCGTTCCAAGCGATTCGGCTGAGCGGTCCCATCTTCGGCGCCCTCGACGTAATCGGAACATGGGAACGTGCTGGCGTCGTGATCAGGCGTAGGCCCTCATATCGCGGAGACTGGTTCTTCGGGGGTGGAACACATTGGGACGTCCACTGGCCTCCCGCTAGTGACAAATACTTCGACGACGGGATGCGGCGCCGCATGCGAGCGCTGGGATCCGAAACCAGAAGACTGGCGGAAGAGGTGCCAAGGTTTGGCGAAGCGCTTGACGCCGTGCAATCCATATGGTTTGACCGCGAGAATAGTACAGATCGGAAGGACCATCCCCTGAATGATATTACTGGGGGCGAGCTGTTCAGTAACCTGCAGGAAGCTCTTGGCGAGAAGAAATTCACTGCATTTGCAAGCAGAATCAGCAAGTTCACCAACGAGTTGAGCATGGTGCACTCCAGTGAAGATGTCGTAAACTTCGGGGACTGCGAGAAAGGTGGACTCAAAGCGCTCATGGAGATGGAGCAAGTAGACCCCTCGTTAGCCAAGTTTTACTCTGTCATTTTAGCGCCACATCACGGGACGGCGAAGGTCGAGAGGGTGGTGCAAGACCGCTTCCCACGCTCCCTTCTTGGTCTGGTCAGCCAGAATGGCAGGACTCGGTACCTGAAGGGTCTGCAGGAAGAGCAAAAACAATTTAAGGACGCTGTGACAAACGGTGTCGGAGTGAAGATCGACACGTATAATCCCGCGGTCCCAGCCTCACTCCTAGGCCCGCACGTCAGGTTCTGGCTCCCGACACACCCGCTGAAAACTGGGCACCTGCATTGAACCAATCGAGGGTACGCGCCTCGTGAACGATAACTGCGATCACGTCGAAGTTTAATGGCGCGGCGAACTAGTCTCACAGGTCTCTTCTGCTGATCCTGCAACCTCATGCTACCACTCACACCGGTACGGCCATACGCGAAGTCTGGTGCATAAGCGGTCATCAAAATCCTGATGACTCTCTTCTCCGTACCTGAAACGGAACCCTAGCGTGAATGCCGAACGACATTTCGGCGCAGATCCTGCCGGCCGTCAGCGATTGCATCGACACCCCGCGCGTCCTCTGAGGTTCGACTCGATAAACAGCAAATCGGTTCTCTGTTCCGATAACTCGACGTGCCAACGCTGACGTTCGTATCCGACGTGCGGCGTAACAAGATGCCAGCTATGAAATGCCGAGAACGATGCGACATCCAAAGTACGTTCCTACAGACCGGCAAACTTGCAGATCGCTCCTTAGGATCCGGCCGCGATGTCGGCTGATCGGTCACTTAGGGCTTGTTAGAGCAATTAATTGAGCTGCACGGCGACGTGCCATGACTCAAGATGCACCGGAGTACAAGGGCCTGCACATGAGTGTGGCGTAAAGTACACCGTGGGCGTCCGCCTGTTACCGGTGACACCTTTTCGCTCCTCGCTGAGCGGGTCAGGAGTGGCGCTTCGCGCGGTGTCCCTTCTCGCCGACAGCACAGCGTCGGTCCGAAGCCCCTCCCCGGCCAGACCCTCACCAGAGGCCATCCTCCACGCAGACCCCCGCGGCGCGTAGCTCGCGGGTTCGTCACGAACGCCACCTCCAGATTTATCCTCAGCATTACCGCCCATAGGCCAGCCATTCCCGACCTGACAAGACCGAACTCGAGTGCCTCGCCATCACCCCCACCAAAGGACCCCACATCATGAGCATGGAAGGCGTCGCCTGGAGCTCGCTCTACCGGATCTCCTCCGCCCAGAGCGGCAAGCACGGCATCTCCCGCGAGTCCGTGCGCCGCATCATGACCTTCGCGGTCCCCTACCGCGCCCGTCTCCTCCTCTTCATCGGCCTGTCCGTCGTCGGGGCGTTCCTCGCTGTCGCGACGCCGGTGCTCGCCGGGCGGGTGGTCGACACGATCGTCGCCCGAGGTGCGGTCGGCACGATCGTGCAGCTCGCCGTGGTCATCGCCGTCGTGGCGGTGGCCGACGCCGGGGTCTCGCTCGTCACGCGCTGGTACTCGGCGCGGATCGGCGAGGGCGTCATCCTCGACCTGCGCACCGCCGTCTTCAACCACGTGCAGAAGATGCCGATCGCGTTCTTCACCCGCACCCGCACGGGCGCCCTGGTCAGCCGGCTCAACAACGACGTGATCGGCGCGCAGCAGGCCTTCAGCGGCACGCTCTCGGGCGTGGTCACGAACGTCGTGGCGCTCGTCCTCACCCTGATCGTCATGCTCAGCACGTCCTGGCTGGTCACCGTCCTCGCGGTGATCATGCTGCCGATCTTCCTCATCCCTGCGCGCCGGATGGGCAGCCGCCTCGCCGCGCTCCGCCGGGAGGCCGCCGACCACAACTCCGCGATGAGCACGCAGATGACCGAGCGCTTCTCCGCGCCCGGCGCCACCCTGGTCAAGCTGTTCGGCCGGCCCGACGAGGAGGCCGAGGAGTTCCGCGTCCGCGCCGCCCGCGTCCGCGACATCGGGGTCCGGACGGCGATGCTGCAGCTCGTCTTCGTCACCGCGCTGACCCTCGTCTCCGCGCTCGCCCTCGCGCTCGTCTACGGGCTCGGCGGCGTCCTCGCGCTCGGCGGGCAGCTCGACACCGGCGCGGTCGTCACCCTCGCCCTCCTGCTCACCCGCCTCTACGCCCCGCTGACCAGCCTCGCGAACGCGCGCGTCGAGATCATGAGCGCGGTCGTCAGCTTCGAGCGCGTCTTCGAGGTGCTCGACCTCCAGCCGCTCATCCAGGAGAAGCCCGACGCGGGCACCGTCCCCGAGGGCCCGGTGTCCGTCGAGTTCGACGACGTCCGCTTCGCCTACCCGTCCGCGGACAAGGTGTCGCTCGCCTCCCTCGAGGAGGTCGCCGTCCTCGACACCCGCGGCGGCGAGGAAGTGCTGCACGGTCTCTCCTTCCGGATCGAGCCGGGGCAGACCGTCGCGCTCGTCGGCACGTCCGGGGCCGGCAAGTCGACGATCGCGCAGCTGCTCTCGCGCCTCTACGACGTCGACAGCGGCGCCGTGCGCCTGGCCGGCACGGACGTCCGCGACGTCACCTTCGCCTCGATGCGGCACACCCTGGGCATGGTGACGCAGGACGGCCACCTCTTCCACGAGACGATCCTGTCCAACCTGCGCCTCGCCCGGCCGGAGTCGACCGACGACGAGGTGTGGGACGCCCTCCGCCGCGCGCGGCTCGAACCGCTCATCCGCTCGCTGCCCGACCAGCTGGACACCCTCGTCGGCGAGCGCGGCTACCGGCTGTCCGGCGGCGAGCGCCAGCGGCTGACAATCGCGCGGCTCCTGCTCGCCCAGCCGCGCGTCGTCATCCTCGACGAGGCGACGGCGGCGCTCGACTCCACCTCGGAGGCCGCGGTGCAGGCGGCGCTGAGCGAAGCGCTCGAGGGCCGGACCGCGATGGTGATCGCCCACCGCCTCTCCACCATCCGCAGCGCCGACCTGATCCTCGTGATCGAGGACGGCACGATCGTCGAGCGCGGCACGCACGAGGAGCTGCTCGCCGCCGCCGGCCGCTACGAGGAGCTGCACCGCACGCAGTTCGCGGTGCAGAAGGACGTGGCGGCGGAGGAGGAGGCGCTCAGCGGGTCCTGAGCGCGACCGAAGTCGCTGGGGTGGGCGGGTCTCGATGCGCCCCTGCGGGGCTGCTCGACCAGCATGTCTGCGGGCGTCTCAGGCAGAGGAGACCCACCGCCGTCTGTGGGGCTGGTCTGCACACTCGCTTTCGACAGGGACCGCGACGGACGCACGACGGAGCCCTGCGTCAGCGGCTCTCGGCTCGACCCCGCCCCGTCCTCCTCCCCACCTCCGGACGGCCACTGCCCTATCGTTACCGCTAACACGGGATCAGGTGGCGGAGGACGAGCATGGCCGACAGGCAGCAGCGCGCGGCGACCATCTACGACGTCGCTCGGGCGGCGGGGGTCTCGCATCAGACGGTGTCGCGGTTCTTGACGGGGACCGGCGGCATCCGTCCGGCGAACCGGGTCCGGGTCGAGGAGGCGCTGCGGACGCTGAACTACCGGACCAATGCCACCGCGCGCTCGCTCGCCACGCGGCGCACGCACCGGCTCGGGGCGCTGGTGCACGAGCTGTCCGGGACGGGCCCGGGCAAGACGATGCAGGGGGCGAGCGACGCCGCCCGCCGGGCCGGCTACTCGCTGGACATCATCAGCCTGGACACCTCGGACGACGTCGAGCTCGCCGACGCTCTGGACGCGCTCGGCAGCCGTGACCTGGAGGGCATCCTCGCCACGGCCCCCACCGACGAGGTCGATGCGGCGCTGCGCACGCTCGATCTGCCGATCCCGATCCACATCGATCGTGGCGGCGAGCGTGAAGGCGGCTCCTCGGCGGTCGGCACGCGCCTCGCCGTCTCGCACCTGCTGGAGCTCGGCCATCAGCGCATCGCGCACCTCGCCGGCCCCGAGCCCTGGATCTCCGCGCAGGACCGCGCGCGCACCTACCGGGAGTGCATGGCCGAGGCGGCGCTGCCCGCCCTTCCGCTGGTGCACGGCGACTGGTCCTCCCGGTCCGGTTACGCGGCGGCTCCACAGCTCTTCGCGGAGGCCGGCGTCACGGCGGTCGTCGCGGCGAACGACCGGATGGCGCTCGGGCTGCTGCTCTGGCTGCACGACAACAACCGGCGGATCCCCGAGGACGTCAGCGTCGTCGGCTTCGACGACATCGCCGAGGCGGAGTTCTTCCACCCGCCGCTGACGACTGTGCGCCAGGACTTCACGGCGATGGGCCGCGCCTCCGCGCTGGCGCTGATCGCCCTGGTCGAGGAGTCCGACCGGGCGGGCGCCGTCGACTACCCGGCGCCGGAGCTCGTCGTGCGCGCGTCGACCGCCCCTCCCGCCTGAGGGATCCTCGAGTCCGCGCAACCACGACCGCGGACCCTCCGATCCCCGAATCGTGACCGGTAACGATTCACCCTTGCGGTGACGAAGACGGCGCTCTACGGTGATCCTGTCGCACAGTTCGTTACCGGTAACGAAACCCGGATGCACGACGCGACGCGCCTTCTGCAGAGCCGCAGAGGATTCACGCAGGGATGAAGACACCGATGAGAACGACGAAGTTCCGCAGGCCGCTCGCGGCCGTGACCGCCCTCGCCGCCGCCGCCCTCCTGGCGGGCTGCACCGGCGCGACCAGCCCGGCAGCGGGAGGAGGCGACGCCGACGGCCCCGTCACCCTCGAGTACTGGTCGTGGGCCCCCAACATCGAGAAGATCGTCGACGTCTGGAACCAGGCGAACCCCGACATCCAGGTGGAGGTCAACACTTCGACCGGCGGCGCGGAGATCGTCGCGAAGCTCAGCGCGGCGAAGCAGGCCGGCACCCTGCCGGACCTCTCGAACACCACCTACGAGAACCTGCCGAACCTGATCACCAGCGAGATCGCCTCCGACGTCACCTCGATCATGGGCGACCGGGAGGCGGAGACGGCCGGCCCCGCCTGGGAGCTGACGACGTTCGACGACGTGAACTACGCCGTCCCGCAGGGCACCGCGCCGATGTTCCTCTACTACCGCACCGACATCTTCGAGGCGAACGGCCTGGCCGTCCCGACCACCTGGGACGAGTACGCCGACGCCGCCCGCGCCCTGCACGCCGCTGACCCGACGAAGTACCTCGCGACCTTCCCCGCGAACGACGCGCAGCTGTTCGCCGGGCTCAGCCAGCAGGCCGGCGCCGAGTGGTGGAGCCAGGAGGACGGCACCTGGACGGTCGCGATCGACGACCCCGCCTCGCAGAAGGTCGCCGACTACTGGCAGGGCCTGGTCGACGACGGCAGCCTCGCGACCTTCAAGACCTTCACTCCGGAGTGGCAGGCCGCGCTGGCCGACGGCACGCTGGCCAGCTGGCTCGGCGCGGTCTGGACTCCCCCGCTGCTGCAGAACAACGCGCCCGACACGATCGGGAAGTGGGCCGCGGTGCCGATCCCGCAGTGGACCCCGTCCGACCCGAGCTCGGGAGTCCTGGGCGGCAGCGGCACGATCGTGACCACCGGCTCCGACCACCCGGAGCAGGCGCGCGAGTTCGCGCTCTGGCTGAACACCTCGACCGAGGCCCTCGAGGCGTACATCGAGTACGCCAGCATCTGGCCCGCCGCGCTCTCCGGCCGCGAGCTGCCCGAGCTGCAGCAGGCCCCGGCGCTGCTGCCCGAGCAGACCGACTTCTACGCCACCGCCGACGAGATCGACCAGGTGACGGCCTCGGTGACCTGGGGGCCGAACGTCTCGGTCGCCTACGACGCCTTCAACAACGCCTTCAGCGCCGCCGTCAACGAGAAGGGCAGCTTCGCGGAGGCACTCGCGAGCGTGCAGGAGGCGACCGTCGCGGACCTCGAGAAGTCCGGCTACGACGTCGCCGGGCAGTGAGGCTCCCGTGACGACCACCGCCGCGCCCCGGACCGGGCGCCCCTCGACCCTCGCCCCGCGCGCGGCACCCTGGTTCTTCGTCGCCCCCGCGGTCCTGCTCGCCGTCGCGCTGCTCGCCCTCCCGCTGCTCTACACGGTCTGGCTCAGCTTCCGCGGCAACACCGTCAGCGGCAGCGGGCTGGGCGTGAAGAAGGAGACGTTCGTCGGCTTCGACAACTACGCGCGGACCCTGTCCGACCCCGCGCTCTGGGCCGGCTTCGGCCGGATGCTGACCTACGCGCTGCTCTCGGTCCCGGTGACGATGATCCTCGCGCTGGTGTTCGCGCTCCTGCTCGACAACCTCTCCACCCGCTTCGGCCGGTTCTCGCGGATCGCGATCTTCGTGCCCTACGCGGTGCCGGGCGTGATCGCCGCGCTGATGTGGGGGTTCCTCTACCTCCCGGGCGTCAGCCCCTTCGTCGACGCGGCGACCGCTCTGGGGCTGCCCGCGCCGGTCTTCCTCGGCCCGGACTCGGTGTTCCTCTCGGTCGCGAACATCGCGATCTGGGGCTCGGTCGGCTTCAACATGGTGATCCTCTACACCTCGCTGCGCGGTCTGCCGTCCGAGATCTACGACGCCGCCCGCATCGACGGCTGCTCCGAGCGCCAGCTCGCGCTGCGCATCAAGCTGCCGCTGATCGTGCCGGGAGTGATCATGACCGGGCTCTTCTCCGTCATCGGCGCACTGCAGGTCTTCTCGGAGCCGAACACGCTCGTGACGCTCACCACGGTGATCGGCTCGGACTGGGTGCCGATGATGCTGATCTACCGCGACGCCTTCGTGACCAACGACCTGTTCTCCGCCTCGGCGACCTCGGTCGTGGTCACCCTCCTCACCCTCATCGCCTCGCTCGGCCTGCTGCGGTTCCTGCAGTCGCGCGCCTTCGGAGAAGACTGACCATGACCGACACCCTCACCAAGCTCCCGCCCGTCCTCGAGGATCCGCGCCGGGCCGCGCAGGCGGTCCGCGGGCGCCGCCGCGGCCCCACGGTCACCCGGCCGCGGGCCGCGTTCTGGCCGACCGCGGTCCTGCTCGTCGGGGCCGTCTACTGCCTCCTGCCCGTCTTCTGGCTCTTCACGGCCGCGACCAAGCGCTCGGGCGAGCTGTTCACCACCTTCTCGCTCTGGCCGAGCTTCACCGGCGGGTTCCAGGAGAACTTCGCCCTGCTGCTCGGGGTCGGCAACGGCGCGTTCTGGTCCTGGTGCCTGAACAGCCTGATCTTCGCCGGCGGCGGCGGGCTGCTCGGCACCGCGGTCTCCGCTCTCGCCGGCTACGGCCTCGCGAAGTACTCCTTCCGCGGGAAGAAGCTGGTCTTCAACTTCCTGCTGATCGGGGTGCTCATCCCCGGGGTGATCCTCGCGATCCCGCAGTACCTGCTGCTCTCCTCCGTCGGGATCGCCGGCACCTACTGGTCGGTGCTGCTGCCGTGCATGATCAGCCCGTTCAGCATCTACCTCTGCCGCATCTACGCCACCGCGGTCGTGCCCACAGAGATGCTCGAGGCCGGTCGGATCGACGGGGCGAGCGAGTGGCGGATCTTCTCGCGGATCGCCGTCTACCCGATGGTGCCGGGGCTGATCACCGTGTTCCTGCTGCACTTCGTCGGCATCTGGAACAACTTCCTGCTCCCCTTCATCATGCTCTCGCGCACCGACATGTTCCCGCTGACGGTCGGCTTCTACTCGCTGATGAACCAGGGCAACGACCAGCCCAACACCTACAACGTCGTGATCATGGGCTGCCTCGTCTCGACCATCCCGCTGATCGCGCTCTTCCTCTTCCTGCAGCGCTACTGGCGCCTCGACCTCGTCAGCGGATCGCTCAAGGGCTGACCGCCCCGCCCCGCCGACCGCCCTGTCCGACCGCTTCTCCGCGCCGACCACCTCTCTCACACCGAAGGATCGACATGACCACCACCGAGACCGCCACCGCCCCGACGGCGACCGGCAGCACCCTCCCCGACGGCGGCTGGCCCGTCATGCTCACCCCGTTCCGCGAGGACCGCTCGCTCGACTTCGAGCAGGTCGACGCCCTCACGGACTGGCTGATCGACAACGGCGCCGCCGGCATCTTCACCGTCGCGCTCTCCAGCGAGATGTACGACCTCACCGAGGAGGAGCGCCTCGCCCTCGCGACGCGGGTCGTCGCCCGCTCCGCCGGCCGCGTCCCGGTGGTCGCCTCCTCCGTCTCCTCGGGCACCCCGGAGGAGCAGGCCGCGTCCGCCGCCGCGATGGCCGCGACCGGGGTCGACGCGGTCGTGCTGATCTCCTCGCTGGTCGGCGGGCTCACCACCACCGAGGAGGAGTGGCGCGCGACGGTGCAGCACATCCTCGACACCGTGCCGGGGGTCGACTTCGGGATCTACGAGTGCCCGGTGCCGTTCAAGCGCCTGCCCTCGACCGAGAACGTCGCCTGGATGGCCGGGACCGGCCGCTTCGTCTTCTACAAGGACACCTCGCACTCGCTCGAGACCATGCAGGAGCGCCTCGCCGCGATCGCGGGCACCCGGCTGAAGCTCTACAACGCGCAGATCTCCTCCCTCACCGACTCGCTCCGCGCGGGTGCCGCGGGCCTCAGCGGCTACGCCGCGAACATCTACCCGGAGCACGTGGCCTGGCTCTGCGAGCATTACGACGACGAGCCCGCCGAGACGGCCGTCGCCGTGCAGCGCCTGCTGACGGTCGCCGAGCACACGATCAACTCCCGCTACCCGACCTCGGCGAAGTACTACCTCCGGCACAGCTCGCGTCTGGCGATCGAGCCGATCAGCCGCTGGAAGCCCGACGGCATCGGCGCGCACGAGGGCGCACCGCTGCTGGAGCTCGCCGCCTACATCCGCGACCTGCGCCTCCCCGGGGCGGCACGGGTCGACGGCGCCCGCTAGATGCTCGTCGGGGCGTACCCGTCGCTGCCGGAGCACGCGCGACGCGATGCCGTCGCCTTCGACGCCTTCCACGAGCGGATCGCACTCGTCACCGGATGCGCGGGGTTCGAGATCCCGTTCGGCAGCGCCTTCGTGCCCGACGAGGCGGAGCTGCTGCGGCTGCTGCGCCGCGGGGGGACGCACGTGCTCACCCTGCTGCCGGCGGTGCTCGAGCGCGGGGTCGGGCTGGCGGATCCGGTCGAGGAGCGCCGGGCGGCCGCGGTCGCCCTCGTGCGGCGGGCCGTCGCTGCCGCAGTATCGGTGAACGAGAGCGAGCGTCGCGCGGTCGTCGACGCGGTGCTGCTCCACTCGGCGCCGCGGGTGACGCGTGCGACGGCGGACGCCGCCCGAGCGGCGTTCTCGCGGAGTCTCGCCGAGATCGCCGGCTGGGACCCGCACGGCGTGCGGTTCGTGATCGAGCACTGCGACTCCTTCGAGGGACCGGACCCGGCGAAGGGCTTCCTCGACCTGCCGACCGAGCTCGACCTCGCCGCCCGCCACGGCTTCGGCACCGCGATCAACTGGGGCCGCTCCTACCTCGAGACCCGCCGCCTCGACGGTCCGCTCGAGCACGCGCGGGCCGCGTGCGACGGCGGCACCCTGGCGATGCTCGGCGTCTCGGGAGTCAGCGACACGGCCACGCCGCTCGGCCCCGCGTTCAGCGACAGCCACGCCCCCGTCCGCACCGACGACACCGTCCCGAGCCTGCTCGATCCGGGCACCTTGCAGCGCTTCCTCGTGCTGGATCCCGGAGCGCGTGTCGTCACCAAGGTCGCGGGCGGCGCGCACGCGCTCGCCGCCTCCGCCCACGCCGCGCGCCAGCCCTTCGTGCTGGTCGAGTAGCCCCACAGGCCCCGCATGCTGGTCGAGTAGCCCCACAGGGGCGTATCGAGACCCACCGTCCCCGGCAGTTCCGGCCTGACGACACGACGCCGACCACATCACCGCTCTCTGGAGACACGCCATGACCCACCACCCCGCCGTCACCCGCTACGACCGCATGACCTACCACCGCTCGGGCCGCAGCGGCCTGAAGCTGCCCGCCCTCTCGCTGGGCCTGTGGCACAACTTCGGCGAGACGAAGCCGATCGAGACCCAGCGCGCGATCGTCCGCCGAGCCTTCGACCTCGGGATCACCCACTTCGACCTCGCCAACAACTACGGCCCGCCCTACGGCTCCGCCGAGACGGCGTTCGGCCGGATCCTCGCGGAGGACCTGCGCCCGTACCGCGACGAGCTGGTCCTCTCCACGAAGGCCGGCTACGACATGTGGCCCGGCCCCTACGGCGATCACGGCTCGCGCAAGTACCTGCTCTCCTCGCTCGACCAGAGCCTCGGCCGCCTCGGCGTCGAGTACGTCGACGTCTTCTACTCGCACCGCCCCGACCCCGAGACCCCGATCGAGGAGACCATGGGCGCGCTCGCGACTGCGATCCAGCAGGGCAAGGCCCTCTACGCGGGCGTCTCGAACTACTCGCCCGAGCAGACGATCGCCGCCCGCGACGCGCTCGCCGCGCACGGGGTGCCGCTGCTGATCCACCAGCCCCGCTACTCGATGCTCGACCGCCGGCCCGAGGAGTCGGGGCTGCTCGATCTCGTGGAGCGGGAGGGCATCGGCGCCATCGTCTTCTCCCCGCTGGAGCAGGGGCTGCTCACCGACCGCTACCTCTCCGGCGAGATCCCGCCGGACTCGCGCGCCGCGGTCGGGCACTTCCTCAAGCCCGGGGCCCTCGAGGGCGACTACCGGCGGCTGATCCAGGGCCTGAAGGAGGTCGCGGACGGGCGCGGCCAGAGCATCGCCCAGCTCGCCCTGAACTGGGTGCTGCGCTCCTCCGCTGTCACCTCGGCGATCATCGGCGCCTCGAGCGTGCAGCAGCTGGAGCAGAACGTGGCGGCCCTCGACGCGCCGCCCCTCTCGGCGACCGAACTCGTGGCGATCGAGGATCTGCTCCCGCACTGACACCGTGCCGACCGGCGAGCTCGGATGCATCCACACGTCGGTTCCCGGCCCCGCGAGTCGAGGTCGTCCTGAGGGACGAGGCTGCACGCGACATCGGACATCGATGTCCGCTAGCCGATGATCCTGTCCAGGGTCGCGGCGGGAAGATCGAGCCGGTTCAGCAGGCGGAGGACGACGAAGACGCTGGGGTTGTCCTGGTCGCCGCGCTCGATGCGGCGCAGAGTCGCGGTTCCGACGCCTGCGTCGCGCGCGAGGTCCTCCTGGCGGAGCCCCCGCTCCAGCCGGGCTCGGCGCAGGTGCGCTCCGAGCCGGCGTGCGGAGTCGGTGGTGGGGTGGAGAGGTCGAGGCATCGGCGATCGGCCCTTCGGTGCTCAGTCGGACGGGATCGGGGTGCTGCGCCGGCCGTAGGCGCCGGCGGCGAGGAACGCGGCGGCCAGCAGTGCGGCGACGAGCCAGAAGGCGTTGAGGAGCCCGAACGACTCCGAGAGGCCGCCGATGACGGGCGGGCCGGCGAGGTTCGCGAGGTAGCCGACGGAGGCGACGATGCTGACGCGGGCGGCCGGGTTCGGACCGCTGTCGGCGGCGGCGGACATGCCCAGGGGGAAGCCCATCGAGACGCCGACCGCCCAGAGCACCGTCCCGAGGAGGATCAGCCAGGTGGGCCCGCCGAGGATGAACAGCACGAGCCCCAGCACCCCGACGGCGGCCGTGATCCGGATGGTGGCGACGCGGCCGATGCGGTCGACGACCGGGCCGCCGACGACGCGAGCGATCGTCTCACCCAGGGCGAAGACCGTGAAGAAGAGCGCGGCGACCGTCTCCGTCTGTCCGTGGCCGTCCCGGGCCGAGAGCGACAGCCAGCTGTTCGCGGTCCCCTCCCCCAGCTCGGCGCCGAACATGACCACGCCGATGAGCAGAAGCCGCCAGTCGGCCAGGACCCGCAGCCGCTGACGCCAGCCACTCGAGGCCGGGGCTCCCGCGGCGCTCGCCTCGACGGCCTGCGCCGCCGGAAGGTAGCGGACCGCGATCAGGCCGGCGATCGCGATCAGCACCGCCTCGGCGCAGAACTGCCACTCGAAGCGGATCCCGGCCGCCGATGCGCCGGCGCCGATCACGGAGCCGAGGATCGCGCCCGCCGACCAGGCCGCGTGCAGCAGCGGCATCAGCGTCTTCTGCACGGCGGCCTCGACCGCCGCACCCTCGACGTTGATCATCACGTCGAGCGAGCCGACCCCCAGGCCGACCGCGACGAACCCGACGATCGTGATGCCGAGGGAGCCGGCGACTCCGGCTCCGAGACCGACGACGGCCACGCCGGCAGCGGTCGTCAGGAGGGCGCCGAGGATCGCGCGCCGGGCACCGAGCTTCGACAGCAGCAGCGCCGCGACGCCCAGGCCGGCGATCGAGCCGACGGTCACGCCTGCCAGGGCGAGGCCGATCACGGCGTCCCCGATCCCCAGGGAATCGCGGATGCTCGGGAGTCGCGGACCCCAGGTGGAGACCGTGACGCCCCCGAGGGCGAACATCACCATGACGGCGTTCCGCCACGCGGCGGTCGAGTGGCGAGAGGGGGCGAGGGCGGTGCCGTGAACGTTCACAGGCCAGACGCTAGCAGAGGTCGGCGCAGAACCGTGAACGTTCCGGTTGCAGCAGGGAAGGAGAGCCCGGGCGAGCGCATCGGTGCGCCGACCCGTGCAGTCGCGGTCAGGCGGAGTCGCGCAGGAGGAGTGTGAGCCCGACGACGGACTCCCCCACCGGCCCCGTTCCGCCGTCGGAGAAGGCCCGCTCGAGCAGCGTGACGGCCGCCTCCGCGAGCCGAGCCTTGTCGATCGCCAGGGTCGTCAGCTCGGGCGTGACGAGTCGGCCGATGTCGAGGCCGTCCACGCCGATCACCGCCACCTCTTCGGGCACGCGGCGCCCGGCCCTCGCCAGCGTCTTGAGCACGCCCAGCGCCATGATGTCGTTGTAGACGAGGACCGCGTCGAGCTCCGGGCACTGCTCCAGCAGCTCGCCGGCCCCGCGCATCCCGCCCTCCATGCTCTCCTCCGCGACGAGTGCCGGCAGGTCCCGCCAGGACAGGTCGTGCTCCTCGAGACCTGCGCGGAAGACGTCGCGGCGGACGTCGGTCCCCACCTCCGAACCGAGGAACGCGATCCGGCGCCGGCCCTGCGCGACGAGACGATCGACGGCCGCCCGGACCCCCTGCTCGACCTCGAGCACGACCCGCCCGTTCAAGCGCTCGTCGGCGGGCCCGTCGATCATCACCAGCGGCAGTCGCCGCTGCCCGCCCCGCAGCACGTCCTCGGGCAGCAGCGACAGGGTGTCCGTGCGGCAGCCTGTGAGCACCAGCGCGTCGACGCCCGAGACGATCGTCGCGAGCTGCCCGCGCGCCTTCCCCCGGTCCGTGCCGACGTCGCAGAGCAGCACGCCCCAGTCCCGGTCGGCCGCGACCCGGTTCACCGCCGCGGCGAGTTCCGCGAAGTACGGGTTGCTCAGGTCCTCGAGCACGAGCCCGATGATCGTGCGGCGCCCGCGGACCATGCTCTGCGCCGCCCGGTTCGGACGGTAGTTCAGCTCCCGCGCCGCCGCGATCACACGCGCCTTCGTCGTCGCCCGGACATCCGCCATGTCGTTGAGAGCACGGCTGACCGTCTGCCGCGACACGCCTGCGACCCGCGCCACGTCGATGATCGTCGCCGGAGCAGGAGGAACGGACATGGCACGAGGGTACGCGCTGGGCGCGCCCCCTCTCAGGGCCGCCGGAGTCGCTCTGCGTCCGCGACCTGCTCGTCGTTGCGCTCTCGACGTCCAGCAGCAGCCATTCCGAGGTCCCCGCCGCTCAGAACAGCCGGACCGCGTCCTCCGGTTCGTCCAGCCCGCGGACCAGCGTCGGGATCCGCTTCTTGAAGGCGAAGAACCCGCGCGAGGCCGAGGGCCAGGCGGTGCCGTCCCAGCGGCGGCGCACCGTGACGAGCGCGATCCCCTCCTGAGCGAGGGCGGAGCGGAGCGCGTCCAGCCGCTCCTGCACGGGGCCGACCGGCGCGTACGGGACCACCACGGTGTCGAGCCGTTCGGACGACGCCCAGTCGACGACCGTCGCGGGCAGCGCATCGGCCAGCACGCGCGCCGGCCGACCGCCCTTGTCCGGCGTGTGCTCCGCGGCGTCGGCGATCGCCGCGGCGGTGAAGTCCTGCACCGCCTCCGAGACCGCGAACGGCGAGCGCTCCCCCGGGTCGGCGGAGACCGCGGTCGCGATCAGCCGCTCCGGCAGTCCGGGCTGCTCGGCGAGGAGGCTCGCCGCGTCGAGGTCCTCCTCGTGCAGCAGGAGGCCGGGGCGGGTGCCGAGGGTGCCGACGACGTCGTCCGGCTCGATCGGCGTGCGGGGCGGGAAGTGCTCCTCGCTGAGCGCGGGCGCCGACGTGGCGAGCCCCTGCGGCGAGAAGCGGCCCTCGGTGTACTTGGCGATGTTGGAGGCGGTCGCGAGGTACGTCTTGCCCGGGGTCTGCAGGCCGGCGACCCAGCGCCAGGAGAGAGTGTTGGAGGCGGCGTCGCCGTCGAGCAGGTGCCGGTAGAAGAAGTCGGCGCCGAGCTGCCAGGGCAGGCCGAGCGTGAAGATCCAGATGCTCGCGAACCACATGCGCGTGTGATTGTGCAGGTAGCCGGTCTCGACGAGCTCCTGCACCCAGGCGTCCATCGCGTCGATGCCGCTCCGGCCGCCGATCGCGTCGGCGTAGCCGGTCGGGAGGTGCCCCTCGAAGTCGCGCACCTCGCGGCGGTAGCGGCGCCACACCTCGGGGTTCTGCTCGAGCCAGCCCTTCCAGTAGGTGCGCCAGAACACCTCCTGGACGAACTTCTCCGCGGCGGTCAGCGTGTGGCGGGAGAGGACCGCGGCGACGACCTCCCGCTCGGAGACGAGCCGGTGGCGGAGGTACGGGGAGAGCCCGGACACGTTGCTCCGGGACGGTCCGTGGTCGTGATTGCGCTCGCGCGTGTAGGCGGAGCCGGCGCGCGCGACGAAGTCGTCGAGCGCCTCGAGACCGGCGGCTCGGGTCGGGATGAACATCCCGCCATCATGCGACGCGCTCCGGGGCGGGGGCTGACAGCGTCGGAGTGAGCACGAGCCACCGGCGCGGAGAGCGGGCGGTTCGCCGGGCACCCTCCCGTGCACGACGAAGGGCTGCCGCCTCTGGAGCAGGTGGCAGCCCTTCGTCGCCGCGGGTCGGAATCCCGGTCAGAACCGTCCGGCCATGGTGAAGCCGTTGGCGTCGACGTGCTTCTCGATGATCGTGATGCCGAGGGCGCCCGCGATGGAGGTCCAGGCGGTGAGCTCGTCGCGGTTCTCGAGACCTGTGCTGGTCTGCACGAAGCCCCGTCGGGGAGTGATGACCGCCGTGCTCCCGTAGCTCGGGCCGCGACCGCTTCCGGCGTCCTGGTAAATCACGATCATGTTCATTTCGTCATCCTCTGTGTCGGGGCCGATGGTCGATGTCGAGCCTGTGTACTGCCAGTGCCAGGGTTCGCTCGAGAAGGTCTGCGTGAAGTCGAATTCGCGGGCATGACGGACGAGCCAGTCGTGCTGCCTGTTCCAGATGTCGACCGCTGTCCCGAAGCCGTGCGTCGACGAGCCCGGGCGGGCGATGGACACCGGGCCCTCGGGGTGCTCGTAGCGGTACTGCTGCTGGACGAGGTCCCGGTAGCCGCCGTCCGGAGAGGTGACGACCATCGTGACTCCCGTCGCAGCCCTGCACGCCGCGACCATCGCCGTCCACTTCGCCGCAGTCGATCGTTCGAGCAGCACGGTCCCCGCACTGCCGGCGACCGTGGTCAGTCTCGCCGGGTCGACAGCACCGTTGCTCTCCGGAGGGGAAGCGGCGCGAGCGGCCGCTACCGGGCCGAACAGGTGCTCCACCGTCAGGAGCGACAGGCCTCCGGCGGCCCCCGCGACGACCAGTCGTCTCGATAGCGATGTCATGTTCTCCCCGTGCGTGAGTCGGTGGCCCGCCGATCGGACCCGTGAGACGCTCTCGCTCGATGCAGACGCGGATCGGCCGAGAGGAACGTGGGTCGGGATCGGATGAATCAGTGAAGAGACATCGGGCGGCGAAGGGGATTCCCCCTGTGAAAGGCGGCGTCGTGGTCGACGTCGAAGGCATCACCTTCGCAGTCGAGCCGGGCTGCGACGGTGGCGTGCGCGTTCCGTGGCGCGTCATGCAGCTCTGTACACCCGGGGTGGCGATCGACCTCGGTCATGCTGGTGGCGTGGAGAGCGTCGCGGAGTGGCCGACCGGCGAGTGGGTCGTGGATCCGGTGACCCAGGTGGAGTGGCCGGTGCCGGAGGGGATCAGCCCCGAGCGGGTCGTCGAGCACGCGCGCCGCGCCGACGCGGGTGAGCTCGTCGACCTCCGCTTCTTCCTGGGGCCCGGGCACGACGGCGCACTGTGGGACGACCAAGGTCCCCGGGAGCCGAGCGACTTCGGGGTGTCCTCCGCCTTCACGACCGATCTGCGGGCCTGGATCGAGGTCTGGCTCACGCACCACGACGTCTTCGACGGGTGGGACGGGAGCATCGATACCGCGGAGTGGCTGCGCGAGGGCGCACGGCTCGCACGCCGGCTCCAGCGGGAGCTCTACGACGTCGCCCGCCTGCTGTCGTCGTACGGGCCGTGAAACTTCGTCCTCCGGTCCCGCTCCTGCGCGGCTCTTCCGCGACGACACCCTCGCGAAGCGCCAGGACGCCGCTCGAAGCGCCATTGGAGCGTCGGCGTCTTCACCGTCTCTGCGGCCGATCCTCGCGCGTCAGCGGCGCGGGAGCCCGGCGACGCCCGCATGAGCCCGCGGAGAGCAGTGCACGTCGACCATCCGTGGCCGGCGCGCTGATCGCGGAGACCTCAGCCGGTGGCGAGAGGCTCGACCAGGGGGCGGCGTCCGGTGCTAATCTCGCCGGGAACAACGGCAGACAGGATCTGCTCGTTACTCGTGTGAGAGCCCCGCGTGATGTGGGGCTTTTGCAGTTTCCTGGGGAAGCGATGCCGCAAAGGCTGATTCCGGCGGCCCTGTTCATCGGGCCCGGCCGCGACGGAACCGCGATGATCGAAGTCTTCGCGCACTTGAATCTGCGCGCTCAGGACGTCTTGATCTTCCACGTCACGCCTCTGCGTCGCTCGACTCTCGAGCGGGCACGGAGACCACCGAGGAACGGAGGACCCCGCCATGAGCAGCACCCCACAGACGGACCCGCTGATCGGCGGACCGGTCAGCGACGACGAGCAGCGCGCGTACTCCGCCTGGGTGGAGCGGATCGAAGCCGGACGGTACGAGCCCGCCGCTGACGGCGAGGTCTTCGAGGGAGCAGCAGCGGCCGAGAGGGTCCCCCGCGTGCTGTCGTCGTACGGGCCGTGAGACCTCGTCGTCCTGTCGGACCCCTAGGAGACGAGCTCCTCCGCCGCTACGCTCACGACATCCGGGACGGACTCGAGACGGGGTTTCCGATGAGAAGCACGCGGATCGCGCTGGGCATCGCCGGCGTGCTGCTCGCTGCAGGCGTGGTCGCGGCGACGACGACGACGAGCGTCTCCGCCATGAAAGCCGGCGAAGACGCCGCACGCGGCCCCGAGCAGATCGCCCACCACGATGCCGCGGGCGGCGAGCCCACGATCTCCCCGGAGGAGGCCCTCGCGGAGCGGGTGGCGGACTTCCCCGCTCTGCAGCCGTACGACACGACCGAGCCCCTGGTGCCGGTCTCCGAGCTCGTCGGCTCCCTGCGAGCGGGCAGCGACGACGGCGCCGAGAAGATCCCCGTCTTCGCCGCCGCCCTGGCCTACGGGGATCTACGGAGGATCGCTCCGGGCCTGGGCTCCGACCTGCAGATCGCAGCGGACCGCCCGGTCTGGGTCCTGACGGTGCACGACACCGTCCAGAACTACGGCGCGATCTCCGGCACGGTGGCGAAGACCTGGGACGTGTACACGGTCGTCGTCGACGGCCCCTCGGGCGACATGATCGAGTCCGGGACCGGCCTGGACATCGAAGCGCTCGGCGTCGAGGGGGCGTACGTCGACTA
Source organism: Rathayibacter sp. VKM Ac-2926 (assembly GCF_022815565.1). Lineage (NCBI taxonomy): Bacteria > Bacillati > Actinomycetota > Actinomycetes > Micrococcales > Microbacteriaceae > Rathayibacter > Rathayibacter sp. VKM Ac-2926. Next base: position 55,687 of record NZ_JALGRS010000017.1, on the reverse strand, counting down.
GCCGCCCGGACGATCTCGAGCCCGCGATCGTGCGGACGGCGGACGAACGACGAGTCAGAACACCCTGACCCTGAATCGCTCTGAGGCGCGGATGAGGTGCTCGTCCGTGGCGAGGATGTCCTCGCCACTGAGGCTCCTCAGATCGGTGCTCCACTCGTCCTCGTCGCCGGGGAGCCAGACGGCTCGGCACCAGCCGCCGCCCCACTTGCTGCCGAAGTGGATCCCCTGGGGGACGGACCCGTCGTCGACGGTGATGCGGCGGAGGCTCAGGGCGATGGCCGTCGTCACGATGCGGTCGTCGCCGCGAAGGACCGCGGTCGTCAGAGCCCGTATGCCGTGGCGGGCGAGCACCCCCTCGACTCGAGGCTCGATCGCGGCGATCGAATCAGGATGCTCGACATCGATCCACGTGCCGCTTCCTGCCGTCTCGACCCGGAACATCCTGCGCTCGGTCCGCCACTGGCGCGGGACGGCGCCGATGCCCATGCACGACGATTCCTGCCACTCCGCCGCCGCGATCTCGAGGAACTCCTCACGAGTGAGACCGAGGGCCGCGGCGTCCTTCTCGACAGGGTCGGCCGCGCCGAGTCGGCGCTTGAACACCGACAACACCTCCGCGAAAGCGGTCTCCTCGTCACTGGCGAGGTACAGAGTCCGGCCGTACGAGTCGTAGCGGCCCCACCGCCGACGTGCGGAGCGACCGGTGCGCAGAGGCGCGGAGAGCGGCCCGTACTTCGGCTTCGCGACGCGGAACGTCTGCTCGCCGGCGTCTGGGAGCAGGCGCAGACCGGTCTCGGAGCAGGTTCGCGCTGTCGCCACGGTCGTCAGACGTCCGGATCGCCGCGGAGGAAGGACTCGACGGCCTCGATGACCTCGCTGCCGCGGTCTTCGCGGATCGCCGTGATGGGCGTGTCCTCGTGGAGTACGGGGTTCCCGCCGAGGAACCACTGGCGCGCGACGTGCTCCGACTCCGACTCCGACAGCGCGACCCAGACGCGATGGCCGAGCTGCAGCCGGCGCGTGAAGTCCGCGGACGGGCGCGGGCCGTCGGGTTTCGCCCACTTGCTGGGCAGCTTCCGGTCCTTGGAGCCGGTCATCGCGGCGACGAGTGTCGGGCCCAGACCCTGAACGAGCACGGCAGCGACCTCGTGCACGTCCATGCGTGCGGTTCTCGCGTGCTGACCTGTCGTCACTGCGGTTGGCATCGCACCCTCCCCGGGAGCATCGTTACCCCTACTTTACCCCGCGTTCTCCCACGGCGGCATCGTGACGAGGCTCTCCGCGTCGCCCCGCACCTACCCCTTCGCCTGGAAGTACACGTCCACGAAGTAGTTCGTGGAGTTGTACGACGACGACGGCATGACTCCGCCGGATCCGTAGCGGTACACGCCGTTGTCGCCGGAGGCCGAGGTCAGCGCGCCGTTCGTGACCGGCGACGCCAGCCCGGCTCCCGTGGCGGCGTAGTAGCCCGCGGGCGCGAGGTACGACACCGTGTAGCGCGCGCCCGGCACGAGCTCGACGGGCGAGGCGAACGCGGCGCTCTGCCAGCCGGTCGCGGTCTCGCCGGTGAAGGTCACCTGCGCGATCCGCGTGCCGGAGGCGTCCCACAGCGAGCCGACGTGGGTGCCCGTGTTGCGGGAGCCCTTGTAGAAGGCGATGCCGGTGGCGCTGCCCGCCGTCGACGCGGTGAAGGACATCCCGACCTCGACCGAGGACGAGTCCTCGGCGGAGGCGGTCGCGGGGGTCGTGTCCGCGAAGAGGCGCGTGCCCGACGGGGTGGTCGGCGTCGGGGTCGGAGTGGGCGTGGGTGTCGCCGACGGCGTGAACGAGACGTCGACCAGGTAGTTCGTGGTCGAGCGCTGCCCCGCGAAGCCGCCGGAGTAGGTGTACGCGCCGGAGTCGCTCGCGGTGACGAGCGGGCCGCGCGTGGATCCGGAGCCGAAGCCGTTGATCGTGGCGGAGTAGTTGCCGGTGGTCGTCGTGTAGGCGGCGACGTAGTCGGTGCCGCCGGTCACGGCCACCGGGGTGGCGAACGTCACCTGCTGCCAGCCGGCCGTGCTCTCGGCGGTGAAGGTCGCCCGGCCGATCTCGGCGCCGGTGTCGGCGTTCGAGAGCGTGCCGACGTGGGTGCCGGTGTTGCCGGGGCCCTTGTAGAAGCGGAGCGACGTGATCGTGCCGTCCACCAGCGGGGCGAAGCGCGTGCCCAGGGTGACGGGCGTGCCCTCGGCGACCTGCGCGATGCCCGGGGTCGTCGAGTCGTCGAAGAGCCGGCAGGGGCAGGCTCCCGCGACGGTGTCGGGCGCCTGGGTGGTGAAGGTCCAGCTGCCGCCCGCGGTGACGGTGCCGCCGCCGGTCGCGGTGCCGGCGAGCGTCGCGGTGTACCCGGTCGACGCGGCGAGCGGGGCGGTGGGCGTGAAGGTGGCGGTGCGGGTGGTGGCGTTGTACGCGGTGCTGCCCGCGACGCTCGCGCCGGCGGCGGTCTTCAGCGTCATCACGACCGTGCTCGCCGTCACCGCCTTCGAGAAGACGGCCGAGACCTTCGTCGACGGCGCGACGCTCGAGGAGCCGGCCAGCGGCGCCTGCGAGCCGACGCTCAGCGGCGTGGCGTCGACCGTGCTGTAGACGGCGTCGACGAAGTAGTTGTTCGCGCGGTAGCTGTCGGTCGGGAAGCCGCCGGTGGTGCTGTAGACCCCGGCGGGCGTCGCTCCGAAGCCTCCGGCGACCGTCAGCGGGGCGGCGGCGTAGCCGGTGCTCGACCAGAACCAGTCGGCGGACGAGTAGTGGCCGGTCGTGGTCGTGTACGAGACGACGTAGGCGGTGCCGGCGGTGACGGCGACGGGGGCGCCGAACGTGGCGGTCTGCCAGCCGCTCGCCGTCTCGTTCGCGAAGGCGACGGTGGCCAGCTGCCGGCCGTCGACGCTCCAGAGGGCGCCGGTGTGCGGGCCGGTGTTCGCCGCGCTCTTGTAGAAGCGCACGCCCTGGATGAAGCCGTCGGCGCTCGGGGTGAAGCGCAGGCCGAGGGTGGCCGGATCGAGGTCGCCGGAGTCGGCGGTCTTCGGCACCTCGGCGCCGAACACGGTGGCCGTGCCGGTGATGGTGACGGCGCGGCTGGTGACGGCGCCGATGTTGGCGCTGTCGTCGACGGCGCGCACCCGGATCGAGCCGGTGCCGGCGCCGTGCTGGACGTAGCTGTACGACCAGGACGTCGTGCCGGTCGCCGGGTGCCAGGTGGCGCCGTCGGTCGAGACCTCGACGCCGGCGACCTTGCCCGAGGCGTCGGTCGCGGTGCCCGAGACCGATACGGTGCTGCCGTTGGCCTTGCTCGTGGCGCCCGAGGGGTTCGAGACCGAGACGGTCGGGCCCGCAGTGTCGGTGCTCTTCGTCGCGGCGACCAGGCCGCTCATCAGCGTGGTGGGCTGCACGCCCATGTCGGCGAAGAGGTTCACCTGCGCCTGCTGCATCCGGACGTCGGCGGCGGCTCCGTCGCCGTCGTGCTGCTGGTCGAGGCCCCAGGTCCACTGCACGGAGCCTGCCGAGAAGACGAGCGCGCCGCTCGCCGCCTTGTAGAGGGTGAGGTTGTGCCGGGTGGTGCCCGCGGCGACGGTGGTGCCGAAGTCCTGCAGGTACTCGGGGACGGCGCCGGTCGTCGTCGAGAGGCGGATCAGGCCGGGCGGCCGGGCGCCGTTGTCGACGTCCTCGTTGGACTCGTAGCCGATGGTGTGCGGAGCGAGCGCGGCGCTGCTCCCGGTGGCGAGGCCGGTGAGCGAGGTATTGCGCCAGAGCCGCAGCTTCCCCTCCGCGGCGCTGACGGTCACCGGCAGATCCGAGTAGTTCACCATGTAGAGCGTGCCCGCGAGGGAGTTCTCGGGCCGGCCGCCGCCGTTCGCCACCGAAGCGAAGCGCGGGTCGCGCCAGGTGCCGGTGGACTCGGGCGACGGGTCGGTCTTGGCGTTCGCCCAGGTCTCCTTGTAGGTGACGACGGTCCGGTAGTCCTTGCCGCCCGCGGTCGGCGACGGCTCGTAGCGGGTGCGCCAGTAGTTCTCGTTCCCGGAGAGGAACTGGAGGTTCACGCCGGCGTCGCGCGCGGCGGTGACGTTCGCGCGCTGGGCGCCGGACCAGTACTCGTCGTGGCCGACGGAGAGGAAGGTGCGGTGCTGCTTCAGCGCCGAGCCGAAGCGGTCGGTGTCGACGCCGCTGAAGTAGCTGACGTCGTAGCCGTTGCGCTCGAGGAAGCGCACCAGCGGGAACTCGTTGGCGAAGTAGAAGTCGCGGCCCTGGTTGTCGCCGCGGGTGGTGACGGGCCGGTTGTAGCTGAGCTTGTAGGCGCGGCCGTTGGCGCCGCCGCTGTAGAAGTTCGAGCCGCCGTAGGTGTTGTAGGCCTGCCAGGTGGGGTCGGAGGTCTGGAAGAGCACGGCCGAGGTGCTGGCGGTGTCGCGCACGACGAAGGTGATCTGGCTCCGGCCGCCCGTGTCGGCGCGGGTGAGCAGGGCGATGTAGACGCCGGAGACGGCGGTGCTCGGCACGTCCCAGCCCGCCGAGACGGCCCAGGTGCCGCAGTCGTAGAGCTCGGTGGTGACGTCGGAGAGGCACTCGGGCTGGAGCTGCGGGAGGGCCGCGCTCGGGGTCACCGAGGTGATCAGGCGGGCGCCCTTCCCGGCGTACCAGCCGGTGCGGTAGACGTCGATGGAGTACGCCGCGGCGTCGGTGTCGATCTTGAAGTCGATCCGCTGGCCGACGTTCACGCTGATGTCGGTGGAGTAGCCCTGGATCGACGGGTCGCCGGCTCCGGTGATGTCCCAGACCGACGGGTCGGTACCGGGCTTGGCGTTCTCGCAGACGATGGCGTTCTGCCCCGGCGCGCACGCGGTGTCGGCGCTCGCGGTGGGCACGACGAGGCCGACCACGACGAGGGCTGCTGCGGCGGCGATCGCGAGGAGCGACGCGCGGAGGCGGCCCCGGCGGGTCGGCGGGAGGAGCCGCGGCGTCAGGGGGATGCGCGGAGCGGGGGCGGGGTCCATCGGGGACGCCTTTCGGGGGTCGTTCCCGCGTCGGGTACGCGGGAGCCGGCGACGGGGCGCGTCCGAGGACGCGCCGAGCCCGGGTCCGCGAGGGTCCTGCAGCTCCCCCGCCAGGATCGGGGAAGAGGGGGACGCCGGGCGGGTGGACCGGGAATGCCGAGCAGAACGACGGTACCGGAAGCAGAACGCGCCAGGGGGTCGATTGGGCAACGATTCGTGGTAATGCGCTGTGCGGCGCCGGACTTCCGATGTCGACGTGACCGGGGCGGGGACGTCCCAGGCCGCTCGTCGCCGATCCGACGCCGGATCGTTACCGAGAGAGCGCTCTCTCACGACGTACTCTGGTCGGACGCAGCTGGGGGGCTACTCCCCCTCGTCGCTCCATCACTCAACGAGGAGGAACCATGCGGTCATTCCTGCACCGTCGTCTCACCCTTCCGGTCGCCGTACTCGCGGCCGCCGGGATCGCCCTCGCGGGCTGCTCCAGCAGCAGCGACCCCAACGACCCGAACGCCGGCGGTGGCACGAGCTCCGGCGGCGCCGCGGGCGACGGCTCCGTCACCGTCTACGGCACCATCAACGGCGACGAGGCGACCCTGCTCGAGCAGTCCTGGGCGGACTGGGAGAAGGAGTCCGGGATCGACATCAAGTACACCGGCGACAAGGGCTTCGAGCAGCAGATCGGCATCAAGGTGCAGGGCGGCGACGTCCCCGACCTCGCGATCTTCCCGCAGCCGGGACTGCTCGCCGACACCGTCGCCTCGGGCAAGGTGAAGGAGCTGCCCGAGGGCGCCCTCGCCAACGTGAAGCAGAACTGGTCCGAGGACTGGCAGAAGTACGGCCAGGTCGACGGCACCCAGTACGGCGCGCCGCTGATGGCGAGCGTGAAGGGCTACGTCTGGTACTCGCCGGCGAAGTTCAAGGAGTGGGGCGTCTCGGTCCCGACGACCTGGGACGAGATGGAGGCGCTGGGGAAGACCATCGCCGAGAAGTCGGGCGGACCGTCCTGGTGCGCCGGCTTCGCGTCCGACGCCGCCTCGGGCTGGCCGGGCACGGACTGGATCGAGGACGCGGTGCTCCGCGAGTCCGGTCCGGACGTCTACGACTCGTGGGTCGCGGGCGACACCCCGTTCACCGACCCGAAGATCAAGGCCGCGTTCGACTCGGTCGGCTCGATCCTGCTCGACCCGACGCTCGTGAACGCGGGCTACGGCGACGTGTCCTCGATCAACTCGACGGCCTTCGGTGACGTGGCGCAGAACATCGCCAACGGCTCCTGCGCGCTGACCCACCAGGCGTCCTTCTTCGAGGGCTTCCTCACCGGAGCGGACGCGACCGTGGCGGAGGACGGCGACGTCTGGGCGTTCCTCACCCCGCCGATCAAGGCGGACGACGACCAGGCCGTCACCGGTGGCGGCGAGTTCGTCGCCGCGTTCGCGGACGACGCGGACACCGCGAAGGTGCAGGAGTACCTGGCCAGCGCCGACTGGGCGAACAGCCGCGTGAAGCTCGGCGGCGTCATCTCGGCGAACACCGGCCTCGACCCGGCGAACGCGAGCAGCGACCTGCTGCGCAGCTCCATCTCGATCCTGCAGGACCCGGGCACCACGTTCCGCTTCGACGCCTCCGACCTGATGCCCAAGGCCGTCGGCTCCGACAGCTTCTTCAAGGGCATGGTCGACTGGATCGACGGCTCGAGCACCGACCAGGTCCTCGACACCATCCAGGCGGGTTACACCTCGTAGCGGGCGGGCGGGCCGCTCGCGCGTGCCGAGCACATGCTGATCGAGTAGCCCGCGAAGCGGGCGTATCGAGATCCACCGTCTCCCGCCGGGTGGGTCTCGATACGCCGCCTGCGGCGGCTACTCGACCAGCATGAATGCCGCACGCTGGTCCGTCTGCATGCTGATCGACCAGCCTGCTCAGCGGGTCCCGCGCGTGCCGATCGAGCAGGGGTTGCTCCTGCCGCAGCGTCATGTGATCTGCTCGAAGCACGTCCCGTCCCGCTTCGAGAGGCCCGCCATGCATCCGTTCCCGACCCCGCCCCGTGAGGTCCTGATCGGCGACGCCGCGGCGTTCGTCGGCATCACGCCCCGGACGATCCGGCACTACCACCAGATCGGCCTGCTCCCCGAGCGCGAGCGGGGCGGCGACGGGCGCCGCCGGTACGGACACGCGGAGATCGTCCGGCTGCTCTGGATCCGCCGCACGGCCGACGCCGGGATCGCCCTCGACGACATCCGCGACGCGTTCGCCGGCGCGGAATCGCTCGCCGCGGACGACGAGGACGAGGTCGCCGCCGTCCTCGCCCGGCTGGAGGAGACCCTCGCCGCACAGGAGGCCGAGCTGCAGCGGCAGCGGGCGTCGGTGCAGCGCATGCGCACGCTCGGCAGCCGGCTGGGCCTGCTCGACGACCTCGTGTCCGGCCGCCTGGAGGGCGCGCCCGAGGGCTCGCTGCGCCAGGACGACCTGGACGTCCTGCTGGTCACCGAGCGCGTGTTCGGCCCGCTCGGCGCCGCCATCCAGGCCGGCCGCTTCGCCGCTCTCGCCGCCCACCCCGACCTGCGCGCCGCGTCCGGCCGCGTCGACGCCGCCGAGGAGGCCCTGGACGATTCGGTCGCCGTCAACGACCCCCGCGTCGCGCAGGCGGCGGCCGAGCGGCACGCCTTCGAGACGGAGCTGCTGCGCGTCTGCAGGGAGTCCGGTCAGCTCGAGGAGGACGACGCTCTCGCCGAGGCCTGGGACGAGCGGCACCCGCCCGAGGACGCCGAGACGCCCGCCCCCGCGGCCGATCCGCGCGCCAGGAGCGCGGCGGACGTCATCCGGAGCCTGCCCTACGACTTCTCCCCCGCCCGCGTGCGCTGCATGGAGCTGGCGGTGCAGCTCGGTGCGGAGGAGGCCTCTGTGTCGTGACCGCGCGGGGTCAGCCCGCGCGGATGCGGTCGGCGAGCGCCTGCGCGTCCTCGCCGCCGGGGAGGATCTGCACCGAGTCCCCCTCGATCGCCTGCATCACCGCCACGGCAGAGACGACCACGTCTCCGGCCCGCAGCAGCAGGCGCGCGTCCGGGCCGGCGCCCGCCGCCTCCGCCGTCGCGTCCTGGAAGAGCTCCGCGCCGTCCTCGTCGAAGCGGACGTCGACGGTCTGGGCGCCGCCGGTGCCGGACACCTCGACCGAGGCGACACCCGCCCGGGTGAACGCCGCCGGGTCGACGAGCACGTCCTGACCGCCGACCGCGGTGCACTGCGGATCGACGCCGGCCTCGCAGACCGCGGACACGGCGAGGTCGAGCCCGCCGCCGGCCGCTTCCGGCGCGGGCGGCGTGCAGCCGGCGAGCGCGAGCAGGAGGACCCCGGCGGCTCCTGCGGTGACGTGCGGACGGTTCACGATGCCCCCTCGGGTCTCGGAGCGCGCCACGATACCGAACGCCTGCGGGCACCGCACCCGCCTGCCCCATCGACCCCCTGCCGATCAGCAGCCCCTTCATGGTGATCGAGTAGCCCGCATCGCGGGCGTATCGAGCGGAGGGGGCGCCTTCGGCGCCAGCGCAGGGCGGGGACGCGACCGACGTGCATGCGGTGGCGGGTCTCGATACGCCCCTGCGGGGCTACTCGACCAGCATGTGTGCGGGCGTCTCTTCCCAGTAGATCCACCGTCCCCAGCAGCCCGGGTCTCGATACGCCGCCGGCGGCGGCTCATCGACCAGCATGGGGCGAGCGCGCGAGTGGACCCGGAACGGGCTTCGGCCCGGGCGCGGGGCCCGACGTGCGTCCACTCGCGCGAGCAGGCAGCGCCGAGTGGACGCGTACAGGGGCCTGCTCGGGACTCGAGGCCCGTCGCGGGTCCACTCGAGGATTCGTGCTGATCGAGTGGGCCGCGGAGCGGGCGTCTCGAGATCCGCTGTGCCCAGGAGGGCGGGTCTCGATACGCCGCCGGAGGCGGCTACTCGACCAGCATGTGCCGGACGCGTGACCTCCCGCACGGCGGACCCGGAGCATGCTGCCCGCGGAGCGGGTTCTCCGCACGCTGATCGGCCTGCCCGCACGGCCGGCCCGCTTCATGCTGAGCGGCCTACCCACAGGCGGGCGCGCTTCATGCTGGTCGGGCAGCCCGGGCGGCGGGCGCGCTTCATGCTGATCGAGTAGCCCGCGCAGCGGGCGTATCGAGCGGAGGGGGCGCCTCCGGCGCCATCGCAGGGCGGGGAAGAGACCGACGTCCTTGCGGTGGGTGGGTCTCGATACGCCCCTGCGGGGCTACTCGACCAGCATGGCTGCGGGCGTCTCTTCAGAGTAGATCCACCGCGTCCAGCACGCCGGGTCTCGATACGCCGCCTGCGGCGGCTACTCGGCCGGCGTGCCACGGGGTCACTCGAAGAGGGACAGGGTGAGGGTGGAGCTGTAGTCGCCCGCGTCGACGGTGGTGGGGGTCTTGAGGGTCAGGGCCGCGTTCGCGGTCCAGGAGCCCTCTTCCGCGACTCCGGCGCTGTCGTTGGTGATCGCCAGCAGCTCCTGGTCGACGAGGCCGACGCCGTCGGGGCCGCCGTCGATGATCGGGTCGACGATGTCGCCCTCGGCGACGAGGCCGGAGTCGCCGCCGTCGATCAGGTTCGGGGCCCAGCCGAGGTTCTCCGCGCCGATCGTGTCACCGGTCGACGAGGTGAAGTCGCTGGCGGTTCCGAGGACGTACCAGCCGGCACCGGCCGGGATGTCCGCGGCGTCGCGGGTGTCGGTGACGGTGACCGTGGGCAAGGTGCCGGTGAACTGGCGGACGACGCCCGTCGAGCCGTTCTCGGTCAGCGCGGTGGAGTCGCTCGCGACCGTCATCGAGAGCGAGCCGGGCGTGGTGAGCGGCGCGATCTGCACATTGACGTCGACGTCGTCCGCGCCCTGCTGCTCGTCGGCGAAGGCGGTGCCGGCGACGCCGAGCAGGAGCAGGCCACCGGCGAGACCGGCGGCGCCGCGGGTGAGAAGGGGACGGATCCGGGTGGGGCGGGTGGTCATGGCGGGGGTTCTCCGTTCTCCGGTCGGCCTCGTCGCCGACTCGTCGTCGCACGTCCCGACCCTCTCTTTCGATCATTATCGATCATCGAGGAAGGGCGTTCCGCGCTGCCGAGCAGACTATCCCGTGGTCGCTCCAGGAGGAAAGACCCTGCTCGCGAGCCGCTTCGAGCCGTTGCGCCCGCGAAACCGCTCGGATACGGTGACCACAGCGAGCGCTCTCCTCATGTTCTGAAATGATCGGAGTTGGCGGATCGCTCATCCCATTCGACTCGACGACGAGGCGCACTCATGCTCAACCGCTCTCCCCGGCACGCTCGAGGCTCGCAGCCCGAGCCCCCCTCGCCCAGCAGGCCGCACCGCAGGAAGGAGGGGAGGGGACGGACCCTCGTCGCGGCGACCGCGCTCGGCGCCCTGCTCGCCGCGGGGCTCGCCCAGGTGCCGGCCGCCCAGGCCGCGCCGTCGGACGTGCAGGCCGTCACCGTCACCGCGGCCGACGTCGCCGCGGCGGCGGAGAGCGTGAACGCGCTGACCTTCAAGGGCTTCGGCATCCTCTCCGCGAACTCGACCAGCGCGCTGCTGCTCGACTACAAGTCGCAGCACCCCGAGAAGTACTGGGAGCTGATCGAGACGCTCTTCGGCGGCGAGCACCCGATCATGACCACCATCAAGATCGAGATGGGGAACGACCGCAACACCTCGACCGGGCCGAACGTCGCGACGATGCGCTCGCGCGACGAGTACCCGAACGTGCAGCGCGAGCCCGGCTTCCAGCTGGCGGCGGACGCGCAGAAGGTCGCCGAGGGCGACGTGCACGTCAGCATCCTGCGCTGGAGCCGCCCCACCTGGGTGACCAGCGACGAGGACCAGTACATCTGGTTCAAGAACACCGTCCTGGCGGCGGAGCGCGAGTACGGGATCATGGTCGACTCGATCAACCCGGACACCAACGAGACCACGAGCCCGAACGCCGCGCTCTACAAGAAGTTCTCCACCTGGCTCCGCACCGACACCAAGGGCTACGAGGGCGCGAGCGCGCAGGACCCGAGCAACGGCTTCGCCTCGGCGGACGAGGGCGAGCGCTACCGCGCCATCCGCACGGTCGCGGCGGACACGGTCGGCACTCCCCCGACCTCCTTCGGCGACCAGCTGAACTCGACGACCGACCCGTCGCTCCGCGACGCCGTCGACGTCGTCGGCTTCCACTACGCCACCTCGGACGACGCGAACGGGAACCTCAAGAAGTTCGCGCAGACCTACGACAAGGAGATCTGGAACTCCGAGGGCCAGGCGACCTTCTCCAACTCCGCCGACCGCCCGAACAACACCAACCCCGACGGCCAGGGCGGCACCGGGACGGAGTTCGGCGGCACCAACAGCGCGCTCGAGATGAGCAACTGGGTCACCTCCGGCTTCGCGAAGTCGCTCCGGACCCTGAACATCTTCCAGCCGGCGATCGGCTCCTTCTACGACGGCTTCCAGTACTCCTCGAAGGAGCTCGTCAGCGCCCGCGACCCGTGGTCGGGCTGGCTGTACTACGACGGCGGCCTGGCCGCGGTCGAGCAGTACACGCAGTTCGCGCAGCTCGGCTGGGAGAACGAGGACAACACCGCGGGCGTCTGGCGCGGCATCCCGCAGGCCTCCGGCAGCGCGCTCGGCGGCGGCAACCCGCCCAGCGGAGCGTCGACCGGCGCGGTGTCGTACACGACGCTCGCCGCGCCCGACGGCTCGGACTTCTCCACGGTGATCGTCAACGACAGCCCGTTCGAGAGGACCTACGCGATCTCCGCGGAGGACCTCGACCTGGGCGACGACCGCACGATGGAGGTCTGGGAGACCCGCGCGGCCGACGCCGGTGAGGCCTACGACGCGAACTACGTCGTGCCCGTGTCGGAGCTGTCCGCGCAGGACGGCACCTACACGGTGACGGTGAAGCCCTGGTCGACGGCGACCGCCACCACGCTCGACCACGCGGCGAGCGCCGGCGGTGTCCTCACCCCGCGTGAGGGCTACGGCTCGACCCTGCCGACAGCGCCCGAGTACACCGACGCCGACGGCGGCCGCGACGTGCTCGATACCGACGCGAGCGGCGACGTCAACGGCGTCACCACCGACTCCGTCCTCTACGCGGACGACTTCGACTACGCCGAGGCCGCGGACATCCGCTCCTACGACCCGGCGACCGGCGCGCTCGGCGACTCCGGTGAGTCCTTCCTCGACAGCCGCGGCGCGAAGGCGAAGCCCGCCGGCACCCCCGCGGTGCAGCCGGAGGACGACGGCGCGATCCCGCGCTACACGAACGACACCAACGGCGCCTTCGAGTCCGTGGCCACCGGCGATGCGGCGCGTGACCGCGTGCTGCGCCAGCAGGTCGGCCCGGGCATGAACGGCTCGGCCTGGAACGGCGGCGACCCGAAGACGACGATCGGCGACTACCGCTGGGCGAACTACCGCGCCTCGGTCGACGTGCTCTTCGAGAACGGCGGCACCCCGTACGCGACCCTCGGCGCCCGCGAGCAGGGCGGGACGCCCAACGGTCAGAACGTCTCCGCGGCCGAGCTGCGGGTCGACGCGACGGGCGCCTGGAGCCTGCTGCGCTACGGCACCTCCGTCGCGTCCGGCACCGCCTCCGCCACCCCCGGCACGGCGTTCCGCACCGGCACCGGAGTGTGGAACCGGATCGCCGTGCAGGTGGCGGGCGACAAGTACACCGCCTACCTCAACGGAGTGCAGGTCGCCGCGTACACCGACCCGGCGCCGCAGGCCGCGGGGCGCGTGCAGCTCGGCTCGGCCTTCACGTTCACGCAGTTCGACGACCTCGTCGTCGAGCAGGTGCCCGGCTTCACTCCCTACTACTCCACCGTCGTCGACGGCATGCACCAGACCAGCTGGAGCGACAGCAGCACTCCGGTGCTGGAGTTCGACGAGCAGTGGACGCACGTCAACGGCCAGGGCATGTTCGAGTGGCAGCGCACGGCGTCGAAGAGCACCGGGAAGGGCGCGGCGCTGAGCTACTCCTTCACCGGGACCGGTCTCGACGTCCTCGGCAGCAACACCGGGGCCGCGACGCTGAACGTCACGGTGGACGGCGTCCGGGTGGCGACGAACGCGCCGACCTGGGCGGCGGGCAGCGAGCGCACGGCGTTCCAGCTCCGCGGTCTCGCGGACGGCGAGCACACGGTGGTGCTGGAGACGGCGAACGACGGCGTGCTCAACGTCGACGCGGTCGGCGTGGTCGTCGCGAACGCGGACTCGTCCGCGGTCGACACGGCCGCCCTCGCGGCGGCGCTGGCGACGGCCGAGCGGTTCGTCGAGGCGGAGTGGAGCGCCTCCTCCTGGGCTCCGTTCACGAGCGTCGTGGGTTCCGCCCGATCGGCGCTGGCCGACCCGGCCGGCTACGGACTCGACGCGGAGGGGGCCGCCGCTCTGGTGGCGCGCCTCAGCCGGACCGCAGCGGAGCTCGTGCCCGAGGGCGTGAGCACCGACGTCCGCGACCTCGGCCTGATCGCCGGGACCGCCTCCGCCGGACTGCCGAAGACCGTGACCCTCGAGGGCGCCGAGCGCGCCGTCACGTGGGACGCGGGAGCCGCGCAGGCCCTCGCGGGGACGGCCGAGCTCGGCACGGTGCGGCTGACCGGCCGGACCACCGAGAAGGTCGCCGCGACCGGGGTGTTCCAGCGCTTCTCGGTACCGCTGCTCGTCACTCCGGCCGACCTGCGCTACTTCGTCGACTCGGGTTCGAGCGGCTCGGCAGCCGGATCCGCCTACGCGGCGGTGAAGGCGAGCCAGCCGGGTGTCCTCAACGACGCCGCCGACCGGAAGTGGGACGGGGTGTCCGCGGGGAGCACGTGGGGCTACTCGACCACGTCGACCGGCGCCGTCGTGCCGGGCAACCCCGCGGACTGGAGCTCCTCGTACGTGCCGGCCGACTTCGGCAAGCCCGTCGTGACGCACCTGACGCTGCCCGCCGGCACCTACGACATCGTCGCCGTGCAGGCGCCGCGAGCCGGACTGACCACCAACGTCGTCTCGACCGTCACCGCGGCCGGCACGACCAAGCGCGCCACCGCGGTCTCGACCGGGGCGGCCACGCCGGTGCGCCAGCAGGTGACCCTCGCGGCGCCGGGCGTCGTGGACGTGTCCTTCGGGACCGACGGGACGAGCGGCTACAACGCGCGGCTCGCGCTGGTCTACGTCCAGAGCGTGACCCGCGACCTCGGCTACCAGGGCGCGCTCACCGCGAGCGCGGCGCTGCCGACCACGCTGACGGTCGACGGGGCCTCGACCGGCGTCACCTGGGACGCGGACTCCGCGGCGCAGACCCGCACCGACTACGCGCCGGTGACCCTGCGCGGGACGCTCGCGAACGGCGCGAAGGTGACCGCGCGCTACGAGGTCGTGCCCGAGGGGCTCGTCTACTACATCGACTCCGGCACCGCGGCGACCTCCTCGCCGCAGTACGGCGCGGTGCAGGCGGCCGTCCCGTCGCTGCTCAACGCCGTGTCGGACCGGGCCTCGACCGCCGCCGACCAGTGGGGCTTCGCGCCCGAGGGCATGAAGGTGAAGACCGGGACGGACGTGAACGACAAGTTCTCGACCGGTCTCTACCAGGACACGACGCAGCTGATCTACCGGCTGCCGCTGGCCGCCGGGACGTACACGCTGACGGGCGGGTTCACCGAGTGGTGGAACCTCAGCCGGACGATGAACCACACCGTCTCGGCCGGGGGCGTGGAGCTGGCCAAGGGCAACATCCCGCTGTCGGGCACGAGCACGCCGCTGACCGGGGCGCTGACCTTCACTCTCGCTGCGCCGACCACGGTGGAGTACCGGGTGACGAACGAGGGCGCCGGCGGGGAGAAGCCGGTGATCTCGTGGCTCGGAGTCGCGGCGGTCGCCCCCGCCGCGCCGGCACTGCCGGACCTGGACGTGACGGTGCAGAGCCGGTGCGTGGCGGGCAAGGTGCAGCTGGGCGTCACCGCGGTCAACACGGCCGACGTGCCGGTGGGGATCACGATGACGACGGCCTACGGCGAGAAGGCGTTCACCGCCGTCGCTCCGGGGAAGAGCGCGTTCCACTCCTTCACCACCCGGGCCAAGACGGTTCCGGCCGACGCGGTCGACCTGACCGTGACGGGCACCGTCGACGGGGAGGACGTGATGCGGGAGCAGAGCGAGGAGTATCCGGCCGCGAGCTGCTGAGGACCCGTGCGGGAGCCGGCGCCGCCTTCGTGAGGAGGGCGGCGTCGGCTCCGGCGTGTGCGGGGGCTGGAGCCTGGGGTGAGCCTGTGCGAGTTCTCAGTGTCCACTCCACGGCGCTCGTGCGGGCGGCGGTCGCGCCTACGGTCGAGCACGAGCACGACGGCGTGCGGCACTCCCCCTCGAGATCCGCTCCGACCGGAAGGCACGCCATGACCACCACGCTCGACCGCCCGACCACCTCCTCCACGGCCCGCCGCAGCGCGCTGCCGGGGGCCTCCGCCGGACTGCTCGTCCTCCGCCTCGCGCTGGGCGCCGTGTTCCTCGCGCACGGCTGGCAGAAGATCGCCGTCGACGGCCTCGCGGCGACGACCGAGGGCTTCGGAGCGATGGGGATCCCGTTCGCGGCCGTCCTCGCCCCGGTCGCCGCCTTCACCGAGCTGCTCGGCGGCGCCGCGATCATCGTCGGCCTGCTGACCCGGATCGCCGCCGCCGGCCTCGCGATCACGGCGCTCGTCGCGCTCGTCGTCGTCCACCTGCCGAGCGGCTTCTTCGCGGCCACCGGCGGCATCGAGTTCGTCCTGGTGCTGGCCGCCGGCGCGGTGGCGCTCGCGCTCACCGGAGCCGGCCGCCTCTCGGTCGACGCCCTGCTGCGCCGCCGCCGCTGACCCCGGATCTGCTCGCGGGAGATGCCCGCAGATTGCTGGTCGAGTAGCCCCGCAGGGGCGGCCCATGCTGGTCGAGTAGCCCGAAGGGCGTATCGAGACCCACCACCGCAACAACGGTGGTCTGCAGGCTCTCGTCTCGGCCCGGGCGGATCTCGATACGCCCGCTGCGCGGGCTACTCGATCAGCAGGGGGGGGCACAGTCCGCAGCCAGGGTGCCTGGCCGACCGCCTCATGCCGGTCGCGCAGCCCGCAGGGCACTCCCTGCTGGTCGCGCAAGCCGCAGGTCGATTCATGCTGGTCGAGTAGCCGCCTCCGGCGGCGTATCGAGACCCACCCTCGCCGAGACATCCGGGAGCGAGCCTCCTCCCCAGCGCCCGATCCGCCTGCGCTCTCCCCGATCGGCCTCTGCCCCCGCCCCGATGTCGGTGGTCCCTGATTCAATACTTGTATGTCAGAAGATGAGGATGCGGCAGCACTCGCGAAGGTGCGCGACTGCTTTCACGACGCCGCGGCCGCCGAGCGCGCCGCCTCCTCGACGCGCCTGAGGGCGGCCGAGCGGATGCACCGCGGGTACCGGCTCGCGCTCAGCGTCCCCGAGGCGTTCGCCCGCGGAACGTCCCGCAGCGAGACCCGCGACCTCGTCGAGCGCTCCATCCGAGCCGAGCTCGCGACCACGTTCGGCGTCTCCGAGCGGGAGGCCTCACGCCGCCTCGAGACCGCGCAGATGCTGATGGAGCACCTGCCCCTCACCCGCGCGCTGCTGCGCGACGGCCGGATCCTGTGGGATGCGGGCGAAGTCATCTGCAGGACGGCCAGCAGCCTCCCGGAGGCTTCCCGCGAGGCACTCGATGAGCGCGCCGCCGACGCCGCCGTCACGATGACGACGACGCAGCTGCGCCGAGCCCTCGGTCGCTGGCGCGAGGAGCTGCACGAGCAGCCCCTCGCCGAGCGGCACGCCCGCGCCCGGGAGGACCGCGCCGTCTGGGTCACCCCGGACGTCGACGGGATGGCGACGCTCTGCCTTCACGCTCCTGCACCGGTCGTCTCCGGCGCCTACGACCGGTTGCGGCGCATCGCCCGCACCCTCCGCGACGACGGCGACCCCCGCACCCTTCAGCAGCTCAGCGCCGACGCCGCCATCGACCTGCTCTGCGACGGCGACGTCGCCGGCACGACCCCCGATTCCAAGAACCGGCCGGACCCGACCTTCGTCCCCGGCGTCCGCGCCGAGGTGCGCCTCACCCTCGCCGCGTCCACCGCCGCGGGTCTCGACGACGCACCCGCGGACCTCGACGGCTACGGACCGGTCCCCGCCGACGTCGCTCGCGAGATGATCCGCACGGCGGCGTCCTTCACCCGCGTCCTCACTGATCAGGACACCGGAGCCGTCGTTTCCGTCGGCCGCACCTGGCGCGTCCCACCCGCGCAGATGCGCCTCCACCTCCAGCTCCGCGATCAGACCTGCCGCTTCCCCGGCTGCACCCGCACGGCCTCCACAGCCGAGGCCGACCACACGATCGAGTGGCGCAACGGCGGCGAGACCTCGCTCGAGAACCTCGTCATGCTCTGCACGAGCCACCACCACGTCCGGCACGGAGAGCAGTGGAGCTACGACCGGATCGACGACCACGGGACCATCGAGTGGACGAGCCCGACCGGCCGGCGGATCAGCAACCGGCCACCGCCTCTGCCCGGGCGGCCGCCGGACCGGCCACCGCGGCCGCGGTTCGACAACGTGCCCGCACCGTTCTGACGGTGGTGGATCTCGATACGCCCGCTCTGCGGGCTACTCGATCAGCATGGCGTGCCCGCGCTGCGGGCTACTCGATCAGCATGCAGCGCCCGCGAGGCGTGCTGCTCGATCAGCTTGCGTACGCGCCTTGCGGCCTGGCCGGGCAGCGCGCATACGGACCGCGGACCGCCTTCATGCTGGTCGAGTAGCGCGCAGCGCGTATCGAGACCCGGGCCCGGCAGACGGTGGATCTCGATACGCCCGCGAAGCGGGCTACTCGATCAGCATGGCGGGCCCGCTCCGCGGGCTACTCGATCAGCATGGGGTGCCCGCTGCGCGCCCCACCCGAACATGAGGAATGCGGACCCCAGATCGCCTTCATGCTGGTCGAGTAGCGCGTAGCGCGTATCGAGACCCTCCCACCGGACGACAGGGGATCTCGATATGCCCGCGATGCGGGCTACTCGATCAGCATGCAACGCCCGTCAGGCGGGCTACTCGATCAGCATGGAGGGACCGCTCCACGGGCTGCTCGAGCAGCATGCAGCGGACCCCGCAGCTCGGCGGTCCGGCGGGGCTCGGGTCCGGCGGGGCGGCGGTCAGGGGCGGGCGGCGGCGAGCAGGGCGCCGAGGCGGGTGAGCTGGGCCGGGTCCTCGAGGGCGGAGCCGACGGCGGCGACGCGGACGCCGGCGTCGAGGAAGTCGGAGACGTTGGCGGCGTCGAGGCCGCCGGTCGCGACGAAGCGGATGCCGGGGAAGGGGCCGCGGATGTGCTTGAACCAGCCGGCGCCGAGCCAGGTGGCGGGGAAGGCCTTCAGCCAGGTGAGGCCGAGCGAGGCGGCGAGCTGCACCTCCGACGGCGTCGCGACTCCGGGCAGCAGCGGGAGGTCGACGGCACCGGCGGCGGCGAGGATGCGCTGGTCGAGGCCCGGCGAGACGAGGTAGCCGGCGCCGGCCTGGCGGGCGAGCGCGACCTGCTCGGGGCGGACGATGGTGCCCGCTCCGACGGTCTTGCCGCGCTCGGCGCCCAGGCGCGCGACCTCACGGAGGGCGACCTCGTCCTCCGCGGTCTGCAGCGGCACCTCGACCGAGTCGATGCCGAGGTCCCAGGCGGTCGTCGCGAGGGCGATCGAGCGCTCCACGCCCATGCCGCGCAGGATCGCCATCAGCGGGGCGCCTGCGAAGACCTCGTCGAAGGGGCTCGCGGTCGGGCTTGCAGTCGGGGTGGTCGCGGTGGTGATGGTGGTGAACGCAGTCATCGTCGTGCCGTTCTCTCGTCGAGGGAGTCGCCCGCCACGGCGAGGGTGAGGGCGGCGCGGTCGTGGCCGCGGCGCAGGCGTGCTCCGGGGTCGGCGCCCTGGAGCAGGGCGGCCAGGTAGCCGCCGGCGAAGGCGTCGCCCGCGCCGACCGCATCGAGCACCTCCACCTCGTGCGAGGGCTCGAAGACCCAGCCGGCAGCGTCGGCACCGGCATCGGCATCGGCATCGGCATCGGCATCGACATCCGCAGAGAACACCGTCGCGCCGATGTGGCCGTCCTTGACGACCAGCTCGGCGACGTCCGGGAACAGCGCCCGGACGTCCTCGGCGGTGCGGGTGCCCCACAGGGTCTCCGCCTCGTCGCGGCCGACGAAGACCACGTCGGCCAGCCGCACGAGCTCGGCGAGCACCGGCGCCGCCTGATCGACGCTCCAGAGCGCGGCGCGGTAGTTGACGTCGAGGCTCACCGGAATGCCGAGGTCGCGGGCGCGGAGGGCCGCGCGGCGGAGGAAGCGGTCGGCCGGCTCCGAGAGCGCCGCGGTGATCCCGGAGAGGTGCAGCAGCGCCACGTCGTCGAACGGCGCGGCATCGGCGTCGGCGGTGTCGAGGTACGCGGCGGCCGAGCCCGCTCGGTAGTAGGAGACTCCGCGGCCGGGGTCCTTCACGTAGACGCCGGTGGGATGACCGGGGTCGCGGACGACGCGCGAGACGTCGATCCGCCGCGCCGCGAGCTGCCGGAGCACCCGCTCGCCGAGCGCGTCGGCACCGAGCCGGCTGTGCCAGCGCACGGGGACGCCGAGCGCCGCCGCGTGCGCGAGCACGTTCGACTCCGCACCGCCCGCATCGACGAGGAAGTCGTCCGCGTCGGCGACCGAGCCGCCGTAGGGCACCAGCACGGCCATGGTCTCCCCCATGGCAAGCAGCACGCCGCCGACAGCGGATCCGGACGTCACGCCAGGTCCTTCACCGGCGCCGCATCCATGTCGTCGAACGCCTGGTTCTCGCCCGCCATCGCCCAGACGAAGGAGTACGCGGCGGTGCCGACCCCGGAGTGCAGCGACCAGCTCGGCGAGAGGATCGCCTGGCGGTCGGCGACGACGAGGTGCCGGGTCTCCTGGCGCTCCCCGAGCAGGTGGATGACGCGGGCGTCCTCGGGCAGGTCGAAGTAGAGGTAGCACTCGGTGCGGCGGTCGTGGGTGTGCGCGGGCATGGTGTTCCACATCGAGCCCTCGTGCAGGGTCGTCACGCCCATCACGATCTGGCAGCTGCGCACGCCGTTCTCGTGGATGTACTGGTTGAGCGTGCGGCGGTTGCTCGTCGCCTGCTCGCCGAGCTCGCGGACGGTGCCCTCGCCGGGCGCGACGAGCACCGACGGGTACGTGGTGTGCGCGGGGGCCGAGAAGAGGTAGAACTGCGCGCCCGCGTCTCCCGAAACCACGTCACCCGAGCCGTCGGCGTCCTCGAACGCCACCGCCTCGATCCCGCGCCCCAGGTACAGGCACGCGCCCGACACCAGCGTGTACGTCTCGCCGTCCGCGGTCACCGTGCCGGTGCCGCCGACGTTGACGATCCCCAGCTCGCGGTGCTCGAGGAAGGTGTCGCTGCGGATCTCCTCGTAGCCGGTCAGCTCGAGCCGCTGCCCCGCGGGGACGGCGCCGCCGAGCACGATGCGGTCGTGGTGCGTGTAGACCAGCCGGATCTCGCCGGCGACGAACACGTCCGGGACGAGGTACTCCCGGCGCAGGTCCTCGGTGGTCATGCCGGGGATCTGCGAGGGGTTGGTGGCGTAGCGCTGCTCCATGTCGGATGCTCCTGTGTCGTCGGGCGGTGTCGTCGTGCGGTGAGAGAAGGGGTGGGGGTTGCGGCGTCAGCGCACGAGCCAGCCGCCGTCGACGGGGAGGATCGTCCCCGTGACGTAGGCGGCGGCGTCCGAGGCGAGGAACACGAAGGCCCCCTGCAGGTCCGCGGGGGTGCCCCAGCGGCCGGCGGGGATGCGCCCGCGGATGGCGGCCTCGCGGGCCGCGTCGGCGCGGATCGCGGTGGTGTTGTCGGTGGCGAGGTAGCCGGGGGCGATCGCGTTGACGGTCACTCCGGAGGCGGCCCACTCGCTGGCGAGCGCCTTGGTGAGCCCGGCGACCGCGTGCTTCGAGGCGGTGTAGCCGGGGACGAGCACGCCGCCCTGGAAGGACAGCATCGACGCGACGGTGATGATGCGGCCCGAGCCCTGCTCGAGCATCCGCCGGCCCGCCGCCTGGCTGAGGTGGAAGACCGAGTCGAGGTTCACCTTCAGCACCTCGTCCCAGTCCGCAGTGCTGTGCTCGGCCGCGGCGGTGCGCTT
The DNA here is from genome assembly GCF_022815565.1 of Rathayibacter sp. VKM Ac-2926. Taxonomy (NCBI): domain Bacteria; kingdom Bacillati; phylum Actinomycetota; class Actinomycetes; order Micrococcales; family Microbacteriaceae; genus Rathayibacter; species Rathayibacter sp. VKM Ac-2926. Next base: position 34,478 of record NZ_JALGRS010000017.1, on the reverse strand, counting down.
GATCGTGCCGGCGTTGTTGACCAGCACGTCGATCCGGCCGAGCTCGCCGACGACCTCGTCGATCGCGGAGTGCAGCTCGGCGGCGGTCGCGGTGGCGAAGTCGCGGCGGATCAGGTGCGCCCGCCGGCCCAGCCCGCGGATCAGCTCGGCCGTCTCGCTCGCGTCGCCCCGGTCGATCAGCGCGATGTCGGCGCCGACCTCGGCGAGCGCCAGCGCGGCGCCGCGGCCGATGCCCCGGCTGGTCCCGGTGACGGCGGCGACCCGGCCGTCGAGCCGGAAGGCGTCGAGGGTGAAGGCGGCGGGGGCGGCGGCGGCGGGTGTGGGCACGTCGGCGGTCATGGTCGTCCCTTTCGGAAGGTCGTGGTGAGGGAGCCGATCCCGTCGACGCGGATCGTCACCGCGTCGCCGTCGGCCAGCGGGCGGTGCGCCGCGAGCGCCTCCGGCAGCTTCTGCGGGCTGCCGGTGGCGATCACGTCGCCCGGCTCGAGGGTCATCCCCTCGCTGAGGTGGTGGACGAGCGCCGCCATGCTGAAGACCAGGTCGGCGGTGCTCTGCGAGACGGTGACGACGCCGTCGCGGACCACCTCGACGCGGAGGTCGCCGGTGTCCGCGATCTCGTCGGGCGTCACGAGCCACGGGCCGAGCGGGGCGAAGCCGTCGGAGCACTTGCCGAGCGTCCACTGGCTGGAGCGGCCCTGCCAGGTGCGCTCGGAGACGTCGTTGATCACGGTGTAGCCGGCGATGTGGCCGGCCGCCTCCTCGAGCGGGATGTCCCGCCCGCCGCGGCCGATCACGAGCGCGATCTCGCCCTCGTAGTCGACGTCGGTCGCCGTCAGCGGCAGCGTCACCGGATCGCCGGGGGCGCCGAGGGTGTTCGGCGTCTTGACGAACACGTCGGGCGTCGTCGGCACGGGCCGGTCCTCGCCGCCGGCGGGCACGTGCCCGCGGTAGTTGTAGCCGATGCAGAGGATCTTCCCCGGCACGACCGGCGGCAGGAGGCGGAGCGAGTCCAGCGGCACCGTCGCAGTGCCGACCGCCCGGGCCGCGGTCAGCAGCGCGCGGTCGGCGAGCAGCTCCGTGACGGTCGCGGTGCCCAGGTCGAGCACGCGGTCGCCGTCACCGTCGCCGTCGCCGTCCAGCACGACTCCTGTCCGAGCGCCCTCGGCACTCTCGAATCTGACGAGTCTCACCAGTAGGGCCGCCATTCCGGTCGCGAGACGCGCATCAGCGCCTCCAGGTAGAAGTAGTCGCCCCAGAGCGTGCCCTCGTCGACGCCCACGTTCTTCGGCAGGTCGTAGACGCTGTGCAGCAGGACGGTGTCGGCGGCCTCGGGGCTCTCGGGAGCGCACTCCCGGATCAGCGCCGCGAGGATCCGGTGCGCGGCGTCGCGCCAGCGCGCGGCGCACTCGGCGTCGGTCTCGACCAGCGCCAGCTCGAGCAGTCCGCAGACCGCGATCGCCGCCGCCGAGCTGTCCCGGGGCGCATCGCTGCCCTCCGCGTAGACGAGGTCCCAGTAGGGCACGAGGTCCCGCGGCAGGTGCGCGAGGAAGTACTCGGCGCAGGCCCGCGACGCCTCGAGCAGCGCGTCGTCGCCGAGAACGCGGAAGCCCATCGCGAAGCCGTAGACGCCCCAGGCCTGGCCGCGCGCCCAGCAGGAGTCGTCGAACGCGCCCTGCTCGGTGCCGCCGCGCAGCGGCTCGCCGGTCTCGGCGTCCCAGTAGAAGGTGTGGAAGGTCGACGAGTCGGGGCGGAGGATGTTCACCCGCAGCGCCTCGATGTGGCGCGCGACGGCCTCGGCGTAGCGCGGGTCGCCGGTCTGCTCGCCGGCCCAGGTCAGCAGCGGCATGTTCATCAGCGAGTCGATGATCGTGCGGCCGCGCTGCTTCGGGTCGCGGAGGTCGCCCCAGGCCTGGACGATGCCGGCCGTCGGCAGGAACCGCGTCATCAGGTGCTCGGCGGCCTCGAGCGCCGCGGTGCGGCCGAGCTCGTCGCCGAGGAGCCGGAAGGGAGCGACGCAGGAGAGCGTGTAGAGGAAGCCGAGGTCGTGGGTCTCCAGGTCCTCGCCCTCCCGCACGCGGCGGGCGAAGTCCTGCAGGTGGCCGCGGGCGGCGTCGAGGAAGACGTCCTCGCCGGTCGCCTCCCAGGCGATCCACTGCATGCCCGGCCAGAAGCTCGTCGTCCAGCCGCGGTTGGCGCCGGCCGCGAAGCCCTGTGCCGCGGGGCGGATCGGGTAGCGGCCGTCCGTGGTGGTGTCGTCGGGGTAGGCGGAGCCGAAGGCCCCGATCATCCGGCGGACGACCTCGAGGGCGTCCGCCACGGCCTGCTCGGTGGTCGTCCTCCCCGTGGTGGGTGGAGTGGTCGTCATGGGGAGAGTCCTTCGTGGGAGGTCAGGCCGCGACCGGCTGGTCGGCGGCGAGCGCGGGGCGGAGGGTGAACCGGGCGTTCGCCCAGACCAGGTAGAGGGCGGGAGCGGCCGAGACGCCGAGGGCGAGCGCGGGCGAGGCGGTGAAGAGGTACGCCTGGAACGCGAGGACCAGCAGTGAGACCACCGACAGGTGCCAGCGGCGGGCGGCGAGGAACACCGCCGCCTTCACGGCCTGCCGGAGCGTCGATCCACTCGCCTCCGCGAGGGCGACGAGCGCCACCGGGACGCAGCCGACCACGAGCAGGGCGATGACCGCGAGGAACGGGATGACGACCACGCCGATCTGCGTCGGCGCGAGGAACCGCACGTCGACGAGCACCAGCACGACGACCGCGGTGGCGGCGGCCAGCAGCCGCACGGGGCGGCGCCAGCTCGCGCGCCACGCCCGCCAGAACGTCCGCACGACCGCGGTCTCGCCGCGCGAGTGCGCCGCGAAGACCGCGGCGGCGCCCATCAGGGCCGGCGCGCAGAGCGGCAGCGCCACCGCGAGCAGCGGCCAGGAGAGCACCGGATCCGTCGTCACCAGCAGCAGCACGAGCGGCAGGCAGGCGACCAGGAGCAGCACGTTCGTCACCAGGATCAGGTAGGCGACGCCGAAGAGCGAGGCGTAGAGGCCGTTCGGGATGCGGCGCACGATCAGCCCTTCAGTCCGCTGGTCGCGATGCCCTCGACGAAGTACTTCTGGCCGAGGAGGAAGATCACGGCGATCGGGACCACCGAGATCACGAGGCCGGCGAACAGCAGCGCGTAGTTGGCGTCGTAGAGGGTGCTGACGAAGCTCTGCAGTCCCAGCTGGATCGTCCAGAGGTCCGGGTTCCGCAGGTAGATCAGCGGCCCGAGGTAGTCGTTCCAGGTGGCGACGAAGGTCAGCAGCGTGAGGCTCGCGATCGCGGGGATCGACAGCGGCACCATGATCCGCGCCCAGATCCCGTACTCGCTCAGGCCGTCCAGCCGGGCGGCCTCGGAGAGCTCCTCGGGGATCGTCTCGTAGAACTGCTTCATCAGGAACACGCCGAAGGCGCCGAAGGCCTGGATCAGGATGATCGCCCAGAGGGTGTTCGAGACCTTGAGGTTCGACAGCAGGATGAACTGCGGGATCATGTACGACTGCCACGGCACCGCGATCGTGCCGATGTAGACCAGGAACAGCACGTCGCGGCCCGGGAAGCGCATCCGCGAGAAGCCGTAGGCGGCGAACGAGCCGGTCAGCACCTGCAGCACCGTGACGACGACCGCGAGCAGCAGTGTGTTGCGGATCCAGGTGAGCATGCCGGACTGGGTCCAGATCTGGACGTAGTTGCTCCAGACCCAGGTCTCCGGGAACCACTTCACCGGCACCGAGAAGACCTCGTTCGGCGTCTTCACCGAGCTCGTGATCATCCAGAAGAACGGCAGCAGCAGCGCGGCCGCGGCGATGATCATCACCGCGTAGCCGAGGACGCGGCCCGCCCTGCGCGCCGGGGAGCGGCCGGCCTCCTTGCGGCGCGGCGGCAGCGGCTCGTTCACGCCGACGACGGTGGGAGCGCCGTCGGGGATGAGAAGTCCGGTCATCGGGACTCGCTCCTTCGGTTGAGGAAGAACTGGGCCAGCGTCACGAGGATGCAGAGCAGGAAGAGCACGACCGAGACCGCCGACGCGTAGCCGAACTGGTTCTCCTGGAAGCCCTTCTGGTAGATGAACTGCGAGAGCACGAGGGTCGCTTGACCCGGGCCGCCCTGCGTCATCACGAGGATCAGGTCGAAGATCTTGAACGAGTTGATGGTGAGCATCACCGTCACGAAGAAGGTGGTCGGCCGCAGGCACGGGATCGTCACGTTGACGAAGCGCTGCCAGACCGAGGCGCCGTCGACGCGGGCGGCCTCGTGCAGCTCGCGCGGCACGGTCTGCAGCCCGGCGAGGAACAGGATCATGTAGTAGCCCATGTCCCGCCAGGTGCTGATGATCACGACCGCGGGCATCGCCCACTCGGACGAGGTCAGCCAGCCGGGCGGGTCGGAGATGCCGATCATGCCGAGCAGCTGGTTGATCGGGCCGTACTCCGGGCTGAAGAGCAGGTTCCAGACCACGGCGATCGCGACGATCGAGGTGATGTAGGGGAAGAACGCGGCCGTGCGGAAGAACGCGACGCCGCGGAGCTTGTTGTTGAGCAGCAGCGCGAGCCCGAGCGAGACGACGAGTGTCAGCGGGATGTGCAGCGCGGCGTAGTAGAGCGTGTTCAGCAGCGCGATGCGGAAGCTCGCGTCGCCGATCAGGCGCTGGAAGTTCGCGATGCCGACCCAGTTCGCCTGACCGAAGACGTTCCAGTCGGTCATCGACATGTAGAAGAGGGTGATCACCGGCACGAGCGTGAGCGCGGCGAAGCCCAGGAAGTTCGGGAGGATGAAGGTCCAGCCGATCAGCATGTTCCGGACGGCGTACGCGGAGCGTCGTCGTCGGGGCGGCAGGGGCGACGGCGTCGGCGGAGTCGACGGGCCGGCGTCCGCGGCGGCGAGGGTCGTCATGAGACCTCCAGGGTCCGAGGGGGAAGAAGAGGGGGGCGGTGGCCGGCCCGTGCGGGGCCGGCCACCGCGGGGAGTCAGTTCGTGCCGACTTCGTTCTTCACGCGGTCCTCGGCGGTCTTCACGGCGTCGTCGAGGCTCGTCGAGCCCGACATGACGGCGGTGTGCAGGTCGAGGAGCACGTTCTGGACGGCGGCCGTCTTGGCCGAGGTCGGGTTCTCCGGCTTGGTGTCGTGCGACGACCAGGCGAACTTCGAGACCTCGTCGGTCGGCGCGCTGTCGACCGCGAAGTAGGTCTCGGCGACCGCGTCGCTGGTCAGGGCCGGGGTGATGCCGAGGGAGGCGACGACCTCCGCGCCCTCCTCGCTCGACGCGAACTCGAGGAACTCCTTGGCCGCGGCCTGCTTGCCCGAGTCGATGCCGGCGTTGATGCCGAAGCCGGTCGGGTCGCCGAAGGTCACGGGGGTCTGGTCCATGCCGGTCGTCGACTCGTCGAACTGCGGGATCGGTGCGAAGCCCCAGTCGAAGGTGTCCGAGTCGCCGGACGCCTGCTGGGCGATCAGCGACGCGACGAACCAGGTGCCCATCGGCATCATCGCGGCGTTCTGCTTGCCGAACTCGGCCTGGTAGGTCAGCTTGTTCGCGACGATCGTGTTGTACTCCGCCTGCGCACCCGCGTCCTGGAGCGCGAGGGCGCGCTCGTAGTAGGGCTCGAGGTAGCCGTAATCGGCGTCGAGGATGTCGATGTCCGGGGTCTGCGCGCTCGCGAAGCCCTGCACCGTCGACTGCCAGCTGTGCTCGTAGGTGCCGGCGGCGCTGCTGCCGGCCGCGGCGAGCGCGGTGGTCAGCTGCTCGGCGGTGGCCTCGTAGTCGTCCCAGGTCCAGGAGCCGTCGGGGTAGGCGACGCCGGCCTGGTCGAAGAGGGCCTTGTTGTAGAAGAGGACCCAGGAGTCCTGGCGGTAGGGCGCCGCCCACTGCTTGTCGTCGACCTGGTAGGCCTCCACGCCGCCGAGGTCGTCGGGCAGCTCGATGTCGGAGACGTCGAGGAGCTGGCCGCCGGCCTGGTAGGTGACGACGTTCTTGACGTTCTTCTGCGTGACGATGTCCGGACCGCTGCCGGCCGCGAGGTCCGCGGTCATCAGGGTGTCGTAGTTGGTCGCGTCGTACTCCTTGACCTCGATCGTGACGTCGGGGTCCTTCTCGTGGAACGCGTCGGCGAGCGCCTGGAACTCCGGCGTCGTGCTCAGGCTCCAGCCGGAGAGGCTGAGCGTGATCGGGCCGTCGGCCGCGGGGGCGTCACCGCCGCCTCCCGCCGAGCAGGCGGTGAGGGACAGGGCGGCGACCAGGGCCACTCCGGCTGCGGCGAATCTTCTCTTCATGCGTGCTGCTCCTTTGCATCTGCGTCCGGGACTCCACCTCGGGTCCTCGGGTACCGGAGCTGCCGAGCGGCGCGTCCGGAATCTGGGAGTCGGTGCTCGGTGACGAGGCCGTCGGGCCAGGTCGCCGTCACGGACAGGGCGTCGCCGTCAGTGGCGACATCGACGGCGGCGACGTCGACGGCGGCGGGGCCCGCGACGGTGGCCTCCGAGCCGGCTGCTTCGTCACCGGTGAGGCCGACCAGCGCGACGACGAGCGCGTCGACCTCCGCCGGGAGGGTGAGCGTCGGCACGCCGACCGCGGGGCCGAGCGGGCTCGCGCCGTCGCGGGCGACGACCTCGGGGGCGGCGCCAGGGGTGAGGGAGGTCAGGGTGCTGGTGAGGCGGCCGTTCGAGGCGGCCGCCATCGCGGCGTCCGTGCACGCGGCGATCTCGGCGCCGGCGATTGCCCAGCCGCCGATGCGCAGGGCGATCTCCTCCGGCCGCACGCCCTCGGCGAGCTCGTCGATCCGGACGAGGCGCAGCTCCCACGGGCCGCGGACCAGCGAGTGCACGCTGATCCGGCCGGCGACGCGGACGGCTCCGCGCAGGCCCTCGCCGTGGCGGTGGCTGCTGCGCTCCGGAGTGATCCAGTGCGCGTCCCAGCTCGAGCCGGCCACGCCGACCCGGCCGTCCGCGTCGAGGCGGACCTCGGTCGGCGTCATGCCGGTGCGGTGGGTCGCGTCGCCCGCGGCGTCGACCAGCGCGACGCTCTGCTCGAGCGCCTCCGTCCAGCCGCGCTCGTCGAGCAGCGGCGCGGTGGCGGTGGAGTAGCCCAGGCGGGCGTAGAGCGGGGAGTCGCCGGTCGTCGCGCCGGGCAGCGCCTTGTCGGTGCCGTGGTTGACGACGCGGACGACACCGTCGGCCCGCGTGCCGGAGACGATCCAGCCGGGCGAGACGATCGCGCGGAGGTCGTCGCCCTGCTCGATCGGGAGCGGCTCGGAGGCCGCCGACCAGACCGGGTGCTCGGCCGGGAGCAGGATGCCGAGCATGCCCTTGACCGCCCAGTACGGCGAGCCGGGGCCGGAGTAGGACTGCGCGAGCTCGCGCCACGGGTCGTGCCAGCCCATCGAGAGCAGGCCGTCCGCGTCGGGGGCGCCGTTCTCGGCGAAGTGCCCGACGATCGCGCTCGCGGCGCGGCGGAGCCGGCCCGGGGAGTGCGAGGGGACCTCGGCGATCACGCCGGCCCAGAACGGCGCGGCGGCGGCGAAGCGGTAGATCAGGCTGCGGCCCTGCAGCAGCGGCGAGCCGTCGCCGCCGACCAGCGCGAGGGCGTCGTCGAGGTATCGGTCGAGCCGGGCGATGTCGGCGGCGGCGCGCGGGGCGGCCAGCTCGGCCGCGCCGGACATCCGCGCCCAGAGCACCGGGTACACGTGCAGGGCCCAGCCGACGTAGTGGTCGTAGGCGCGCTCCGCGCCGTCGGCGAGCCAGCCGTCCTCGCGGACGAAGGAGTCGTGCCGCGCGAGGTCCGCGGCCACGTCCTCCCCCGACCACGGGCCACCGACCGAGCGGAGGAAGGTCTCGACGACCAGGCGGAACCAGACCCAGTTGGTCTGCGGGTAGCTGTCGTCGCCGACGACGGGGGCGAGGTAGTCGACGACGCGCTGCTGGGTCCGCGCGTCGAGGCGGTCCCAGATCCAGGGCCGCGTGAGGTCGAGCACCAGGGCGATCGACGCCGCCTCGACCTTGGCCTGCGCGTGCTCGTCGATCCGGACCCAGCGGTCCTCCGCGTCGGGGTCCACGCCGGTCTCGACGCCGCGGCGGTAGAAGTCGATCAGGTCGTCGACGCCCTCGCCGCGCGCCCCGGCGATGCGGAAGCCGGCGAGCAGGAAGGTGCGGGCGAAGCCCTCGAGGCCGTCGACCGCGCGGCCGTAGCCGCCCTCGGCGCCGGGGAGGGTGATCCGCCCGTGACCGGCGCTGGCGTGGGGGGCCACCGCGGCGAGGAGCGCGTCCGCGACGGCGAGCCAGTGCTCGCGCGTCCAGTCGGCGCGGAGGTTCCCCTCGTCCACGGCGGTTCTCCTTTGAATCGTGATGTCCACGCTCTCTCCCACGCTGACGTGAGCGGCACTGAACAGAACAGGACTATACATACGGGAATCGATCACCTCAACGTTTTGGTTGAAGCAAAATGATTGATTATGATCAGTTGCATGCCCCAGCACCCCGCCCCGGCATCGTCGCCGGGCGTGATCGAGTCCTTCCGTGGCCCGCTCGCGGCCGCGTTCTCGCCCGACCGTCCGCTCTCGGCGCGCGGGGTGCTCCTCTCTCCCGAGCAGTCGCTGCCGGTGCCGACCGCCGCCGACCGGGAGGCCTGGGCCGCGGCCGATGCGCCGACGCTGGCCGCGGTCGCCGAGCGCGCCGCCGCCGACCTGCTCGCGCCGTGGCCGCAGCCGCTCGCGAGCCAGGCCGTGCGCGTGCACCGCGACGGGAACCGGGACGGCTGGGAGCAGCGCGCGTTCGAGCGGCAGCGGCGGCTGAGCCGCGCGGTGCTGCTGGCCGCGAGCACGAGCGGCGGCTCGGCCGGCGGCACTGCAGGCGGCTCGGCCGACGCCGACTTCTGGCTCGATCAGGTCGCCGACGGCGTGCAGCTGCTCTGCGAGCAGAGCTCCTGGTGCTGGCCGGCCCACGACGACGCGCTGCGCCGCCACGGCTCGGTGCTCGCCGACGTCGCCGACCCCTTCCTCGACCTCGGTGCGGGCGAGGTCGCCGGCCAGCTCGCCTGGCTCGACCACGTCCTCGGCGAGCGCCTCGACGACCGCTATCCCGGGCTGCGCCGCAGGATCCGCCGCGAGACCCGCGAGCGCGTGCTCGCCCCGTTCCTGACCCGCGACGAGTGGCACTGGCTCGGCCTCGACGGCGACGTGCACAACTGGAACCCCTGGATCACCGGCAACGTCCTGGTCGCCGCCCTGCGCCTGCTCGACGCTCCGGGCGAGGAGGACGAGCGCGCCGCCGTCGTCACCCGCGCCGTCGCCGCCCTGGACCGCTACGTCGCCGTGCTCCCCGAGGACGGCGCGATCGACGAGGGCTACGCCTACTGGTGGAACGGCGCCTGCCGCGCCCTCGAGGCGCTCGACGTCCTCGCGCACGCGACCGGCGGTGCCTGGGACGCCTCGGCCGTGCCCGCCCTGCGCGCGACCGTCGCCTTCCCGCACCGCTCGCACCTCGGCGGCGACTGGTACGTCGCGCACGCCGACGGCCAGGCGCTGCAGTCGAGCGACCAGCCCTGGCACGCGGTGCACCGGGCCGGTCGCCGGGTCGGCGACACCGCGGCGATGGCGCACGCCGCGGCGCAGCGCTCCCCCGGCGAGCCCGCCGCCTCCGAGAAGGAGGGACTCGGCCGCCTGCTGCGCGGAGCGACGGACCCGCTCTGGACCTCCGCCCCCGCGGCGCTCCCGCCACTCCCCCGCGAGGTCTGGCTCGAGTCCGTGCAGGTCCTCCTGGCCCGCACCGTCGAGGGATCGCCGGCCGGCCTCACGCTCGTCGCCAAGGGCGGCCACAACGCCGAGCACCACAACCACAACGACGTCGGCGCGTTCCAGGTGGCGAGCGACGGCGTTCCGGTCGTCGTCGACGCCGGCCGCCCCACCTACACCGCCGCCACCTTCGGCCCGGAGCGCTACGGCATCTGGACGATGCGCAGCGAGTGGCACAACCTGCCCGTCGTCCGCGGGCTCGGGCAGCCGCCCGGGCGGGAGGCGGCCGCGGCGGACGTCTCGGTCGCGCTGAGCGACGCGTCCGCCGCGTTCTCCGCGGAGCTCGCCGCAGCCTACCCCGGGACGGGCCTGCGCTCCTGGCGCCGCACCGTCTCCCTCGACCGCCCGTCCGCAAGGGTCGTCCTCGAGGACCGCTGGGACCTCGCCCCGTGGGACGATCAGGACGATGAGCCCGGCACCGCGATCCGACTGCTCCTCGCGGGAGACGTCGTGACCGAGCGCGGAGCCGCCCGGGTCCGCCCGCTCGGCGGCGCGCGGCCGCTCCGGATCGCCTGGGATCCGTCCTGCGAGCACCGCACCGTCGTTCGGGAGCTGGACGATCCGATGCTCACGAGCGTCTGGGGCGAGCGGCTGACGCTGCTGGAGATCGACGCCACGGCGCGCAGGGAGCTGCGGATCGCGATAGACCTGGACCCACCGATCGGAGAGCAACGATGAGCGACCAGACCCAGTCCCCACCCCTCGCCGCCGAGCGACGGGCGCACATCCTCGCGGCCCTCGGCGTCGACGGCGCCGTCCGCATCTCCCAGCTCACCGAGGCGCTCGGCGTGGCGACGGTCACGCTCCGCCGCGACCTGGTGCAGATGGAGCGCGAGGGCCTGCTGAGCCGCGTGCACGGCGGCGCGGTGGTCCTCTCCGGGTCGTCCGGCCACACGGCGCCCGCCCCGGAGCCGGAGGAGGTCAAGCTCGGCTCGATCGCCGTCCTGGTCCCCTCGCTCAACTACTACTGGCCCGGCGTGCTGCACGCGATGGAGGCGACCGGGCGCAGCCTCGGCTACGACGTCGTCCTGCGCGGCGCCTCCTACGAGCTGCAGGACGAGCGCCCCGTGCTCGAACGCCTGCTGCGCTCCGGCGACGTGCGCGGGCTGATCGTCGCCCCCAACACCGACACCGAGCACTCGGGCGACGTCCTCCGCTGGCTCGCCGACTGCGGGGTCCCGTCGGTCCTGGTCGAGCGCGACGCGGTCCTCGAGCCCGAGGGCACGCCCGCCGAGTCGGTCACCACCGACCACGCGCTCGGCGCCGTGCTCGCCGCCCGGCACCTCGCCGAGCTCGGCCACCGCAAGGTCGGCCTGATCCTGTCGCGGAACTCGCCGACCTCGCGCAAGATCGCCGCGGGCTGGCTCTCGGCCTGCGAGGCGCTCGGCCTCACTCCCGCCGACCACTTCGAGGAGACGCTGCCCGACCGCGGCAGCGCCGACTTCTCCGAGGTGGTCAACGCGGCCCTGGAGACGGCCCTCGAGACCGGCGTCACCGCGCTGCTCGTCCACTCCGACCCGGAGGCGATGGCCTTCGTCGACCTCGCGCTCAACCGCGGCATCTCGGTGCCCGGCGATCTCTCGGTGATCGCCTACGACGACGAGGTCGCCCAGCTGTTCACGCCCGCGCTGACCGCGGTGAGCCCGCCGCGCGCCGGCGTCGGCGAGGCCGCGGTGCGGCTGCTCGTCCAGCGGATCGAGGACCCGGAGCGGCCCGTGCACCGCGTGCAGCTCAACCCGAGCCTGATCGTCCGGGCCTCGACGGCGGCGCCCGGGCGCCCGGCGGACGGGCAGCCGGACGGCGCGCGGTGATCGACCGCCACGAGCACTCGCCGTGGTCGTTCTGGGCCGAGGCCGCGCCGGAGCAGCGGTCCCGCCAGCTCGACCTGCAGCGCGAGCTGCTGGCCGCGCACCCCGGCTGGAGCCTCGGCGCCGACTGCTTCGTCGCGGAGTCGGCCGCGGTCGATCCCGAGCGCCTCGTGCTGGGCGACCGCTCCTACCTCGCGGCGGGCGCGTACCTGACGGGCGACGTCGAGATCGGCGCCGACTGCTCGCTCAACCCCTACACGGTGGTGCGCGGGAGCGTCGTCCTCGGCTCGGCCGTGCGGGTCGGCGCGCACACGTCGATCCTCGGCTTCAACCACTCGATGGAGCCCGGCACCGAGGTGTTCCGCCAGCCGCTGAGCTCGCGCGGCATCCGCATCGGCGACGACGTCTGGATCGGCTCGCACGTGGTCGTGCTCGACGGCGTGACGGTGGGCGACCACGCGGTGCTCGCCGCCGGCGCGGTCGTGACGAAGGACGTGGCGGCCGGTGCGGTCGTCGGCGGCAACCCCGCGCGGCGGCTGCGCTGGCGGGTGCCGCCCGTCGCCGCGGAGGTCTCGGACGCCGCGCGCCTGGCGGATCGGGCGCGCGAGGAGATCGAGGGGATCCTGCGCGGTGCGCTCGTCGACGGCGGGCCGGCGCCTCAGGACGGACCTGCACTCCACGACGGGCCCGCCTTTCGCGACCGGCCGGGCGCCGCCCCATCAGACCGCGCGCTCGGCGACGCGGTCGAGCTCGCCGACCTCCTGCTCGGCTCGCCTCCTCCCGGCGTCGATCCCGCCGCGGTCGTCGCGCGGCTCCGCGGACTGCCGGTCCCGGGGGCCGACCTGTGGACCGATCCGGAGGCCGCGTACCGGATGCTCAGCGCGGGCTACGCGCTCGACCTGCTCGGGTCGGAGTTCGCCGGGCCGCTGACCGCCGTGACCGAGGAGACCCCCGAGGGCCTGGTCGCGCGGCTCGACGGGCTGCGCTGGCGCGACGACCCGTGGAACGCCGGCCACCACGTCGATGCGCTCGGCACCGCGCTGCACTGGACGCGCCGCCGCGGCGATCCCGTCCCGGTCGGCCTCGAGGAGGCGCTCTACGGCTGGCTGCTCACCCGCGCCGATCCCCGCAGCGGCATGTGGGGCGAGGCGTCGGCCGACCGCGGACTGCTCCTGCTCGTGAACGGCGCGTACCGCGCGACCCGCGGCACCTTCGTGCAGGACGGCCGCCCGCTCCCCTACCCCGACGCCGTCCGCGACACCGTCCTCCGGCACGCCCGCGACGACCGCTGGTTCCGGCCCGAGCGCGTCGACGCCTGCGCCGCCCTCGACCTCGTCCACCCGCTCTGGCTCACCCGCGGCAGCACCTACCGCGCCGCCGAGGTGGAACCGCTGGCGAGGACCCTGCTCGCGGACGTCCTCGGCCGGTGGCGCCCCGGCCGCGGCTTCGCCTTCCGCCTGCACGCCGCCGACGCCGGCCTCCAGGGCACCGAGATGTGGCTCGCCGTCCTCTGGTACCTCGCCGACCTCCTCGGCGCCTCCGACACCCTCGGCTACCGCCCCCGCGGCGTCCACCGCCCGGAGCCGGCCCCGCCCCGCCCCATGCTGATCGAGTAGCCCGCGCAGCGGGCGTATCGAGATCCCCCACCCCCAGTACGCCGGGTCTCGATACGCCGCCTCCGGCGCCTACTCGACCAGCATGGGTCGGCCCGCGAGCGGACCCGAATCGGGGCCCGACACAGGGCCAGACCCCGAAACGCGTCCCCTCGCACGCCTCACCGCCTCCGACTGGACGCGCACCGGGGCCCGCTCGGGGCGCGAGGCCCCTCACGGGTCCGTTCGACGATCCACGCTGATCGCGCAGCCCGCAGAGCGGAGCCCACCCACGCTGATCGCGCAGCCCGCGGAGCGGACCCCACCCACGCTGATCGCTGAGCCCGCCGAGCGGAGCCCACCCACGCTGATCGCTGAGCCCGCGGAGCGGACCCCACCCCTGCTGATCGCGCAGCCCCCAGAGCGGAGCCCCATGCTGATCGAGTAGCCCGCGGAGCGGGCGTATCGAGATCCACCACCGTCAGAACGCGAGTCTGCAGACCACCCTGCTGACGACGGCGGGTCTCGATACGCCCCTGGCGGGGCTACTCGACCAGCATGAGGCGGCGCAGCCGAGCCCTCTCCCTCACCACCGAGACGCGAAGCGGCTTCGCCGCTCGATACGCCGCCTCCGGCGCCTACTCGACCACCATGCGGGGGCCTCTACTCAGCAGGCGTCGTGGGCAGCAGCTCCGCCACCAGCGCCTGCACGCGGGCGCGGATGTCGTCGCGGATCGGGCGGACCTCCTCGAGGGGGCGGCCCTTGGGGTCGGCGAGGTCCCAGTCCTCGTAGCGCTTGCCGGGGAAGACCGGGCAGACGTCGCCGCAGCCCATCGTGATCACGACGTCCGAGGCCTGCACCTGCTCGGTGGTCATCAGCTGGGGCACGGCCTGCGAGATGTCGATGCCCTCCTCCGCCATCGCCGCGACTGCGACCGCGTTGATGCTCTCACCCGGCTCGGAGCCGCCGGAGCGCACCTGCACCGCGCCGCCAGAGAGCTCGCGCAGGTAGCCGGCCGCCATCTGCGAGCGACCGGCGTTGTGGATGCAGACGAAGAGGACGGTGGGGGCGGTCATCCCGGGCTCCTGAGGGTGAGGGGCTGCCCGCGTCGATCGACACCGGCGCGACCGAATCTACCGACAGCGCCCGACGCCTCCGCGTTCACCGGGCTCCGGCGGCGCAGGGCCGGCGCGTGACGGCGGACTCCGCCTCGTCGCCTCTGCGGAGTCCGCGGCTCAGGAAGGCAGATCCGGCGCCGGGTAGGCGTCCCAGCCGCCGTCGCCGGCATCATCGCTGGCCTCGGCGGCGAGTCTGCGGCGGATGTAGGCGCCGAGATAGGGAAGAGAGAACTGCACATGGCCGCGACCCGCGGCATGGACGTAGCCGCTGTCGATGAGGCGCTTCTTGTAGACCTGGACGTACGCGTCGGAGACGTCCATGCGCTTCGCGATGTCGGCGATCTTCGTGCGGTCGTCGTCCTCGGCCATCGCGTCGAGGAACTTCTGATCGACATCGGAGAGATCGCCGTAGACGCGGCTGATGACTCGACTCTCGACCGCCTTGATGGCCCTGTCCTGCGCGACGGTGGCGTCGACGAGGCTGATCGTGGGTGCAGTGGAGCGGTTCCGCCAGGCGTAGTCGCCGGCCAGCTGCACCAGGTACGGATAGCCCTGCGAGAGGGAGACGAGCACGGCGAGCGCCTCCTCGTCGATCCTCCGTCCGCCGAGGCCGGCGGTCTCCGTGAAGACTCGACTGGTCTCCGGCGCGGACAGCCGCTCGAACTCGACCTCCCGGGAACGCCGGAGGAAGGTGGTGTGCTCCTCGGCGAGGAGTGCGTCGAGGCCGACCTTCACCCCGGCGAAGACGACCATGATCTGCGCACCGTCCTGAAGCGCGTGCGAGACCTGCAGCGCGAATCGGCTCAGCTCCCGCAGGCGGACCTTGCCGGAGGAGACCTCGTCGATGGTGATCAGGATGCCGCCCTCCCCGCCCAGTGCGGAGGACAGCGCGACGAGGTCGTACCGCAGCTGAGGCTTCACGCTGCGGTGCCGGTCGACGTACTCGATCTCGGCGCTGAACTCCCACAGCCCGAGCGAGGTCAGTCGTGCGCGGCTGCCCGGGGCCATGTCGTTGATCAGGGCGGGGATCGTGGAGTCCATCACCCGGTCGAGGAGA
The DNA here is from genome assembly GCF_022815565.1 of Rathayibacter sp. VKM Ac-2926. Taxonomy (NCBI): domain Bacteria; kingdom Bacillati; phylum Actinomycetota; class Actinomycetes; order Micrococcales; family Microbacteriaceae; genus Rathayibacter; species Rathayibacter sp. VKM Ac-2926. The sequence continues at coordinate 19,088 of NZ_JALGRS010000017.1, read as the reverse complement.
CCGGCACTGGCGTCCTCGCTGATCACCAGCCACCCGGCGGCGCGAGCGTCGTCCTGGAGGGTGGTCAGGAAGGAGGTCTTGCCGGCGCCGCGCAGTCCCGAGACCAGGACGGAGTGGTTCTCGCCGAAGTCCAAGGTCTCGAAGACGGCACGGAGCTCCGTGAGCGCTTCCCCGTGACCGCCGAAGACGGCAGGCTTCTTCCCGTAGCCCGGGGTGAACGGGCTGGGGGCTGTCTCCGCCATCGTGATCTCCGAATCTTATTTATTTTATTCTATTCCGCCTCGACGGTGAGTGTGAGGTGCTGGCGCGGCAGTCCGCGCAGATCAGCAAGGTGGCGGAGACGAAGCCTGCTCGCGATGCAAGGCCTCTCACGATGCCGATCGAGCGGGCCGTTCATGCTGGTCGAGTAGCCCGCGGAGCGGGCGTATCGAGATCCACCACCTTCAGAACGCGAGTCTGCAGACCCGCCCTGCTGACGACGGCGGGTCTCGATACGCCCCTGGCGGGGCTACTCGACCAGCATGACGCGGCGCCGCCGTGGACCAGCGCCCGCCCGCGCTTCTGGAGTCGCGGGCGCCCGCCCGCTGGACGCACACTGGCCGGGCCCCCTCCCGCGACGACCCCTCGGACGGATCACCGTGCTCACCGGACTCAGCGCCTTCCCGCTCACCCCGCTCCGCGACGACGCCGTCGACGAGCCGGCCTTCGCCGCCCGCGTCGAGCGCCTCGCCGCGGCCGGCGTCGACTCGATCGGGGCGCTCGGCTCGACCGGCTCCGCGGCCTACCTCGACCGCGAGGAGCGCCGCCGGGTCGCCTCGCTCGCGGTGCGGCACGCGGGCCAGGTGCCGGTCGTCGTCGGGATCAGCGCACTGCGGACCTCGCAGGTGCTCGCCCTCGCCGAGGACGCGCAGGAGGCGGGCGCCGCGGCGGTGCTCCTCGCCCCGGTGAGCTACCAGCCGTTGACGGACGACGACGTCCTCGGCCTCTACGAGGACGTCACCGCGCAGCTCTCCGTGCCGCTGGTCGTCTACGACAACCCCGGCACCACGCACGTCACGATGACCGACGAGCTCTACGGCGCGATCGCACGGCTGCCCCGCGTCGCCTCGATCAAGATCCCCGGCGTGCCCGCCGATCCGGCCGCCGCGGCCGAGCGGGTGGCCGCGATCCGAGCGCAGGTACCCGGGGGCGTCACGATCGGCGTCTCCGGCGACGCGTCCGCCGCCCGCGGCCTGCTCGCCGGCTGCGACGCCTGGTACTCGGTGATCGGCGGCACGCTCCCCGGCCCCGCGCTGGCGATGGCGCGCGCCGCGCAGTCCGGCGACCGCGCCGCTGCCGAGGCCGAGTCCGCCCGGCTCCAGCCGCTCTGGGACCTCTTCGCCGAGCACGGCGGCAGCTACCGGGTGATCGCCGCGATCGCCGAGCAGCTCGGCCTCGCCGCCCCGGACTGCCTGCCCCGCCCCATCCGCGGCCTCGACGCGCCGGCGCGCGCCCGGGTCGCCGAGGTCGTCGCGGCGCTCGACCTCGGCACCGCCACCGGCTGAGCTCACGGCGCGTCCGCCGTCCCCGGCGCATCCAGCACCACCCGCCCGTCCAGCTCGAGCCGGTCGAGGAACGCGTCGTCATGACTGACGACGAGCAGTCCGCCGCGCCAGGCCCGCAGCACCTCGACCAGGTGGTCGGCCGTCGCCAGGTCGAGGTCGTTCGTCGGCTCGTCGAGCACGAGCAGCTGCGGCACCGGTCGCGCGAGGACCACTCCGGCGAGCGCCACCCGGAAGCGCTCCCCGCCCGAGAGCGTCGACGCCGGCCGGTCGACGATCGCGCCGCGCAGCAGCAGCCGCGCGAGGGCGTCGCGCAGGGCCGGGATCGGCAGGTCCGGCGCGGCCCGGGCGACGTGCTCGAGCACGGTGCGGTCGTCGTCGAGCATGTCCTCGCGGTGCTGGGCGAGGTAGCCGATGCGGTCGGTCAGCGCCCGCGCGTCCGTGCCGGGCACGGGATGCGGGCGGTCCGGCTCCGCGCCGACGAGCCGCTCGAGCAGCAGGGTCTTCCCGGTGCCGTTGGCGCCGATCAGGCCGAGGCGCTCCGGGCCCTGGAGCACCGTGGTCCGGCCGCGGACGGTCAGCTCGGCGAGCCGCCGAGTCGCGGGCACGCCCGGATCGGGCAGGTCGAGCCGCACCGCGTCGTCGTCGCGGCGCCGCCCGGACGCCTCGTCGACCCGGTCCTTCGCGCGCGCCTCGGCCTCGGCGTGACCGGAGCGGAGCCGTCCGGCGGTCCCCTCCGCGCGGCCGCGCCGGAAGTCGGAGGCGCCCTTCGGCATCGACCGCCCCGACTTCTCGCCCGCCTTCGCGCGGCGGGCGATCGTGGTCTGCGCCTCGATCCGCTGGCGCTTCTCGGCGCGCAGCACCTGCTCGGCGACGCGGACGTCGCGCTCGACGGCCGCGCGCTCGACGGCGAGCCGCTCCTCGAAATCCGAGAACGTGCCCGCCGAGGTGCGCAGCTCGCCGTCGCGCAGCTCCGCGATCTCGTCGACGTGCTCGAGCAGCTCCCGGTCGTGACTGACGACGACGAGGGTGCCGCGCCAGCCGTCGACGAGGGCGAGCAGCAGCTGCCGGGACCGCCGGTCGAGGTCGTTCGTCGGCTCGTCGAGCACCGCGATCGGCCGGCCGCGCAGCGCCACCCCCGTCACGGCCGCGAGGACCGCCTGCCCGCCGGAGAGCATCGAGACGGGACGGAGCAGATCGGCGGCGTCGAGGTCGAGTCCGGCATGGCCCAGCGCGGCGACGGCCCGGGCCTCGACGTCCCAGTCGTCGGCGAGCGCCTCGAAGCGGTTCGCCCGGGCGTCGCCGGCCAGGATCGCCTGCAGCGCGTCGAGCCGGCCGCGGATCCCGAGCAGATCGGCGACGGTGTCGTCGGCGCCGCGCGGCAGGCGCTGCGGCAGCAGGTCGACCGCGCCGGTCGCGGTGACGGTCCCGCCCGTCGGCGCGAGCTCGCCGGCGACGAGCCGCACGAGCGTGGATTTGCCGGCGCCGTTGGCTCCGACGAGCGCGGTGCGGCCGCGGCCGAACGCGGCGGTCACGTGGTCGAGGACGACCGAGCCGTCCGGCCAGGCGAACGAGCAGTCGGTGAGGACGAGGGACGGAGGGGTCGGTGAAGAGAAGGGCACGGTGCTCCCGGTGGTCGCGTCGGCGCACGACGACCACCGCTCTCCGCCGAGGCGGGAGCGCGCGTCCGCCCGGTTCAGCGGGCGGGAGCAGGGGTCGTCAGTGCGAGGGCAGCTGCTGCGTCGTGGACGCAGTACCGGTGCTGATGCGCACGAGACCGTCTTTCCTGCGGGGAGCCCCCGTGTCCGCGAGCCGATCGGCCGGCCGGTGAGGTGGCCGCCCCGACGTCGCGGCTCGCGACGAGGTACGCGTCGACGGTACGCGCGGTGCGGGGGCGGCCGCAAGGGAGGGTGTCTCTTCGCTACTGCACCAGCGCCAGCAGCGCGCGGATGTCGGCGGCGAGCAGGTCCGGCTCCTCGTGCGGGGCGAAGTGGCCGCCGCGGGGCATGCGGGTGTACCGGACGACGTCGTAGCTGCGCTCGGCCCAGCTGCGCGGCGGGTGCGTGAGGTCGAAGGGGAAGACGGCGAGCGCGGTCGGCACCTCGACCCGGCCGACCCGCGCCGTCCGCCCGGTCGCGTACTCCCAGTAGGGCCGGAGCGACGTGGCGATCGAGTCGGTGAACCAGTAGAGCGAGGCGAGGGTGAGCAGGTAGTCGTCGTCGAAGCGGGTCGCGAGGTCGCCGCTGGTGTCGCTCCAGGCGCGGTGCTTCTCCAGGATCCAGGCGAGCAGGCCGACCGGCGAGTCGGACAGCGCGGGCGCGAGGGTGAGCGGCCGGGTCTGCTGCTGGTGCTCGTAGGCGCCCTCGTCCGCGAACCAGGTGCGCTGCTCCTCGAGGTGCTCGCGCTCCTCGGCGGTGAGGGAGTCGTCCTCGACGTGCCGCGGCGAGGCGACGGCGAGCAGATGGATCCCCGCCACCGCCTCCGGGTGGCTCTCGGCCAGCCGCGAGGTGATGCCCGCACCCAGGTCGCCGCCGTGCGCTGCGTAGCGGGCGAACCCGAGCTCCTCGGTCATCAGCCGGTGCCAGAGCTCGTGCGTCTGCTCGTCCAGCCCCGGCCGCTGCGGCGAGAACGGGAAGCCCGGAAGCGCGGGCACGACGACGGTGGCCGCCTCCGCCGGGTCGCCGCCGAACCGCGACGGCGAGGCGAGCCGCTCGGCGAGCGCCACCAGCTCGAGAGCGGTGCTGGGCCAGCCGTTCGTCAGGACGATCGGCAGGCGACCGGACTTCTCCGCCTCGAAGCGGAGGTAGGCCACGGGCGTCCCGTCGAGGTCGGCCTGCGCCCAGGGCAGCGCGCGCATCCGCCGCTCCTGCGCCGACCAGTCGAACTCCTCCGCCCAGCGCCGGGCCAGCCGCCGCAGCTCGGCCTGATCGGTCCCCGCCGACCAGCCCTCGACCGGCCACTCCGGCGACCAGCGGGTCCGGCGGACGCGCTCGCGGAGCTCGGCCCACTCCTCGGCGGAGACAGCGGGAACCGGAGAGTCGGAGCGAGACCAGGTCATCGCTCGACCGTAGCGGCGGGGGCCGACATCAGAACAGGTCGGAGCTCTCCTGCTCCCGCGCCGTCGACGACTCGACGTCGGCGACCTCGTGGCGCAGCGACGCGGTGACGTCGCGGGCGCCGGCGACGGACTCGACCCGCACCGTCACGCGCTCGACGGGGACGACGGTCCGGGTGAGGGCGATCCGCTCCTCGTGCAGGACCACGACGATCGGCTCCTGCGGGGCCGCCGCGATCGCGTCGGGCAGCGGCGGGCCGTCGGCGATCGGCTCGCGGATGACGCGCAGCTCCTCGCGGCGGACGTCGACCGTGATCGTGCGCTGCTCGGTCACGACGACCCGCCTGACCCGGACGCGCTCGGTCGCGTGCCTGCGCGTGCCGACGAGGAGGCGCTCCTCGTGCAGGACCACCTCGGCGGTCGGCGCCGGCTCGGACGCGGTCGGCTCGGTCGGTGTCGGCTCGGTCGGTGTCGCGCTCATGCGGTCCCCTCGATCTGCTGCGGACGCGGCCGGCCCTGCTCGGAGCGAGCGGAGCCGGCCGCGGGTGGTGCGGGTGGTGCGGTCGTGCGCCTAGCGGGGGCGGCGCGCGGTGGTCGCCGGAGCGGCCTGCTTCGCCTGGTCGGCGGCGCGCTTCGCCTGCTCGGTGACGGAGGGGGCGTTCTGCGCCTCCTGCTGGATCTTCGGCGCCTCCTCCTCGGCCTTCGTGAGGATCGCCTCCCAGCGCTGCTGCATCGGCTTGATCAGGCCGCCGCCGGCGCCGACGATGATGACGCCCGCGATGATCGCGAGGACGGCGATGAGGATCGGCGTGGTGACCGTCGTCGCGACCTCGATCTGGTTGAGAGCCGCGGTGACCCCGAGGAAGAGGATGAACACCGCGACGATGTTCCCGAGGGCCTTGCCGTAGGAGAGACCGCCCAGGGTGTTCTGGATCAGGCCCTTGGCACCCGCGGCGATCGCGGCGGCGAGGACGACGATGATGATCGCCACGATGATCTTCGGCAGGAAGCCGATGATGCCCTGCAGCAGGTCGCTGACCGGGTTGGGGCCGAAGACCCCGAAGGCGAACTGCAGCACGAAGAGCACGAGCGTGTAGTAGATGATCTTCGACACGATGTCGGAGGCGTCCAGCGTCGAGTTCGCGAGCGCCTTCTTGATGCCGCCGCGCTCGACGGCGCGGTCGAAGCCGACCTTGGTGAGCAGGCGCGAGAGGCCCTTCTCGATGAGCTTGGCGACGATCAGGCCGACGATGAGGATGAGCAGGAACAGCAGCGCGAGCGGGACGAACGCGATGACCGCGGCCAGTCCGTTCTGCAGAGCGGCGGGGAGATCCATGGGGGAGCCTTTCGGGCACGGTCCGGAGCAGGACGGATGAGGGTGGTGCAGGGGGTCGTGCGGGATGGTGCTGGTGCGGCGGCCGGTGGGCGGAGCTGCCCAGCGGCCGCCGCGGGGATCGCTAGGAGCGCGCGTCGCGGTCGGCGACGGTCTCCTCGGCGGAGGTGCGGGTGCCGGTGGCCTCGGGCTCGACGAGCTCGATCTCCTCGTGCGAGACGTCGGCGTCGACAGTGCGCTGCTCGGTGACGGTCTCGGTGCCGAGCGACACGCGCTCGACGGGGACCGTCTCCTTCGCGGTGACGACGCGCTCCTCGGTGAGGATCACCTCGTGCTCCTCCTCGCTGAGGTCGGGACCGGCGAGCGCGTCGCCGGCGTTCGCGTCGGTGATCGGCTCGCGGGTGAGGGTGACCTCGTCGTGGCTGACCGGGACCGTCTTCGAGACCTGCTCGGTGACGATGTGCTTGCGCAGGCGGGCGCGGCCGGCCTCGACCCGCTCGGTGCCGACGCGCAGGCGCTCCTCGGAGCGGGTCATCGCGTCGTCGGTCGTCGGGCCCGAGGTGTCGTGGCCCTCGGTGCCGCGGTCGCGGTCGGCGGCGCTGTCGGCAGTGCGGTCGACGCCGCTGTCCGTGCCGGCGCCGCGGTCGGCGTCCTGGTCGTAGAGGGGCGCCTCGGTCGGCGCCGCGTCGGTGCCGCCGAGCCCGTAGTACGAGTAGAGGGCCTGCTCCTCGTCGGCGGAGAGCTGTCCGTCGTCCTCGATGCGCGGGGCGTCCTTGACGAAGGCCTTCTCGTAGCCGACGCGGAGGACGCCGCCCTCGTAGCTCGCGTCCGCGAGGGGCGCGAACGACTCCGAGGAGCCGAACAGGCCGGTGCGGACGGTGACCCAGGTCGGGGTCTGCGTGCTGTCCTCGACGTAGACCTGGCCGACGGTGCCGATCTTGGCGTCGTCGCTGCCGTGCACGTCGGCGCCGATCAGGCTGTCGATGCTGCTGCTGTCGATCATGGTGCTCTCTCTTCTCTCCCGGGACGGTGCCGCGGGGTCGCTGGTGCGGGGCGGAGGCGAAACGGGGCGCGGCCACCGGCGCAGCGGGTTCTGCGGGGTGGTGCGCGCTCCTCGGGGAGGCGGACCGGCGCGGGGATCGCAGGGAGCACGGTCCGGCAGCGGCACACTTACAGCGTAAGCCTGGTCAGAGCTTACGGTGTAAGCGTTGTTACGGTGGAGGTGCTTGCCTTCGCGGCGCCGCACCTGGTATCCGGGCGGGCGGGCACTGCAGGAAGGCGCGGTGCATGACCGACAGCGAGAAGCCGAAGCGGAGCGGCTCCCCCGCCCGCAAGCTCAGTCGGGACCTCATCGTGGAGACCGCGCTCGCGATGATCGACCGCACCGGCCCCGAGGCGCTCTCCATGCGCACCCTCGCGCAGGAGCTGGGCGTCGAGGCGATGTCGCTCTACCGCTACGTGCACGGCAAGGAGGACCTCCTCGAGGGCGTCATCGCGCTGCTGATGCGCGAGCTCACCGTGCGGCTGGACGAGGCCGAGAGCCGGCACTGGCAGGAGTTCCTGCAGACGGCCGCCCACGAGGTCCGGCGCATCGCGACCGACCACCCGAGGGCCTTCCCGCTGGTCGCGACCCGGCACCCAGCGGCGCCCTGGCTCCGCCCGCCGCTGCGCAGCATCGAGGCCGTGAACACCTTCCTCCGCTCGCTCACCGGCAGCGGGCTCACCGACGCGCAGGCCGTCGGCGCCTACCGCTCGTTCAGCAGCTTCCTGCTCGGCCAGCTGCTGCTGCAGGCCGTGGTGCAGGGCGCCGAGACCTCGCCGACCGACCTCCCGCTCGACGAGGGCGACGCGACGATCCCGCAGGGCGACGGGAACGTCTCCCTCGACGTCGCGCCCGAGGTCCGGCGGCTGCGCGGCCTGCTCAGCGAGGACCACAGCGACGAGGAGTTCGAGATCTCGCTCGAGGTGCTCCTCGACCGGCTCGACCGGGAGCTCTCGCAGTAGCCCTCTCCGGCTCCGCGGGGCACGGCGACCCCCAAAGACCCGTTTGACGGTTCGCGGGGCCGGGCGTGACGATGGCCGCATGTCCACTCTCGAGGAGCTGCGCGCCACCGCCCACCCGATCCGGCTCCGGCTGCTGTCCCTGGTGACCGGCGCCGCGGCGAGCGCCGCCGAGGCCGCGCGCGAGCTGGGCCTCTCGCAGGCGACCGCGAGCTACCACTTCCGGGTCCTCGAGCGGGCCGGGCTGGTGCGGGTGGTCGAGACGGTGCGGCTGCGCGGCGGTGAGGCGAAGCGCTACCGGCACGAGTCCTCCGGGCGGCCGTTCGACGTGACCGCGACCGTCGAGGCCGGGCCGGCGGAGGACCGGCAGCTGTACCTGGAGGCGCTGATCGAGGAGCTGCGGCGCCGATCCGCGGCCCGCGCCGACGGACCGCAGCTCTCGACGGACGCCGAGCTCTGGGTCGACCCGGAGACCTGGCGGCGGGTCGTCCGCCACGTCGGCGAGGCGTCGGCGCTGCTGCACGCGGCGGCCCGGCCGCCCCGGAGCCCGGGCACGGTGCCGGTGTCGATGACGACCGCGCTGTTCCCGCTGCGGCGGCCGTGAGCAGGCCGCGCGTGAGCGCGCCCGGGAGCCCGCCTGCGAGCCCCCCGCCCGCGGCCCGGCCGCGCGGCCCTCTCGCGCACCGCCCGTTCCGCCGACTGCTCGCCGCCCGGACGACCGCCGTGCTCGGCAACGCCGTCGCGCCGATCGCCCTGGCCTTCGCCGTCCTCGACCTGACCGGCTCGGCGACCGACCTCGGCCTGGTCGTCGCCGCGCGCTCGCTCGCCAACGTCGCCGTGCTGCTGCTCGGCGGCGTCCTCGCCGACCGGCTGCCGCGCTCCGTGATCCTGGTCGGCACCTCCCTCGCCGCCGCCGGCACGCAGGCGGTCGTCGCCGCCCTGGTCATCACCGGGACCGCGAGCATCTCCGCCCTCGTCGTGCTCGGCGTGCTGAACGGCGCCGTCGCGGCGATGAGCCTGCCCGCCGCGTCGGCCCTGGTCCCGGAGACCGTCCCCGCGGCCGAGCTGCGGCCGGCGAACGCGCTGCTCCGCCTGGGCCTGAACGCCGGGACGATCGCGGGCGCGTCGGGCGGAGCCGGCGTCGTGGCCCTGGTCGGCCCGGGCTGGGGCCTCGCGATCGACGCGGCCGGCTTCGCGCTCGCCGCGCTCCTCTACTCCGGACTGCGCCTGCCCGCGGCGACCCGGGCCGGCGCCCCGGGCTCCGTGCTCGGCGACCTCCGCGAGGGCTGGCGGGAGTTCTCCGGCCGGCGCTGGGTCTGGATCGTCGTGGCCCAGTTCACGGTGCTGAACGCCGCGTTCGTCGGCGCCACCACCGTCCTCGGGCCGGTGATCGCCGATGAAACCTTCGGCCGAGCGGCCTGGGGCCTGGTCGTCGCCGCGCAGACCGTCGGCCTCGCGATCGGCGCCGTCATCGCGCTGCGCTGGCGGCCGCGGCGGGCGCTGGCGATCGGCGTCGCGCTGATGGCGGTCACGGCCGTCCCGGTCGCGGCCCTCGGACTCGTCCCCGCGCTCCCCGCCCTGATCGTCGCCTTCGCGCTCGGCGGCGTCGCGCTCGAGGTGTTCGCCATCGCCTGGGACCAGTCGCTGCAGACCCACGTGCCGCGCGAGGCACTCGCCCGCGTCTACTCGTACGACATGGTCGGCTCGTTCCTCGCCGTGCCGCTCGGCGAGGCGCTCGTCGGGCCGCTCGCCGACCTCGTCGGCACGCGGGCCGTCCTGCTCGGCTGCGCGGCGGTCATCGTGCTCGCGTCGCTGCTCGCCTCCGCCAGCAGGAGCGTCCGGCGCGTCGACGGAGAGGCGCACGCCACAATGGCGGGCATGGACTCCGAGACCCGCACGCCCGACGCACCCGCCGACGCGACCGGCCGCTACGCGCACGGCCACCACGAGAGCGTGCTGCGCTCGCACCGCTGGCGCACCGTCGAGAACTCCGCGGGATACCTGCTGCCGCACCTCGCGCCCGGCGTCTCGATCCTCGACGTGGGCTGCGGCCCCGGGACGATCACCGTCGACCTCGCCGAGCGGGTCGCTCCCGGCCGGGTGCTCGGGGTGGACGCCTCCGCCGAGGTGATCGCGCAGGCCGCGTCCCTCGACTCCTCCGCGGAGTTCGCGGTCGCGGACGCCTACGCGCTGCCGTTCGCCGACGACTCCTTCGACGTCGTGCACGCGCACCAGGTCCTGCAGCACCTCACCCGCCCGGTCGACGCGCTGCGCGAGTGGGGTCGGGTCGGCCGCCTCGTCGCCGCCCGCGACGTCGACTACGCCGGCGTGCTGATCCACCCCTTCACGGAGGGCCTGCAGGCCTGGGCCGCGCTCTACCAGCGGGTGCACCGCGCCTCCGCGGGCGAGCCCGACGCGGGCCGGCGGCTGAAGGCGTGGGCACGGGAGGCCGGCTTCGAGAGCGTCGAGGTCACCGCGTCGCTCTGGGTCTTCGAGAACGCCGAGGACCGCGCCTGGTGGGGCGGGATGTGGGCGGACCGCGCGGTCTCCTCCTCCTTCGCCACCACCGCCCTCGAGCGCGGCTTCGCCACCCAGGCCGAGCTCGAGGCGATCAGCGACGCCTGGCGCGCCTGGGCCGCCGACGAGGACGGCTGGCTCTCGATGCCCCACGGCGAGCTCCTCGCGCGCTGAGCGTCGCCGCGGCAGAGGTGCCTTCAGCGTCTGGACTCGTCCGACGTCTTCCGCGGCGCTACGAGCTGGCTCATCCGCTGCGGGGTGATCTGGAGCACTCGTGCCGCCTCCGCTTGCGTCAGCCGGTGATCGGCGAGCAGGGACCGGGCGGCCTCCCGGCGGAGGCGTGCGCTGCGGGCCATCGACGCCCGCCCTTCGCGCTCCGCCGACTCGGCCTCGGAGAGCAGCACGGACACCTCGGCCGGCAGTTCGATCACGACGTCGACCCCGCCGTCCCAGCTCTCGAGATCCAGCCAGAGCGCGGCGACGTCGCGCACGTCCTCGTCGAGATCCTTGAGTGAGCGCGACTGTCCCATCGCGACGATCTCCGCTCCGGTCGGACCGGCGCTCGTCAGCGCGGGGATCGTGAACACCCACCAGCGGCCCTCCCGGTGTGCGTGGGCAGCGATCGTCTCCTCGGTCATGCCGACCGACCTCCTCGTTCTCGTGTCATCGCCAGCTCGGCGGCGTCGCGGGGAAGACGGCGACGATCTGCCGGACCACTCCCGCCGACACCTCGCCGTGCGCTGGAATGCTGATCCGGCCCTTCCCGTCCGGGTCTCCCCACCATTCGTGGGACCCCTTCGCATCGCGGAGCCGTTCCCAGCCCTGCGAGCGGAGGAACTTCGCCACGTCGCGATACTTCTGCGGCTTGGTCATGGAATCTACCCCCGCTTGTCAACGGCATCAAGTGGCGCTGAATTCGATGGCACGACTTCGCACCTCGGATCGGCGCTCTCGGGAGAGAATCCTGACGACGGGAGAAAGGTACCGGCTCATCTGGCGCAGAACGTCGCGCTGCTGGATGAACGGGGAGGCAGAGGGATGACGTTCGCGCTGCTCGTGTGCTGAACCGTTCCGCTGCCGGCGGACACGGCTACGGAGCGGAGCGGTGATCCGGTTCAGTGGGGGCATGCGCAGAGTCCTGATCCTCGGTGGCAGCGGGTGGCTGGGGCGCCGTCTCGCGGAGCGGGCGGTCGCGGCGGGGGACGAGGTCACCTGCGTGGCCCGTGGTGAGGCGGGGGCGGTTCCGGACGGAGCGCGGCATCTGCGCGTCGACCGGCGCGATCCGGGCGCCTACGACGGCCTGCGCGGCGAGTGGGACGAGGTCGTCGAGCTCGCGCACGCACCCGAGCTCGTCGGGCCGGCCCTCGACCGCCTCGCGCCGGCCGCCGCGCACTGGACACTCGTCTCCTCCGTGTCGGTCTACGCCGACGTGCAGCAGCCCGACGCCGACGAGTCCGCCGCCCTGGTCGAGCCGGCGGACTCGGAGCAGTACGCGGACGCGAAGGTCCTGGCCGAGCGCGCCGCCGCCGACGCCCTCGGCGGCCGGCTGCTGATCGCGCGCCCCGGCCTGATCGCCGGGCCCGGCGACCCGAGCGACCGGCTCGGCTACTGGCCTGCGCGCTTCGCCCGGGGAGGGACGGTCCTGGCGCCCGAGACCGACGGCCGTTTCGCGCAGGCGATCGACGTCGACGACCTCGCCGACTGGCTGCACGAAGCGGGCTCGGCGGGAGTGACCGGAGCCGTCGACGCCCTCGGCCCGGCCGCGCCCCTGTCCGACCTCCTCGCGACCGCCGCCGAGCTCGCCGCCTTCCGCGGCGACGTCGTGCCCGCCGACGACGAGACCCTGCTCGCGCACGGCGTCGGCTACTGGGCCGGCCCGCGGTCGCTCCCGCTGTGGCTGCCCGCCGAGGCGGTCGGCTTCAGCCGGCGCAGCACCGCCTCGTACCTCCGCGCCGGCGGCCGCCACCGTCCGCCCGTGGAGACGCTGCGCCGCGTCCTCGACGACGAGCGCGCCCGCGGACTGGACCGGCCCCGCCGGTCCGGCCTGGAGCTTCGGGACGAGCGGGCCGTCCTCGACGCACTGCGCTGACCGGCGCCCTCGGCGAGCCCGTCCACTCGCCGCCGCCGCACAACATCAGCTGAGACGGGTGGGCCTCGCCCCACAGAGGAGGCCTCCCCTTCTCAGCTGATGTTGTGTGCGACTCTCGCCGCCATCGCGGCGGTGCGACCGCCCACCGCCCGCTTCCAGCGGTCTCCGTGTGCAAGCGCGACCGGCGATCGTCCGGCCGAAGCATCGTGCACACCATCAGCTGAGAGACCCGCTCATCGCCGAGCAGCGATGAGAGCCGCTCTCAGCTGATGTTCTGCGCGAGTCCGCCCCGCTCCGCCCCCTCGTTCGCCGACACCCGTCGGTGAAGAGCCGCGGATCGGCGCCGATCGGGCGCCGCGAGCGCCTTCTGTTACGGCGAGCGTCGGCCGCCGTCGCGCCCGCCCGCCGCACCCCGCCATCATCATCAGCACACCGACGCGGACGCCGCCACCGAGCACCCCGCGCCCCCTCTCCCACCCCGCACCGGGCGCTCTCCGGCGCGCCCGCGCACCCTCCCGGAAGGACCGACGCCATGATCCGCCTCGAGCAGCTCACCAAGGTCTACGGGCAGGGCGCCGACGCCGTGACCGTGCTCGACCGCCTCGACTTCTCGGTCGGCACCGGCGAGATCTACGCCGTCGTCGGGCCGAGCGGCGCCGGCAAGAGCACCCTCGCCGCCTGCGTCAACCTGCTCGAGCGGCCCACCTCCGGCACCGTCGTCGTCAACGGCGACGCTCTCTCCCAGCTGTCCGAGGCGGAGCTGCGGGTCGCCCGCCGCCGCATCGGCACCGTCTTCCAGTCCGACGGCCTCTTCAGCCGCCGGACCGCGGAGCAGAACGTCGCCCTCCCGCTCGAATACCTGGGCGTCACCGCGACCGAGACGAAGCGCCGCGTCGCCGAGCTGCTGGAGCGCGTCGGCCTCGGCGACCGCGCCCGGTACTACCCGCACCAGCTCTCCGGCGGCCAGCGCCAGCGCGTCGGCATCGCCCGCGCCCTGGCCCTGCGCCCCTCCGTCCTGCTCTCCGACGAGGCGACCTCGGGCCTCGACCCCGCCTCGACCACCGCGATCACGACGCTCCTCAAGGAGCTGCGCGACGACCTCGGCCTGTCGATCCTCTTCATCACCCACGAGATGGAGACGGTCCGCCAGGTCGCCGACTCCGTCGCGCGCCTCGATCACGGCCGCATCGTGGAGTCGGGGCGCCTCGTCGACCTGCTGCGCGACGCGTCCTCGCCGCTCGGACTCGCGCTCAACCCGGTGCGCCCGTCGGTGCTGCCGGGCGCGGGGCTCGACGAGTGGGTCGTCGGCTACGCCCGCGACGGAGTGCCGGCCGACTGGGTGACGCGGCTGTCCGACGCGGTCGGTCCGGTCGCGCTGCTCGGCGCGGCCATCGAGACGGTCGACGGACGCGCCGTCGGCCACGCGACGATCGGCCTCGGGCCGGTCGAGGAGCGCCGGCTCGCGCACGCCGCCGACGCTCTCGGGCTGTCGGTGCGGCGGGGCGCGGTCCGGTCGGACGCCCTCGTCGAGGAGGCGGCGGTATGAGCGCGCTCATCTCCTCGGCGGCCCTCGGTGCGCTGCACCTCGACACTGTGCACGCCCTCGGCGCCCTGCGCCTCGACAACAAGGTCCCGCTCGCCGACATCCCCGCGCTCGTCCTCCCCGCGCTCGGCGAGACGCTGATCATGGTCGGCATCGTGATGCTGATCGTCGTGCTCGTCGGCGTCCCGCTCGGCGCCGCCGTGCACAACCTCGCTCCGGGCGGCCTGTTCGAGAACCGCGCCGCGCACCAGAGCCTCAGCTGGATCATCAGCATCGGCCGGTCGCTGCCGTTCCTCATCCTGATGGCCTCGATCATGCCGTTCACCCGGCTGATAACCGGCACCAACATCGGCATCGCGGCCGCCGTCGTGCCGATGTCGATCGCCGGCATCGCCTTCTTCACCCGCATCGTCGAGAACGCGCTGCGCAGCGTGCCGCTCGCGCTGACCCGGGTCGCCCGCGCCTCCGGAGCGTCGCGGCTGCAGGTGATCCGCTCGGCGCAGCTCAGCGAGGCGGTGCCGCAGATCCTCGGCGGCCTCACCATCAACACCATCGCGATGATCGAGTACTCCGCCATCGCCGGCACGATCGGCGCGGGCGGCATCGGCTACGTCGCCGTCACCTACGGCTACCAGCGCTTCGACACCACCGTGATGCTCGCGACCATCGTCATCCTCGTCGCGACCGTCGCCGTCGTGCAGCTCACCGGCGACGCCCTGGTCCGCGCGACCACGCCGAGCGCCTCCCGGTCCCGGCGCACCCCGCGCGTCGCCGTCACGGTCTAGCCGCAGCTCCCCTGATCCCGCCCCGGGCCCTCCGCCCGGGCGTCCCTCCCGCGCGCCGCCGCCCGGCCGCGACCGCTCGAAAGGCACTGCCATGTCCACTGAGAACCACGGCCCTGAGAACCCCCGCTCCGAGAATTCCGGCACCGAGAAGTCCGGCCCTGCGAAGTCCGGCCCTGCGAAGTCCGGCGTCGAGGACCTCGGCTTCGAGCTGAAGAAGAAGCGCCGCTGGCCCTGGATCGCCGGTGCCGCCGTCGTCGTGGTCGGCGTCGGCGCGGTCGTCGCCGTGCCGCTGCTGTCGCCCGCCGTCTCGGCGAACGAGCAGGAGGGCGCGACCCTCTACGTCGCGACGGCCGAGGGCAACGCCTCGGAGCAGGCGCTGGTGGACTTCGTGGCGGAGGAGGTGGCGCCGCGCTACGGCATCACGGTCGCCTTCAAGGGCCTCTCGGACAGCAACACGATCAACCGCGCGGTGAGCGAGGGCGAGGTCGCCGCGACGGTCTACCAGCACGAGCTCTGGCTCGGCCAGGTGCTCGAGGCCAACCCCGACTTCGAGGAGGAGGCGGCGACGCCCGTCTTCCGCTGGGGCTTCGGGCTCTGGAGCGACAAGTACGGCGACGTCTCCGAGATCCCCGACGGCGGCACGGTCTCGCTCTACTCCGACCCGGCGAACGAGGCGCAGGGCCTCTGGCTGCTGCAGTCGGCCGGCCTGATCACGCTGAAGGAGGGCACGGAGCCCGGCACCGCGACCCAGGACGACATCGCCTCGAACCCGAAGAACCTGCAGTTCACGCTGCTCGACTTCGCCGCCCAGTCCCGCGCCCTGCCCGACCTCGATGCCGCCGTCGGCTACACCGAGTACTACCTCGCCGCCGACATCCCGATCGAGAAGCAGATCTTCGCGCCCCAGGCCCCCGACGACTTCGCCGGCCAGCTCACCATCGGCTCGAAGTACAAGGACACCGCCAACATCGAGAAGCTCGTCGCCGCCTTCCAGGACCCGGCCGTGCAGGAGTTCCTGGCCACCGACGAGACGGTGAAGGGCATCCTGCTGCCGATCGAGGGCTGACCGGGCGGATCCGCGCGGGGGTGCGGCCGCGGTCCTCCGCACGACATCAGCTGAGAGCCGGACTCATCGCTGATGGGAGATGAGACCGTCGCCCAGCTGATGTTCTGCGCGAGCCCCGCGCCGCCGCCCCTGCCGCCTCCGCACCTCCGGCACGCGGAACCACCCGCGGCACGCCGGAACCTGCAGATCCCGCGAGCCGGAGCAGGAATCGCGAGCCGAAGGTCGACCCACCGGCCACACCCGAACCTCCGGCACGCGAAACCACCTCCGGCACGCTCGAAACCGCAGATCCCGCGAGCCCGAGTCGAAACCACGAGCCGAAGGTCGCCCGACGGCCACCCCGGCACGTCCGGCACGCGAATCCACCTCCGGCACGCTCGAAACTGCAGATCCCGCGAGCCCGAGTCGAAACCACGAGCCGAAGGTCGCCCGACGGCCACCCCGGCACGTCCGGCACGCGAAGCCACCTTCGGCACGCCAGAACAGGCTGATCCTGCGAGCCCGAGCCGGTTCCACGAGCCGGAGCCGACTCCCCGGGCAACCGACCACCCGATACCGCCGCCGCGGGAACACGGAGGCCGCCGCCCGCGTTGGCTCTCTCATGACCGTTCCCCTCTCGATCCTCGACCTCGCCCCCATCGCCCCCGGAGAGACCGCGCGCGACAGCTTCGCCGCCTCCGTCGCTCTGGCGCAGCAGGCCGAGCGGAGCGGGTACCGGCGGGTCTGGTACGCCGAGCACCACAACATGGCCTCGATCGCGTCGAGCGCCACCTCCGTGCTGATCGCCCACGTCGCCTCGCAGACCTCGACCATCCGCCTCGGCTCCGGCGGCGTCATGCTGCCCAACCACTCCCCGCTGACCATCGCGGAGCAGTTCGGCACCCTCGAGACGCTGCACCCGGGCCGCATCGACCTCGGCCTCGGCCGTGCCCCCGGCAGCGATCAGGCCACCTTCCGCGCCCTGCGCCGCGAGCACGACTCGTCCGAGCGCTTCCCGCAGGACGTCCTCGAGCTGCAGGGCTTCCTCGCCGGCGAGTCCCGCATCCCCGGCGTCAGCGCGACACCCGGCGCCGGCACCCGCGTCCCCCTCTACATCCTCGGCTCGTCGCTCTTCGGCGCCCAGCTGGCCGCCGCCCTCGGCCTGCCGTACGCCTTCGCCTCGCACTTCGCGCCGGATGCGCTGCACCAGGCCGTCGCCGAGTACCGCCGCGGCTTCCGCCCCTCGGAGCAGCTGGACGCCCCCTACGTGATCGCCGGAGTGAACGCCATCGCCGCCGACAGCGAGGAGGACGCCCAGGAGCAGTTCGCGCAGATGAAGCGCGCGCGCCTGATGATGCTCCTGCGCCAGAGCGGCCAGATCCCGGTCGACCAGCAGTTCTCCGAGGAGGAGCTCGACCACCTGCTGACCGCCCCGGTCGGCGCGCACGTCGCGAGCATGACCCACTACACCGGCGTCGGCACCGGCGAGCAGGTCGCGGACTACGTGGCCGAGTTCGCGCGCTCGGCGGAGGCCGACGAGGTCATCGTCGCCCACGCCTCGCTCGCGACGCCCGCCCGCCTGCGCTCGGTCGCACTGCTGGCGGAGCACTCGCTCGTCGCCGCGTAGCCCGCGGAGGTCCTGCCGACCCGCGTCCGATCTGCAGGCGATCCTGCCGACTACGCGCTGACGTCCACCCAGCAGCCGCTCCCGGTACAAGATCACCTGCACAACGGACCGCCACCCACCCCGAGCAGCCCCTAGGTCCGATCTGCAGGCGAACGCGCCCACAACGCGCTGACGTCCGCCCGGCAGCCGCTCCCGGTACAAGATCACCTGCACAACGGACCACAGCGCGCACGGCGGGCGGGACCCGGTCCGATCTGCAGGTGATCGCGCGCAGAACCCGCGGAGGGCCCACTCGGCACGCGCTCCCCGTGCCGGATCGCCTGCACAACGGACGGGACCCCTGCATAACGGACCGGTGACCGTCGAATCGGCGCCACGCGGAATGACCGTGCCCCGCCGGAGGTTGCACGGGTGGGCTCCGACACGCCCGATGGAGGCTCCCCGTGCAGATCGTGGACTGGCTGTTCGACGCGCAGATCGTCATCGGCGACCAGACGGTGCTCTGGCGCGAGGTCATCGGCAACGTCTTCGGCCTGCTGAGCGCCCTCGGCGGCATGCGGCGCAAGGTCTGGGCGTGGCCCGTCGGCCTCGTCGGCAACGCGCTGCTCTTCACCGTCTTCATGGGCGCGCTGTTCGACACCCCGAACCCCGTGAACCTGCTCGGCCAGGCCGGCCGCCAGATCATGTTCATCATCGTCAGCATCTACGGCTGGTACCGCTGGACGCACCGCCCCAGCGACGCGACAACGCTGATCTCGCCGCGCTGGGCCTCCTGGCGCACCCGCGGACTGCTGGTGCTCGGCATGGTCGGCGGCACCGCGATCCTCACCCCCGTGTTCCGCGCGCTCGGCTCCTACGAGCCGGTCTGGAGCGACGCCTGGATCTTCGTCGGCTCGCTGCTCGCCACCTACGGCATGGCCAAGGGCTGGGTCGAGTTCTGGCTGATCTGGGTCGCCGTCGACATCGTCGGCGTCCCGCTGCTCTTCTCGGCCGGCTACTACGCCTCCGGCCTGATGTACGTCTTCTACGGCGCCTTCACCCTGCTCGGCTTCTTCGTCTGGATGAAGGAGGGGCGCCGCCCGTCGGCCGCCCCGGTCACCGTCGGCTGACCCGCCGCCGCTCCGCGCCGACCCGTCACCAATGGTCGCCCGACTCGCGCCAACACCGCCGTTCCTGACGGATCGATGGCGCCCGGCGTCGCGAATCCAAGACGGAGGGGGTTGGATCGACGGATGAGGACGACGATGACTCCCCCGACCGCCTTCGTCCTCGCCGCGCTCTGGGCGGCTCTCGCCGCCTGGGGCACCGCGATCGGCAGCACCCCCTTCCTGATCGGCGGCCTCGTCATGGCCGTCGCCTTCGCCGCGCTCGGCGTCGTCCTGCGCCGCCGGGCCCGCCGCTGACCGCGGAAGCACATGCTGGTCGAGTAGCCGCGGAACGCGGAAGCACATGCTGGTCGAGTAGCCGCGGAACGCGGCGTATCGAGCGGAGGGGGCGCCTTCGGCGCCAGTGCAGGGCGGGGAAAGGATCTTGTGGCTGGCTCGTTGTGGTT
>NZ_JALGRS010000016.1:0-79342 GCF_022815565.1 Rathayibacter sp. VKM Ac-2926 | reverse complement strand
ACCACCGACCCCACACCGGAATCGGCGGATCAACCCCCGCAGAACGCGTCCACAACCTCACGGGGAACTACAGCTAGAGGACGTCGGTGCGGCCCGAGAGGCGGAGGGCGTCGACGACGCCCTTCACCTTCTGGGCGTTCTCGGTGGTGGTGACGAGGAGGGCGTCGGGGGTGTCGACGACGACGATGTCCTTCACGCCGATCAGCGCGATGGTGCGGTTGCCGCCGCTGACGACGATGCCGGTGGCGGAGTCGGCCAGGACGCGGGCGTCCTCGCCGAGGATCGCCAGGTCGGAGCGCAGGCCGCTCGCGTGCAGCTTCGCGATCGACGCGAAGTCTCCGACGTCGTCCCAGGAGAAGTGGCCGGGGACGACGGCGAGCTTGCCCTCCGCGGCGGCCGGCTCGGCGACCGAGTAGTCGATCGCGATCTTCTCGAGGCCCGGCCAGATGCGGTCGACGACCGCGCCGCGCTCCGGGGTGTCCCACGCCTCCGCGAGCTCGAGCAGACCGGCGAGCAGCTTCGGCTTCGAGCGGCCGAGCTCCTCGAGCAGGCGGTCGGCGCGGGCGATGAACATGCCGGCGTTCCAGAGGTACTGACCGCTCTGGACGTAGGTGCGGGCGGTCTCGGCGTCGGGCTTCTCGACGAAGGAGTCGACGGCGAGCGTGTGCGCGGCGCCCTCGATGCCGAGGTGGGCGCCGGTGCGGATGTAGCCGAAGCCCACCGCGGGCTCGGTCGGCGTGATGCCGATGGTCGCGATGTAGCCGGCGTCGGCGGCGACGACCGCCTCCGCGACCGCGTCGTGGAAGAGGTGCTGACCGCTGATCACGTGATCGGCCGCGAACGAGCCGATGATCACGCCGGGCTCGCGGCGCTCGAGGATCGCGGCGGCGAGGCCGATCGCGGCGGAGGAGTCGCGCGGCTCGCTCTCGAGGACGACGTTGAGGTCCTCGAGGTTCTCGAGCTGGCGCTCCACGGCGGCGCGGTGCGCACGGCCGGTGACGACCATGATGCGGTCGGCGCCCGAGATCGGCGCGAGGCGGTCCCAGGTGTCGCGGAGCAGGGTCTGGCCCGAGCCGGTGAGGTCGTGCAGGAACTTGGGGGCGTCGGCCCGGGAGAGCGGCCACAGCCTCGAGCCGATCCCGCCTGCCGGGATCACGCTGTAGAAGCGGTCGAGCGGGGCGCGGCCATCGGTCTCAGGTGATGTCATGTCCGCAGGATACAAGGGCGCCCGGACGTGTCCGTCCGTTCACCCGGGCGCGCTCCCGCGTTCACACGGCGCCCGTAGCGTCCGGATGGTGAGAGTCGCGGTCGTCACGGAGAGCTTCCTCCCGTCGTTGAACGGTGTCACCACGAGCGTCCTCCGGGTCCTCGACGAGTTCGCGGCGCGCGGGATCGAGGCCCTCGTCGTCTGCCCTGCCGCGGGTGCGCCCGGGCACTACGCCGGCCACCGCGTCGTCGAGCACCCGGCGATCGCCTACCGCGACTTCCCCGTCGGGATCCCGACGCTCGCGCTCACCCGCGAGCTCGCCGACTTCGAACCCGACGTCGTGCACGTCGCCTCGCCCTTCCTTCTGGGGGCGCGCGCCATCGCCTCCGCGAACCGGCTCGGCGTGCCCAGCGTCGCGATCTACCAGACCGACGTCGCGCGCTTCGCCGCCCGCTACGGCATCCGCGGCGCCCGGGCCCTGGCCTGGCGGGTGATCCGTCAGATCCACGCGGGCGCCGACCTCACCCTCGCCCCCTCGACCAGCGCGCTCGACGACCTCGCCGCCGCCGGGATCGAGCGCACCGCGCTCTGGGGGCGCGGCGTGCAGAGCGACCGCTTCCACCCGCGGATGCGCTCCTCCCCCTACGCCGCCGAGGTGCGGGCGCCTGTCGCCGCCGGCGACGCGCTCGTCGGCTACATCGGCCGCCTCTCCCCCGAGAAGCGGGTCGAGCGCCTGGCGTCCCTCTCCTCTCTTCCGGGCGCGGACCTGGTCGTCGGCGGCTACGGACCCTCCTCCTCCCGGGTCGCGGCGGCGCTCGGCTCCTCGGCGCGGATGCTCGGACGGCTCGACGGCGAGCGCCTGCCCGCGGTCTTCGCGGCGCTGGACGTCTTCGTGCACACCGGCACCGAGGAGACCTTCGGGCAGACCGTGCAGGAGGCGCAGGCCTCGGGCACCGCCGTCGTCGCCCCGCACGCCGGCGGCCCGACCGATCTGATCGAGCACGGGGTCGACGGACTGCTCTACGCGCCGGAGAGCGACTCCGATCTCCGTCGGCAGGTCGAGCGGCTCCTGGGCGACCCGCAGCTCCGCTCCCGGCTCGGCGAAGCGGGCCGGCGCCGCGTGCTGCACCGCACCTGGAGCGCGCTCACGGACGAGCTCCTCGCGCACTACGCGACGGTCGGCGCACCCGTGTCGATGGCCCGCGGCAGCTAAGGCTCGCCTAAGCCGCGGCGATCGGGCCCGGCGCTTAGAATCGTCGAGCGAGTGTTCTCGCCGCTCCTCCGCCCCGCCCGCGTCCTCGAGTCGCGGGTCCGGTCAGGCCGACGGAGCAGTCAACCAGGGAGGGTTGTTCGTGTCAGTTTCAGCTGCTCAAACCCTCGCACCCCGGAAGCAGGGGAAGATCCGCCGTCCGGCCGGAACCCTCTACCGCGGTCGCGAAGGCATGTGGTCGTGGGTGCTGCACCGGATCACCGGTGTCGCCATCTTCTTCTTCCTCCTCGTGCACGTCCTCGACACGGCCCTCATCGCCGTGAGCCCCGAGGCGTACAACGCGGTCATCGCCCAGTACAAGAACCCGATCATGGGCCTCGGCGAGACCGGCCTCGTGGCCGCGATCGCGTTCCACGCCATGAACGGCCTGCGCATCATCCTGGTCGACTTCTGGAGCTGGGCCACCCGCCACCAGCGCCTGCTCTTCTGGGTCGTCATCGGCCTGTGGGTCGTGCTGATGCTCGGCTTCGCACCCCGCCACCTCATCAACGTCTTCAGCGAGGGAGGTGCCCATTGAGCACCGTCGCCGCACCGCGGACTCCGCACGTCCCGACCCGCTCCTCCGGCACCAACTGGGAGAAGTGGGGCTGGATCTACATGCGCGCCTCCGGCGTCGTGCTGATCGTCCTGATCTTCGGGCACCTGATCTTCAACCTCCTGCTCGGCGACGGCATCAAGGCCATCGACTTCGGCTTCGTCGGCGGCAAGCTCGCCAACCCGTTCTGGCAGTGGTGGGACGTCGCGATGCTCTGGCTCGCGCTCATCCACGGCGGCAACGGCATGCGCACGCTGGTGAACGACTACGCGACCTCGCCGCTGCTGGCCCGCGTCTTCAAGGGCGGCATCGTCGTCTCGGTCGTCGCGCTGATCGCGCTCGGCACCTACGTCGTCTTCGGCTTCAACCCCTGCCCCACCGGCGGGGACCCGAGCCTGCTGCCCTCCTTCTGCGCCGCCTAGGCGCCCGGTGCCGCGCGGTCTGACCGCGCGGCACCGCCACGCCACCGGGAGCGCCCCTCCCCCACTCCCGCCCTTCCACCCCGTTCAACGGAGCAGTAACCCAGTGAGCACACCAGGCCACGTCCACAGCGGCGGCGCTGATCAGAGCGCCTTCACCCAGACCCTCGGCGCCGACGGCGTCCACTACCACCAGTTCGACGTGGTGATCGTGGGAGCCGGCGGAGCGGGCATGCGCGCCGCGATCGAGGCCGGGCCCAAGGCGAAGACCGCCGTCATCTCCAAGCTGTACCCGACGCGCTCGCACACCGGCGCGGCGCAGGGCGGCATGGCCGCCGCCCTCGCGAACGTCGAGGAGGACAGCTGGGAGTGGCACACCTTCGACACCGTCAAGGGCGGCGACTACCTGGTCGACCAGGACGCGGCGGAGATCCTCGCGAAGGAGGCCATCGACGCGGTCATCGACCTCGAGAACATGGGCCTCCCGTTCAACCGCACCGAGGACGGCAAGATCGACCAGCGCCGCTTCGGCGGGCACACCCGCGACCACGGCAAGGCGCCCGTGCGCCGGGCCTGCTACGCGGCCGACCGCACCGGCCACATGATCCTGCAGACGCTGTTCCAGAACTGCGTCCGCCTGGGCATCAACTTCTACAACGAGTTCTACGTGCTCGACCTCGTGATGACCGAGGTCGACGGCGTCAACAAGCCGTCCGGCGTCGTCGCCTACGAGCTGGCGACCGGCGAGCTGCACGTCTTCCAGGCGAAGGCGATCATCTTCGCCACCGGCGGCTTCGGCAAGATCTACAAGACGACGTCGAACGCGCACACCCTCACGGGCGACGGCGTCGGCATCATCTGGCGCAAGGGCCTCCCCCTCGAGGACATGGAGTTCTTCCAGTTCCACCCGACCGGCCTCGCCGGGCTCGGCATCCTCCTCACCGAGGGAGCGCGAGGAGAGGGTGCGATCCTCCGCAACGCCTCGGGCGAGCGCTTCATGGAGCGCTACGCCCCCACCATCAAGGACCTCGCGCCGCGCGACATCGTCGCCCGCTGCATGGTCCAGGAGGTGGCGGAGGGCCGCGGCGCCGGCCCGCACAAGGACTACGTGCTGCTGGACTGCACCCACCTCGGAGCCGAGGTGCTCGAGACGAAGCTCCCGGACATCACCGAGTTCGCCCGCACCTACCTGGGCGTCGACCCGGTCGTCGAGCCGGTGCCGGTCATGCCGACCGCGCACTACGCGATGGGCGGCATCCCGACCAACGTCAAGGCCGAGGTCCTCTCGGACAACACCACCGTCGTCCCCGGCCTCTACGCCGCCGGCGAGTGCGCCTGCGTCTCGGTGCACGGCTCGAACCGCCTCGGCACCAACTCGCTGCTCGACATCAACGTCTTCGGGAAGCGCAGCGGCAACAACGCCGCGGACTACTCGCAGACCGTCGACTTCACTCCCCTGCCCGAGAACCCCGCCGGCGCGATCCGCGACATGCTCGCCTCGCTCCGCGGCGCCACCGGCACCGAGCGGATCGCCTCGATCCGCAAGGAGCTGCAGGACGAGATGGACAAGAACGCCCAGGTGTTCCGCACCGACGAGTCGCTCGAGCAGGTCACCGGCACCATCCAGCGCCTGCGCGACCGGTTCCGCAACATCTCGGTGCAGGACAAGGGCAAGCGCTTCAACACCGATCTCCTGGAGGCCGTCGAGCTCGGCTTCCTCCTCGACCTCGCCGAGGTCGTCGTCTACTCCGCCCGGAACCGCAAGGAGAGCCGCGGCGGCCACATGCGCGACGACTTCCCCAAGCGCGACGACGAGAACTACATGCAGCACACGATGGCGTACCTCTCCGGTGACGCCCACTCCTCCGACGCGGGCGACCACATCCGCCTCGATTGGAAGCCCGTCGTGATCACCCGGTACCAGCCGATGGAGAGGAAGTACTAGTCGTGTCGTCCGCCACTCTCGAGCAGCCCCCCGCCGCCCCCGCGGCCCCGGAGGCGTTCACCGTCACGTTCATCATCCGCCGCTTCGACCCGGAGCAGGACACCGAGCCGCGCTGGCAGGACTTCGACGTCGAGATGTTCTCGACCGACCGCGTCCTCGACGCGCTGCACCGGATCAAGTGGGACCAGGACGGCTCGCTGACCTTCCGCCGCTCCTGCGCACACGGCATCTGCGGCTCCGACGCGATGCGGATCAACGGCCGCAACCGCCTGGCCTGCAAGACGCTGATCAAGGACCTCGACATCTCGCAGCCGATCTACATCGAAGCGATCAAGGGCCTGCCCCTCGAGAAGGACCTCGTCGTGGACATGGAGCCGTTCTTCGCCTCCTACCGCGAGGTGCAGCCGTTCCTGATCGCGAACACCCCGCCCACCAAGGGCAAGGAGCGCGTGCAGTCGGTCGCCGACCGCGCCCGCTTCGACGACACCACCAAGTGCATCCTCTGCGCGGCGTGCACGTCGTCCTGCCCCGTGTTCTGGACGGACGGGCAGTACTTCGGCCCCGCCGCGATCGTCAACGCGCACCGCTTCATCTTCGACTCGCGCGACGACGCCGGCGGAGCCCGCCTGGACATCCTCAACGACAAGGAGGGCGTCTGGCGCTGCCGCACGACCTTCAACTGCACCGAGGCCTGCCCCCGCGGCATCCAGATCACCCAGGCGATCGCCGAGGTGAAGCAGGCCGTCATCCGCGGCCGCGCCTGACGCTTCGTCCCCCGTTCGGCCCGTCGTGATCCTCGGATCCGGCGGGCCGTTCGTCGTCCCCGGGCCCGGCGGTCTACCTTCGGCACGTGGAAGCAGCTCCGGCACGCCACAATCCGGCCGATCGGCGAGCCCGACTCGCAATCACGAGCCGAACATCCCCCGCGCCACCTCCGGCACGCGGTAACGGCTTCGGCACGTTCGAAACCGGCGAATCAACGAGCCCGACCCGGAATCACGAGCCGAACATCGCCCACGCCGCCTCCGGCACGGAGAAACGGCTTCGGCACGTTCGAAACCGGTGAATCAACGAGCCCGACTCGGAATCACGAGCCGAACATCGCCCGCGCCACCTCCGGCACGCGGAAACGGCTCGGGCACGCCCGACGACGGCGGATCGACGAGCCGGACCCCGAATCGCGAGCCCGACGTCCTCGGAGCCGGCCCTCGATCGCCGGTCGTCTCCTCCACAGTCCACGGTGAGCGCGAGCTCTCCACCGAACGGGCGATCAGGTCCGCACGGATCGCCGTCCGACGGCAGAGTCGGCGCATGCAGTACGGAGTGCACCACATCGGCTACCTTCACGCGGTCGGCGTCGACGCCACGGCCGCCGTGCGATCGGGGGCGCTGCGCCGCATCAGGCGCGGTTGGTACGCGTCGCCGCACGCGTCGGCGGAGGAGCTGCGCGCGGCGGAGGCCTGCGGGTCGCTGTCCTGCATCTCGCTGCTGGCGGAGGCAGGCGCTTTCCGCCCGCCCGACACCCGACTCCATCTCTCCATCACCTCCAGCTCGCGCCCGCGGCCGCGAGAACTGGGCGACGACGTGGTCGCGCACTGGAGTCGCCGTGCACGGCCGGCGGAGTACCGCTCCATCCGGACGACGCGCATCGAGGCGCTGACCCAGGTCTTCCTCTGCCAGCCTCTCGAGCTCGCCGTCGCCGTCGCCGATTCGTGTCTGCGCCTGCGCCTCATCGGGGCCGATGGTCTCGCCCAGGCGCTGGCGGCGCTGCCCCGTCGCTTCGCCGTCGTCGCGGAGCTCGTCGACGCCCGGTCGGAGTCCGGGACGGAGTCGGTCACTCGGGTCCGCCTGCATCCGCTCGGCATCAGGTGCGACATCCAGGTCGAGATCGACGGCGTCGGCAGGGTCGACCTGGTGATCGACGGGTGGCTGCTCCTCGAGATCGACGGTCGGGCCTGGCACGACGACCCCCACGCCTTCCAGCGAGACCGGGATCGCGACCGCGCAGCAGCCGAGCGCGGGTACACGACGCTCCGCTTCACCTACCCGGACGTGATGCATCACTGGCCGCGCACCCGCGACAGCATCCTCGCGGTCCGCGCCCGCGGCCCGCTCCGCTGAGCCCCGCCCGCCCGGCGCGAGCACCCGTCCAGTGACGATCAGAGGCGCACGGCTTGAGGAAGCCGAGGTCGTCGCGCGACCACCGGCCGGCCGCGCCGATGCTCCGGCACGCGGAACAGGCTCCGGCACGCAGGAGGGGCGTGCTTCCGCGAGCCGGAGGTCCTTCCACGAGCCGAGGGTCGCGTCGGGGCCGTTCGGGCACGCGGAAAGCGCTCGGGCACGTCAGAATCGGCCGGAGTGACGGGCCGGAGGTGATTCTGCGAGCCGGAGGTCCCGCGGACGAGGTCGGGCACGCGGAAACAGCTCCGGCACGCCGGAAGTCCGCGATTCCACGAGCCGAGGATCGTTCCGCGAGCCGGACGTGACGGCGTCGACGCCTCGGCACGCGAGACGAGCCTCGGCTCGTCAGAAGCGCGCAGGACGACGAGCCGGAGGCGATTCCGCGAGCCGGAGGTCGCGCGGACGAGCTTCGGCACGCGGAAACCACCTCGGCACGCGGGATGCAAGCAATTCCACGAGCCGAGGATCATTCCGCGAGCCGGAGGTCGCGCCGCCGAGGTCCGGCACGCAGGAACTGCTCCGGCACGTCGGATGTGCGGCAGTCCACGAGCCGGAGGTGATTCCACGAGCCGGAGGTGATTCCGCGAGCCGGAGGTCGCGCCGCCGAGGTCCGGCACGCAGGAACTGCTCCGGCACGTCGGATGTGCGGCATTCCACGAGCCGGAGGTGTTTCCACGAGCCGGAGGTGATTCTGCGAGCCGGAGGTCGCGCCGCCGAGGTCCGGCACGCAGGAACTGCTCCGGCACGTCGGATGTGCGGCATCCGACGAGCCGGAGGCGACCCCGCGAGCCGGAGGTCGCGTCGCCGCGCGCGGCGGAGGCGTGCGTCTCGGAGCCGCGCCCGGCGCCTCTACGCTGGAGGGCATGACGGAGGCGGCGACCGAGGCACCGCGCGGCATCCCGGCGCTGTTCGAGCGGATCATGCGGACGCGTCCGGTGCGGGTGATGCTGCACTACTCCGAGAGCGGCGGGCCGCTGTTCGCGTCGGGGCTCGCCTTCCAGGCGCTGTTCGCGATCTTCGCGGCGCTGTTCGTCTTCTTCGCGGTCTTCGGCTTCGTCCTGCGGGACAACGCGGCGCTGCGCGACTCGCTCCTGCAGCTGCTCACCAGCTCGGTGCCCGGGCTGATCGGCGACAAGAACTCGCTGGTCTCCATCGACACGCTGCTCGACTCCACGATCCTCGGCTGGACCGGAGTGATCGCCGCCGCCGGTCTGCTCTGGACGGCGCTCAACTTCCTCGGCAGCCTCCGCCAGGCGGTGCGGATCCTGTTCTCCCTGCCCGGTCCGACCGTCCTGTTCGTGCTGCTCAAGCTCAAGGACGCGGGGCTCGCGCTCGTCTTCGGCGCCGTCCTCGTCGTCTCCGCGGCGCTCTCGGTCTTCTCGACCTCGTTCGTCGACGTCGCGTTCGACGTCCTCGGGATCGGCAGCGACTCGACCCTCGGCCGGGTCACCGGCACCGTCGTCGGCCTGCTGATCATGCTCGCGCTCGACACCGCGACGCTCGCCGGCTCGTTCCGGATCCTCAGCGGCATCCCGATCCCGTGGAAGAACCTCTGGGTCGGCGCGCTGATGGGCGGGATCGCGCTCGGCGCGCTCAAGGTCCTCGGGACGCAACTGCTCGGCGGCGCCTCGCGCAACCCGCTGCTCGCCTCCTTCGCCGTCCTGATCGGTCTGCTGATCTGGTTCAACCTGGTCTGCCAGGTGATCCTGATCGTCGCCTCCTGGATCTCGGTGGGCATGAGCGACGCCGGCATCTCGGCGCGCAAGCGCACGCCGGACGAGATCGAGCGCGAGCGCGAGGAGCAGCTGCGCCTCGCCCGCCGCACCCTCGCCGAGGCGGAGCGCGAGCGCCTGCGCGCCGCCCTGCCGGACGCCTCGCTGCTCAAGCGCCGACGCTTGGAGAAGCAGCTCTCGCGCCTCGAGGACGAGCTGGCCGACGCGGCCGCCTGACTCCGCGACAGTCGCTGTCCGCGACGCGCGCTCTCCGCGACGCGCGCTCTCCTCGACGCCGATGCGGCGTCGGAGCCCCCGAGCGGAACGACGCCCGACGAATATGTCCGTTTCTGTTGACAGCGGACACGAACGGGTCTAAAAAGATGTAAACGCAGATCCGAGGTCGACACCGACACCGCGGACGAGGCGTAGCATCTCGCGAGACGACGGAGTCCACATGTACGCACCGGAGCGGCACCAGGCGATCCTGGACCGCGCCCGCACCGACGGGCGGGTCGATGTCCGCGACCTCGCGCAGTCCCTCGCGGTCACGCCCGAGACGATCCGGCGCGATCTCACCAGCCTGGAGAAGCGCGGCCTCCTGCGCCGAGCCCACGGCGGGGCCATCCCCGTCGAGCGCCTCGGCATCGAGCCCGAGGTCGCCGCCCGCGAGGGCCACCTCGCCGCGGAGAAGGACCGCATCGCCACCGCCGCGCTGGCCGAGGTCCCCGACGGCGGCTCGATCGCCATCGACGCCGGGACCACCACGGTCCGCCTCGCGGAGCTGCTCCCCCTGGACCGCCGGCTGACGGTCGTCACCCATTCCCTCCCTGTCGCGGTGGCGCTCGTCGGCCGGCCCAACATCGACCTGCACCTGCTCGGCGGGCACCTGCGCGGCGTCACGCAGGCCGCCGTCGGGCCGTGGGTCGCCCAGGTGATCCCCACCGTCTCGGTGGACGTCGCCTTCATCGGCACGAACGGCATCAGCCGGGAGCGGGGGCTCACCACCCCCGACCTCGACGAGGCCGTCGTCAAGACCGCGCTCATCGCCGCCGCGCGCCGGGTCGTCGTCCTCGCCGACCACTCCAAGTTCGGTCGCCAGGACTTCGGGCACGTCGCCCCGCTGTCCGCGATCGACACCGTCATCACCGATCGAGGGGTCGACGACGAGCTCGCCGACGACATCGAATCGGCCGGCCCGGAGGTCGTCCGCGCATGATCGTCACCGTCACCGCCAACCCCAGCATCGACGTCACCCTGTCGACGAGCGGCTTCGCCGTCGGCGAGGTCAACCGCGCCCACGGAGTGCGCCGCGACCCGGCCGGCAAGGGCGTCAACGTCGCCAGGGCCCTCGCCCGCAACGGCGTCGAGGCCACGGCGATCTACCCGGCCGACGCCTCGACCGGCCTCGACCTGCGCACCATGCTCGAGGCGGCCGGAGTCGCCTCCGCCAGCGCCGCGATCGCCGAGCCGATCCGCACCAACATCACCGTCGTCGACGACGCGACCGGCCGGACCACCAAGATCAACGAGCCCGGCCCGGCCGTCACGCCGGAGGAGGCGAAGGCGCTCTCCGCTCTGATCTGCGACCACGTCGTCGCCGGCCCGCGCTGGCTCGTCGCCTGCGGCAGCGTCCCGCCCGGCCTCGGCGACGACTTCTACCCGGCGCTCGGCCGCCTCGCCACCCACTTCGGCGTCCCCCTGGCCGTCGACACCTCCGGAGCACCGCTGACCGCGATCATCGCGGCCGGCACCGCGACGCTGGTGAAGCCCAACCTCGAGGAGCTCGAGGAGCTCCTCGGCCGCTCCCTCGCGACCGTCGGCGACGTCGTCGACGGAGCCCGCACACTCCTCCGCCTCCCGGACGCGCGAGCGCTCGTGAGCCTCGGAGAGCACGGCGCCCTCCTCGTCACGGCGGACTCGTCGTGGTGGGCGGGCGCACCCCCCGTCGTGCCCCTCAGCACCGTCGGCGCCGGCGACAGCACCCTCGCGGGCTACCTGTCGGCGACCGAGGCCTCGGAGGCGGAGCGTCTGCGGACGGCCGTCGCCTGGGGCACCGCCGCCGTCACCCTCCCGGGCAGTGAAGCCCCGGGTCCCGACTCCCTCCGCCTCGACGACGTCTCCGTCGTCGAGAACCCCGACCCCACCCTCCCGATTGGAGAACTGAGCGCATGACTGCTCTCACCGAGGCGTCGACGGTCATCGTCGACCTCACCGCCGCCACGAAGGACGACGCCACCGCGCAGCTCGCGAAGACGCTCGCCGACGCCGGCCGCGTCACCGACCTCGACGGCTTCCTCGCCGACGTCCGCGACCGCGAGTCGCAGATGGCCACCGGCATGCCCGGCGGCATCGGGATCCCCCACGCCCGCTCCTCGCACGTCGTCTCGCCCAGCGTCGCGGTCGGCATCGCCAAGTCCGGCGTCGACTTCGGCGCCCCGGACGGCCCCGCGGACCTGATCTTCCTCATCGCCGCCCCCGACGGCGCCGACCAGGCCCACCTCAAGATCCTCGCCCAGCTCGCCCGCAAGCTGATCCACGAGTCCTTCACCGGATCCCTCCGCGCCGCCGGCAGCGGCCAGGAAGTCGCGGACATCATCGCCCGAGAGGTCGTCGTCTCGTGAAGATCGTCGCCGTCACCAGCTGCATCGCCGGCATCGCGCACACCTACATGGCGGCCGAGGCCCTCGAGCAGGCCGCCAAGAAGAAGGGCTACCAGATCCAGGTCGAGACCCAGGGTGCCGCCGGCTCCGACCCGATGTCCGACCAGACGATCGCCGACGCCGACGTCGTGATCCTCGCCGCCGACCTCGAGGTCCGCGGCAAGGATCGCTTCGCCGGCAAGCCGACCCTCGAGGTCGGCACCTCGGAGGCGCTCGCGAAGGCCGCGGACGTCATCGACCGCGCCGCCGCGAAGGTCCAGGACGCTCCCGCCGCCGCCTCGACGGGCGCCCCGCGCTTCGTCGCGGTGACGAGCTGCATCGCCGGCATCGCGCACACCTACATGGCCGCCGAGGCGCTCGAGCAGGCCGCGAAGAAGCGCGGCTACCCGATCCACGTCGAGACCCAGGGCGCCGCCGGCTCGGACGAGATGACCGCGGGCGACATCGCCGCCGCGGACGTCGTCATCCTCGCCGCCGACCTCGAGATCCGCGGCAAGGACCGCTTCGCCGGCAAGCCGATCCTCCAGGTCGGCGTCGCCGAGGCGCTGTCGAAGCCGGACGAGGTGCTCGACCGGGCCCTCGCCCTGCGCGGCACCGGCACGGCTCCGTCCGCCGCCCGCTCGACTCCGGCCGCGGCGCCCGCCGCCCCGAAGAAGGTCGGCGTCGGCACGCGCATCCGCCAGAACCTGATGACCGGCGTCTCGTACATGATCCCGTTCGTCGCGGCGGGCGGTCTGCTGATCGCACTGTCGTTCCTCTTCGGCGGCTACCAGATCGTCAGCTACACGCCGCAGCAGATCATCGACAACGGCTTCAACATCGCCAACATCACCGACTGGGCCGGAGTGATGTTCCTGATCGGCGGCGCGACCTTCGCGTTCCTGGTGCCGGTGCTCTCGGGCTTCATCGCCTTCGGCATCGCGGACCGCCCCGGCATCGCGCCCGGCTTCCTCGGCGGCGCCGTGGCGGTCACCGTCGGCGCCGGCTTCCTCGGCGGCCTCGCGTCCGGCTTCATCGCCGGCTACGCGGCGCTCTACATCTCGCGGATCAAGCTGCCGGCGGCGTTCAAGTCGCTGATGCCGGTGGTCATCATCCCGCTGATCGCGACCTTCATCACGGGCTTCCTGATGTTCGTCGTCCTCGGCGCCCCGCTGCGTGCGCTGAGCGAGGGACTGTCGGCCTGGCTCTCGGGCCTCACCGGCGGCAACCTGATCATCCTGGGGATCATCCTCGGCCTGATGATGGCGTTCGACATGGGCGGCCCGGTCAACAAGGTGGCCTACGCCTTCGCGACCACGGGGCTCGCCTCGGTCCCCGCGGACGGCGACCCGAACTCCGTGCAGTTCAAGGTGATGGCGATCGTGATGGCGGCCGGCATGACGCCGCCGCTGGGCCTCGCCCTCGCGACCTCGCTCCGCAAGCGCCTGTTCACCGACGCCGAGCGCCAGAACGGCAAGGCGGCCTACCTGCTGGGCGCCTCCTTCATCTCGGAGGGAGCGATCCCGTTCGCCGCGGTCGACCCGCTGCGCGTGATCCCCTCCGCCATGATCGGCTCCGCCGTCACCGGCGCGCTCGTCGCGCTGTTCGGCTCGACGCTGCGTGCCCCGCACGGCGGCATCTGGGTGACCGGACTGGTGGGGCAGCCGCTGCTCTACCTGGTCGCGATCCTCGTCGGCATGGTGGTCACGGCGGTCTGCGTGATCATCGCGAAGAGCATCAAGCGCGCTCCGATCGTCGCCGAGGTCCCGGAGCCGGCCACGGCCCGCCCCGTCGCCGTCTGATCCGCACCGATCGACCGTCCTGAGCGGTCCCGCCGGCGGTCCCGACTCCGTGTCGCCCCTCTCCTCCGAGGGGGCGGCGCGGGGCGGGGCCGCCGGCTTCTGCGTGCCCGGGGATGCACCGCTGCGCCGCTCCCCCGTGCGCCGCGCGCTGTCGGCGGTCCTCCGTAGACTGCTCCGGTGACTCGAAAGCCGCTCCGCATCGCCTCCGTCAACGTCAACGGTGTCCGCGCCGCCTTCCGCAAGGGCATGGGCGACTGGCTCGCCGCCCGCGACGTCGACATCCTCGCCCTGCAGGAGGTCCGCGCCTCCACCGACGACCTCACCGGCCTGCTCGGCGACGAGTGGGACGTGCTGCACGACGAGGCGACCGCCAAGGGCCGCGCCGGAGTCGCGCTCGCCTCGCGCAAGCGCGCGACGATCCACCGGGTCGCGCTCGGCGCCGACGACTTCGATTCCGCGGGCCGCTGGCTCGAGGCCGACTACGAGGTCGGCGACCGGACCGTGACCGTCGTCTCCACCTACGTGCACTCGGGCGGCGTCGGCACGCCGAAGCAGGACGAGAAGATGCGCTTCCTCGACGCGATGATCGAGCGCCTCCCCCAGCTCCAGGCCCACAACCCGCTCGCCGTGGTGATGGGCGATCTCAACGTCGGCCACCGCACCCTCGACATCAAGAACTGGAAGGGCAACGTCAAGAAGGCCGGCTTCCTCCCCGAGGAGCGCGCCTACTTCGACCGCTTCGTCGGCGCCGAGGGCGAGGAGGGCTACAACGCCGGAGCGGGGATGGGCTGGGTCGACCTCGGCCGCCGCTTCGCCGGCGAGGTGCCCGGCCCCTACACCTGGTGGTCGCAGCGCGGCCAGGCGTTCGACACCGACACCGGCTGGCGGATCGACTACCAGCTCGCGACGCCGGAGCTCGCCGCCCTGGCCCGCAGCTACGAGATCGACCGCGCCAGCGCCTGGGACACCCGCTGGTCCGACCACGCGCCGGTCGTCGTCGACTACGAGCTCTGACCCCCTTCTCCCCCGGCGCCGACCGCGCCGCCGTCACTCACGAGGCCTCACCATGACCCCCAGCACTCCGGGCGCGAAGCCCGTCATCTTCTCCGGCATGCAGCCCTCCTCGGGCTCGCTGCACCTCGGCAACTACATCGGCGCCCTCACGCAGTGGGTCGCGATGCAGGACGACTACGACGCCTACTACTGCGTCGTCGACCTGCACGCGATCACCGTGCCGCAGGAGCCCGCCGAGCTGCGCGAGCGCACCCGCGCGACGGCCGCGCAGTACATCGCCGCCGGCATCGACCCGGAGCGCTCGACGCTGTTCATCCAGTCGCACGTCCCGGCGCACGCGGAGCTGGCCTGGATCCTCAACACGGTCACCGGCTTCGGCGAGGCCAGCCGGATGACGCAGTTCAAGGACAAGTCGGCGAAGCAGGGCGCGGAGGCGGCCTCGGTCGGCCTGTTCACCTACCCGATCCTGATGGCGGCCGACATCCTGCTCTACCAGACCGACGCCGTGCCGGTCGGCGAGGACCAGCGCCAGCACCTCGAGCTGACCCGTGACCTCGCGAACCGCTTCAACACGCGCTTCGGTGCGACCTTCGCGATGCCGGAGCCGTACATCGCGAAGGAGACCGCGAAGATCTACGACCTGCAGAACCCCGGCGCCAAGATGTCGAAGTCGGCGGAGTCGGACGCGGGCCTGCTGAGCGTGCTCGACGAGCCGAAGGTCACCGCGAAGAAGATCATGCGCGCCGTCACCGACACCGAGTCGGAGGTGCGCTTCGACCGCGCCGCCAAGCCCGGCGTCTCGAACCTGCTCACGATCTACTCCGTCCTCGCCGACCGCACGATCGAGTCGCTCGAGCAGGAGTACGCGGGCCGCGGCTACGGCGACCTGAAGAAGGGCCTCGTCGAGGTCGTCGCCGCGACCTTCGACCCGATCCGCGCGCGCACCGCCGAGCTGCTCGCCGACCCGGCCGAGCTCGACCGGATGCTCGCTCGAGCGGCCGACCGCGCCTCCGAGACGGCCGAGCGCACGCTCGCGACCGTGTACGAGCGTGTCGGCCTGCTGCGCCGCGGCCGCTGAGCCGACCGTGCTGCGGCTGGCCCTCTTCGACCTCGACGACACGCTCTTCGCGCACGCCCGCGCAGTGCGCGAGGGCATCGTCGCGTACGCGGCGTCGCTCGGCGACGCCTACGCGGGCGAGGCGGGCGCGCTGCAGCGGCGATGGTACGCACTGGAGGAGGAGCACTACCACCGCTACCTCGCCGGCGAGCTCGACTACGAGGGGCAGCGCCGCGCCCGCGCCACGGCCTTCGCGGCCGACGCCGGTGTCGCACTGACGCCCGAGGAGGCGAGCGCGTGGTTCGCCGCCTACCTGGGGCACTACGTCGCGGCGTGGACGCTGCACGACGACGCCCTGCCGGTGCTCGACCGGCTCGCGGTGGCGGGCGTCCGGATCGGCGTGATCACCAATGGCGACGTGGACTTCCAGACGACCAAGACGGACGCGATCGGTCTGACGGAGCGGGTCGAGCACCTCGTCGCGTCGGGCGAGGTCGGCGTGACGAAGCCGGATGCGCGGATCTTCCGCGTCGCGTGCGAGCGCTTCGGCGTCGCTCCGGCGGACGCGCTGTACGTCGGCGACCGGCTGGGCACCGATGCGATCGGCGCGGCGCACGCCGGCCTGCGCGGGGTCTGGCTCGACCGCGTCGGCGGGCCCGAGCACGGGCGCGAGCTGCCGCCGGAGGCCGTCGAGCTCGGCGTGCAGCGGATCGGCTCGCTGGACGAGCTGGACGCGATCGCGGGGCTGACGGGCTGAGCGGCCGCGATCCGGCGTCTCGACGGGTGCGGAGCCGTCCGCCGCCCGCTCAGCGGTGTTCATGCTGATCGAGTAGCCCGCGCAGCGGGCGTATCGAGATCCACCCGCGCCAGAAAGACGAGTCTGCGGACCGCCCTTCTGAGGACGGTGGGTCTCGATACGCCACTGCGGGGCTACTCGACCAGCATCGGTGGGTACTGACGCGGCCGAGGGGCTGACGCCTCCGGCTCTACTGCCCGTCGCCGACCTCTCGGGCCGTCTGGGCGGCGGCGGGCGAGGTCGCAGCGGCACGCTTCCTCCGTCTGTGCCGCAGCTCGAGGGCGAGCGCTGCGATCGCCACGACCAGGAGCACGGCGGAGGTGCACAGCGACGCGATCCCGAGGGCGCTCGGTGCCGCGATGACCGCAGGGGTGTCGAGGACGCCTCGGACGAGGCCGTAGAGACCGAGCACGACGAGGACGACGAGGTCGGAACGGGATCTCACGACAGCCACCGCCGTCCCAGGAGTCGCCTGCTTGCTGCTGCGTTGTTCATACCGGTATGTCTAGCACCGACGCCGGCAGGAGGGGCCGGAGGCGCGTGCCGAGCCCCGCCAGTGGCGCACAGCAGCGATCGTCGATTCGGTCGGCGAGTCGCGCTTGACAGACGTGAGCTTCGGTCGGTTACCATCCGCGTATGGCTTACGACCCGAGACCGATCCGCTCCGACGGAGACGCGACGCGCTCCCCCGATCGCGGCGACCGCCGCTCGCGAACGGCGCTCTCGACTCCGTCCCGTTCCGCCGACGCCGACAACGGCACGCGAGCGACCGCGGTGGATCGACGCGGAGTCGCCCGGGCCGTCCTCCAGTGGGTGACCGGCGACCGGGTCGACGCTCGACGGGTCGTGCGCCTCGCCGACCGGCGGTGGCGAGGAGCGGTGGAGCCACTGCTCGGGCCGGAGGACGTCCTGCTCCTCCCGGCCGAGAGCGTGACCGACGACGATGCGACCCGCGAGGCCCCGACCTGCGACGGCGCGGCCGTCCTCGACTACCGCGGTGGACTCGACGAGCCGGGAGACGTCGCCTGGTTCGGCGAGCTGCGGGTCCAGACGGAGGACTACGCCTCGATCGCGTTCCTCCCGGTCACCGGTGCGACGACCGCACGGCTCCGCGATGCGAACGGCTGGCAGGCCTATCGGGAGGACGCCGACGCCGCCCGCGCCTCCGGTCGGCTGGTCCCGCAGCTCCTGGGAGCCGCGGTCGCCGTGAGCGGTCTGCCGCTGACGGACGACCCCGCTGCCGGACCCGTCGCCGCCGTCGATGTCGGCCGGGACGGGGTCGCGACGCTCGGTCCGGACGGGCTGGTCCTCGGCGACGCCCGAGACCCCGACGGCCTCGCGGCCGCCCTCGACAGGTCGTACCGTCCGCTCGACCGGCTCGCCGCGCTGGGCGGCGATGTCGCCGACGACATCGCGCGCCGCCCCTGGCTGGCGATGTACCGCGCCGGCCTCGCCTTCGCCGCCGCCGACGACACCGGCCCGGCGTGGTCGGTGGTCGGGCTCGGAACGTCCCTCCGACCGGACGGGGAGGTGGCGACGCTCACGCGCTCCGATCTGATCCTCCTGCACCGGGGCGACGAGCGCGTCCTGGTGGAGCCCCGGACCCTGCGGCGGTTCGCCCTCGCTCCTGCCACCGCGATCGTCGTCGAGCGGCTGCTGAG
The DNA here is from genome assembly GCF_022815565.1 of Rathayibacter sp. VKM Ac-2926. NCBI lineage: Bacteria > Bacillati > Actinomycetota > Actinomycetes > Micrococcales > Microbacteriaceae > Rathayibacter > Rathayibacter sp. VKM Ac-2926. The sequence continues at coordinate 61,101 of NZ_JALGRS010000016.1, read as the reverse complement.
CGAGGGCCCGGACGACGGGGTGCGAACGCCGGCCGACGAGGCCTTCGTCGCGCGGCTCGTCGAGCGGTTCGAGCACGAGGGCGTCCACCTCCGGAGAGGAGCGTGACGGCCTCGCCGGTCCTCGTGCCCCTGGTCTCGCCGACGGCGGCGGCCAGGACCGTCGCGGCAGTGAGCGCGACGGGGACACGCATCCGCTTCGCCGACGGCGTCGAGGCGATCGACCTCACGAGCGGACTGTGGAACGTGCCGTTCGGCTACGGCCGGCCGGAGTTCACCGCCGCCATCGCCGCGGCTCTGACCGAGGCCTCCTACCTGTCCCTCTTCCGGCGGAGTCACCCCTGGGCGGAGCGGGCGGCCGCGGCACTGCTCGCGGTCGTCGGCGACGCGCTCCCGCACGCCTCCTTCCGGCGCGTCCTCCTCACCACCTCGGGCGGCAGCGCGAACGACGCGGTCATGAAGCTGCTCCGCCAGCGGGCCGCGCTCCTCGGGCGGCTGGAGCGCCGGCTGGTCGTCGGCCTGTCCGGCAGCTACCACGGGCTCACCTACGGCGCCCACGCCCTGAGCGGCGACGAGCTGGGCCAGGACCTCTACGGCGTCGACCGCTCGGGGGTCCGGCACGTGGCGCACGACGATCCGGACGCCCTGGAGTCGCTGCTCCGCCGTGAGGGACGGCGCATCTGCGGCATCGTCGTGGAGCCCGTCCTCGGCTCCGGCGCTCGCCCGCTCTCAGACGCACTCCTCGCGGTACTCGAGCGCGCGTCCCAGGACGGCGTCCCCGTCGTCGCGGACGAGGTGGCGACCGGCTTCGGCCGCACCGGCCCGTTCCTCGCCTCCTCGCGCTGGCCGTTCGCGCCCGACGCGGTGGTCCTCTCGAAGGCCCTGACGAACGGCACGCTCGCGGCGGCCGCCGTGGTCGTCGGCGAGCGGCTCCTCGCCGAGATCGACGCCGCCGACGCCCCGTTCGTCCATGCGGAGACCCAGGCGGGGACACCCGCGGTCTGCGCCGCCGTCCTGCAGAGCCTCGCGCTGCTCCCCGAGCTGCTCGGAGCCGACGGCTTCCCGCGCGTGAGCACCGGCCTCGACCGTGCCGTCACCGCGCTGTCCGCGCATCCGCGGGTGCTCGGATCCTCCGGTGCCGGGTCCTTCCGGGCCCTGCGGATCGAGGGGGTCGCCAGCGCCGAGGAGGTCCTCGGCCTGGTGGAGGACATCCGGCGGCGCGGGGCGGTCGTGCATCCCGCGCCGGGCGGGATCCAGTTCCTCCCTGCGGCGGTGTCCAGCGACCACGACCTCGCGGACATCCCGCGCATCATCAGTGCGGCGCTCGACGCATGAGCGTCCGCAGCACCGATCTGCGGTCCGGTCTGGCGTCGGATGCGGCGACCACCGGCTCCCGGCGGACCCTCTTCGTGCTCGACAGCGCGCTCGTCCGGTGCGGAGCCGTCGAGCCCGAGCGACTGCACGGACCGGTGGTCGTCCTCGACGTCGCGTCCGAGCAGGGTCGGCTGCTCGACACCGTCGACCGCGCCCTCCGTGCCGTCCGTCCCGACCGCCTCGTCGGCATCGGCGGCGGCAGGCTGCACGACGTGGCGGCGCTGGCGCGCCTGTTCGCCGCCGACCTCGCCCTCCGATCGCGCCTCGACGGACTGCTGAGCAGGCACGGCGGCCTTCTCGCCCCGGACCTCCCCGCGTCGACGGAGGTCCCTCGTCTCGTCCTGGTGCCCACGACGATCGGGCCCGGCAGCGAGACGAGCGTCGCGGCCTGCCGCGAGATCGGCGGCCTCCGCTCCGTCGTGGTCGGCGAAGCGCTCCGGGCCGACGCCGCCGTGCTCGACGCCGACCTCACGGCGACGCTGACCCGCCCCTCCGTGCTCGAGGGAGCGGCGGAGGCGGCCCTGCGACTGATCGGCTCGCGGTCCGGGTCGCCCGCCGACCACTCCGCCGACGACCGGTCGAGGCGACTGCTGGGGGCGCTGGGCGAGGCCGGCGGCCGCGTCGCCGAGAGCGCCGGACTCGTCCGCCGCGCCGACCGCGCGACGCTCGCTGCGGCGAGCGCCGACAGTCACGGCGCGCTGCGCTCGGCGACCGCGGATCCCTTCGCGGCGACGCACTGGTACCTCGCGAACGAGGTGAGCAGTCGCGCGGGCCTGCGGAAGGTGCCGGCGACGATGCCGCTGCTGCCCGTCCTGTGGAGTCGCGACTCCCCGGAGCGTCGCGCGCGACGACGGGCCGTCTGGCAGTGGTTCGCCGCTCCCCTCGGGCTCGACCCGGACCCCGTCGTCGGCAGCGCCCAGTGGTCCGAGCGGTGGGGGATCACCGCTCCGGCCGTCGCCGACCACGCCCTCCGCGACGCGGCACTCGCGATCGTCGCCCGCTGGGACAGCTCGGCGCTGCCCGGCCTGGCGCTCGACGACGCCCTCCGACTCCTGCGCGCGGCCTTCCCGCCGGCGCGGGCCCTACGACCGAACGAGGGAGGTGAACACATGAACACCACGAACGAGCTCGAATTCCATGAGCTGGAGCAGGCGGTCGCTCCCGACTGGGAGTCGGCGGCCTCCGGCTTCACGACGGGGCTCCTCGTCGCGGGCGTCTTCGTCGGTCTCCTCACATGACCGGGACCGACCGATGACACCCGGATTCCAGACGACGACACGAGGAGACGACGCATGCAACCACCCACCCCCCTGCGATTCGAGGAGATCGAGTCGATGGCCGCACCCGATTCCGACTGGTACATCGCCACGAAGCTCGGGATCGCTGTCGGCCTCGGGCTCGGCGCGATCGTCCTGACCTAGCTCTCGAGGAGAGCACCTCTTCACCGAGGACTTCATCACCGAGGAGGTGAGAAATGGAGAACCCCGTTCTCTTCCAGGAGATCGAACCCGCGGTCGCTCCGGCCGACGGCTGGCGGACCGCCGACGCCGGTCTGAGGATCGTGATCGCGCTCGGCAGCATCGTGCTGCTCGCGACCTAGCCGACCGTGCACCTCCCGCGGTCCCGGACGCTCGAGCGTCCGGGACCGCCCCCCTCTCAGACCTGGAGCGACCATGCAGCACCCCTCGGACCCGCCGCCGCTCACCACGGCGAGCGCCGCCCTCCTCGGCGCCCTCTCCCCCGTCCCCGCGGCGCCGGAGGACCTCTACGGCCCGGACGGCTCCGTCGTCTACGAGCACTTCACCGCGGAGGACCGCAGCGAGATCAGCCCCCTGCTGGCGGCGGTCCGCCGGACCGAGGGGCCGATCCTCGAGCTGGCCTGCGGCGGCGGACGCCTCACCGTGCCCCTCCTGGGCCTCGGCCGCCCCGTCGTCGGCCTCGATCTCTCGCCGACGATGATCGACATCCTCCGGACGCGGATCGCGGCACTGCCCGCCGCCAGGATCGCCGACGGCTCCCGGGCACTGGTCGGCGACATGACCTGCTTCCACCTGCCGGAGCGCTTCGGCGCCGTCGTCCTCGGCGCCACGTCCATCGCACTTCTGGACCGGGCCGGCCGGCACGCCTTCCTCCGGGCCGCTCGCGAGCACCTCGGAGCGGACGGCGTCCTCCTGATCACCGCGTCGAGCCCCGACCACGCCTACGTCGCCGGCAGCCGCAGCTCGCGTATCCGCGCCGTGCCCGGGCCGTCCGGCGGACCGGGAGCGGCCGTCGTGACGTCCGCCGTCACCCCCGACGGTCTCCACCGGGACGTCGAGGTCGTGCAGCTCGGTCTCGATCCCGAGGGGCGTGCGGCGGCACGCTTCTTCCGCTCGCGGGTGAACGTCGTCGACGCCGACCAGGTCGCGGTGGAGGCCGAGCGCGCGGGACTGCGGCTCGTCGCGCGGACCGCGCTGGTGGAGACCGAGGACTCGACGCTGCTGCAGCTGGTCCGGGCATGAGCGATCCCGCGCCCCGGCTGGCGGACACCGTGACGATCGACGAGCCGATCGCGCCCGGCGCTCCGTGGATCCTCTCGGTGCGGGGCGTCCCGCGCGCACGGGTCGGTCCCGCGGTGGCGACCTTCGCCGCCGGGCTGCGCCCGAGCGCGCACGAGACGGACGAGACGGACGAGACGGACGAGACGGAGGGCACCGGGAGCACCTCCCTGACGGACGAGGAGACGGCCGCCCTGCTCCGCGAGTTCGCGACGGCCGGGCTCCTCGCCGGCTCCGAGCGCCGCGAGCCCCGGTCGCATCGGCTGCAGTTCCGACCGCCGGCGAGTCTCCAGCTGACCCTGCTCGACGCGACGCGGCCGGCGCTCGTGCTCGCGCGGCTCCTGCGCCGCCGACCGGTCCGGCTGCTCGCGGTCACCGCCGTCGTCGCGGTGCTGCTCCTGGGTACCGCGAGCGCGATCGCGCACTCGGCGGAGATCGCCGCCGTCCTCAGCGAGCCACTGCCCCTGCCCTCGCTCCTCGCGGTCTCGGTCGCATTCCTGCTCGCGGGAGCGGTCCATGAGGCCGGTCATGCAGTGTCCCTCGCCGCCTTCGGCGGACGACCCCGCCGGGCCGGGCTGATGATCTTCTACCTCGCGCCCGCGTTCTTCTGCGACGTCACCGACGGCTGGCGGCTGGGCGACCGGCGCTCCCGCGCGGCGGTCGCGCTGGCCGGCCCGGCGGTGCACCTCGTCCTCGCGGCGAGCGCCGCCACCGCCCTGCTGTGGGCGCCGACGGGGCGGTCCGCCCTCGCGTGCTTCGTCGTCGCGGCCGCACTCAGCGCGGTCACCAACCTCATCCCCCTGGTGCACCTCGACGGCTACCTGGCCCTGGTCGCGGTCCTCGACCGGCCGTTCCTGCGCAGAGCCGCGATCCGAGCCGTCGGCGACAGCGCTCTGCGCCTGCTGGGCGGCACCGCACCACGTACCTCCCCCTGGCTCGTCCTGTTCGGGGTCGGCTGCCGCGGCTTCGCCCTGCTCCTGATCGGCTGGGCGTACGTCCGCAGCGTCCCCGTCCTGATCCTCACCGAGCCGGGCGCGGTCATCGCGCTCGTGTTCGCCGCAGCGCTCCTCGGCGCACTCGTCGTCTCCCTCGTCCGGTTCGCGCGAGCCGCGAGAGAAGCGCGAGTCGGAGCGCTCCGGGTCGCCGTCGCGTCCGCCGTCCTCGCCGCCGCTCTCGCCGGCGTCGCAGCCCTCCCCCTCGAGGAGCGCATCGAGGGCGGCTACGTCGTCCGCAACGGCGAGGCCTTCCTCGTGCGGACTTCGGCCGACCCGAGGATCGTGCCGGGCACCCCGGTGCGGCTGACCAGCAACGGGATCGCGGTGCGGTCCCCGCGGTCGACGGCCGTCGTCAGCGGGCCTGCGGAGTCGCTGCTCGCCCCGATCGCGGCGCTCGCGCCCCTCACCGGGCTCGACGACGTACCGGCCGTGGGCTATCCCCTCGCCCTGCCCGACTCCGCGAGCACTCCCCCGGTGGGGGGCGCCTCGGTCTCCCTCGGCGTCGGCACGATCGGCGGCGCGGTGCTCGATCTCGTCGCCGGGGACGCACTCCGCCGCCTGGGGGTCGGCCGGTGACCGGCGGGAGTGTGCTCGAGAGCGCCTTCGAGTACGCCCTCCGCGTGCTCGCCGCCGCGAGGGACGGTGACACGATCCTCGGCTGGCGAGGCAGGACCCTCTCCGATCCCGTCCGGCGCGACCGCGAGCGGCTCTGGCTCCGCCTCGTCAGCTCCCCCTCCGCGCTCGCCCAGGGGACGTGGTGGACCGGCACGGCGGAGAGCGCCGTGCTCCCGGCCCTGCCCAAGCCGGTCGTGCTCGCCGTCGAGGAGTGGGACCCGCCCTCCGTCGAGGGGTTCCGGCTCCGCGCTGAGCTGATGACCCGCCTGCCCGGTCGTGCCCTGTCCCCGACGGCGGAACTCGCGCCGGAGACCGAGGTCGATCCGGCGGTCTGGGTCGAGCTCGGCCGCATCCTCGACGCGCTCGGCGCCGTGTGGACGCAGCGGGAGTCGACCGTCCCCGCCACCGTGGACCGGCTGCTGCACAGCTTCTTCGGCGACCGGTTCCCGCGCGGCACCCCGTGCTGGACGACGGCGCACGGCGACCTGCACCCCGGCAACCTGCTCGTCGCACCGCTCGGCCTCGCCGACTGGGAGGCCTGGGGGCGCGGCCCCGAGCACCTCGACGTCGCGACCCTCTACGTGCACACCCTCGCCGCTCCCGACGCCCGGCGCTCGCTCGTCGAGGTGCTCGGCGAGCGGCTGCACTCGGACGACGCCCGGCCCGCGCTCGCCTTCGCCGCCGCGAAGGTGCTCGCGCGATCGGTCTCCGGCGACTACCCGACGCTGGTCGACCCCGTGCACCGGCTCCTCGACGACCTGACCGCGCGACCGCTCGGCGCCGGCGGGACGACCGCTCGACGACGATGACCCCCCTCCCTCGAAAGGTCCGCCCATGAGCTCTGCGCTCGACTTCCAGCACTTCACCAAGACCTTCCGCGGCCGCCGCGTCGTGGACGACCTCAGCTTCTCCGTGCGGCAGGGGACGGTCGTCGGGCTCCTCGGCCCGAACGGCGCCGGCAAGAGCACTGCGCTCCGCGGGCTGGTCGGACTGCTGCGCCCGGATTCCGGTGAGGCGCGGATCGGCGGCCACCGATTCGCGGAGCTGCGCGCTCCCGCCCGGGTCGTCGGCGTGCACCTCGACGGCCTCGGCTTCGAGAACGGCATCACCGGCCGTCGGCACCTCGCGATCGTCGGCCGCGCGGTCGGCGCACCGCTCTCCCGCGTCGACGAGCTGCTGGAGACGGTCGGCCTCGCCGAGGCGGCGCGTCGGCCGGTCCGCGGCTACTCGACCGGGATGCGCCAGCGCCTCGGCCTGGCCACCGCCCTCGCCGGAGATCCGGAGATCCTCGTCCTCGACGAACCGGCGAACGGGCTCGACCCCGAGGGGATCCGGTGGCTGCGGCGCCTGATCCGCGCCGAGGCCGAGCGCGGACGGACGGTCCTCGTCTCCAGCCACCAGCTCGCCGAGCTCGAGCACACCGTCGACGAGGTGGTCGTCCTGCGGCGCCGGATGCTCTTCCACGGCCCGCTCGAGGACCTCACCCGCTCGGGCGGGCGGAGTCTCGAGGACGGCTACTTCGACCTCGTCGACGGCGAGGCCGGCCGATGAGCGGGGCCGGCGCGCTCGCGCGGGCCGAGATCCTGCGCTCCCGCAGCGGCTCGTCGTTCCCGGTCCTCCTCGCCTACGCGATCCTGATCCCCGTCTTCGCCCTGAACATGCCCGGCACGACGGATCGGCTCACCGGCCTCGACGACGCTCCGGCGAGCCGCTTCGTCTTCGGCTTCGCGGCCTGCGCCGCCCTGGGCGCCTGCTTCTACGGGTCCTACGCCTACACCCGGGAGACGTACTACCACTCGCTCGACCGGACCCTGCTGCTCGGCAGCCGGGACGCGATCCTGTCGGCGAAGGCGCTGGCCGGCGCGGTCTCGGGCGCGGTCTTCGGGGTGGTGGCGGTCGTGGGCTGGTGGCCGATCACCGCGGTGGTCCTGGCGACGGCCGGCCGCCACCTGACGCCGGACATCACTCTGCTGTCCGCCTCGGTCGGCGTCGTCCTCTCCTGTGCCCTGAGCGGCGTGCTGGGCGTCGGCATCGGCTACGCGGTGCGGAACTACTACGCCTGCATCCCGATCGTCCTGGTCCTCCCCGCCGCCCTCGCCGCGCCGCTGCTCACCGTCGCCCGTGACGTCGGGCGACTGCTCCCGATCGGAGCCGTCGCGGGAGCGACCGGTGCGCCGGTCGAGGGGATGCTCCCCACGCTGCTCGCCCTGGCCGTCCTGGCCGTCTGGGCGCTCCTGGCGATCGGCGGCGCGCGGATCCTCGAGCAGCGGCGGGCCCGGTGACGGACGCGGCCGCGGCCGCGGAGGGACCGTTCACCCGCGCCGTCGCCGCCGAGTTCCGGCGCGTGGTCGCGAGCCGGACACCGCTCTGGGGACTGGTCTTCGGACTGCTGCCCGTGCTCCCCCTCCTCCTCGCCGTGACGCAGGTCGATCTCAGCGCGCTCCCGCCCGGAGAAGCGGCCTCGCTCGAGCACGCGATCTCGGCGGCGCTGCTGCAGGGCGGCGCGGTCGGGGCGGCCGCCTTCGCGGCACTGCGGACGGCGAGCGCCTTCGAGAAGGGGATCCTCGCGCGCGATGTGCTCTCGTCGGGGCTCCGGCCGGCGCTCGCGGCTCGGTTCCTGGTGGCGGCGGGTGCCGGTGCGGTGGTCGCGACGGCGGTGGTCGCGATCGGAGTCGCCGGCGTCGCGGTCGTCTCGGCGGGAAGGGTCACTCCGGACCTCGGCGTCGTGGCCCTCGTGCCTGTGGCCGGTGTCGGTGGTGCGATCTGGGGCGCGCTGGTCGGCACGATCGTCCGGGCACCGCTGTTCGTGCTCTTCGCGGCCCTGGTGCCGCTCAGCGCCGGGACCTTCACGAGCGGCACCGCCTTCGAGGACGTCGTGCCCCTCGCTGCCCTGTCGGCGTCCGCGCCGCCCACGGTCGCGGCCGTGCTGGCGGGCCCGGCCTGGCTGCTGGCACTCGCGCTCGTCGCGGTCGCGACGGGGCGTCGCCGCCCGCTGCTCTGACGGAGCTCCGCCGGGGGCGGGTCTCGATACGCGCTGCGCGCTACTCGACCAGCATGTCTGCGGGCGTCTCTTCCCCGTGGATCCACGCACGAGGGCCCGCGCACTCTGCGTGCGCGGGCCCTCGTCGTTCAGTGGTGCAGTGCCTACTGCACGTCCTCGTCGACCCAGTCGAAGGTCTTCGTGACGGCCTTCTTCCAGAGGCGGTACTGGCGGGCGGCCTCGTCCTGGTCCATCTGCGGGGTCCAGCGCGAGTCCTCCTGCCAGTTCTGGCGCAGGTCGTCCAGGTTCTCCCAGAAGCCGACGGCGAGGCCCGCGGCGTACGCGGCGCCGAGCGCGGTGGTCTCGGCGACGACCGGCCGGACGACCGGGACGCCGAGGATGTCGGCCTGGAACTGCATCAGCAGGTTGTTGGCGATCATGCCGCCGTCGACCTTGAGCTCCTGCAGCGGGACGCCGGAGTCGGCGTTGACCGCGTCCAGGACCTCGCGGGTCTGGAACGCCGTCGCCTCGAGAGCGGCGCGGGCGATGTGGCCCTTGTTGACGTAGCGGGTGAGGCCGACGAGCGCACCGCGCGCGTCCGCTCGCCAGTACGGCGCGAAGAGGCCGGAGAACGCGGGCACGAAGTACGCGCCGCCGTTGTCCTCGACCGTCGCGGCCAGCGCCTCGACCTCGGGGGCCGAGCCGATGAGGCCCAGGTTGTCGCGCAGCCACTGGATCAGCGAGCCGGAGACCGCGATCGAGCCCTCGAGCGCGTAGTGCACCTCGCCGTCGCCGAGCTTGTAGCCGATCGTCGTGAGCAGCCCGTTCTTGGAGTGCACGATCTCGGTGCCGGTGTTGAAGATCAGGAAGTTGCCGGTGCCGTAGGTGTTCTTCGCCTCGCCCGGATCGAACGCCGCCTGGCCGAAGGTCGCGGCCTGCTGGTCGCCCAGGATGCCGGCGATCGGGACCTCGCGCAGCAGCGAGGAGGACTCGACCTGCCCGTAGACCTCGGAGGACGAGCACACCTCGGGGAGCATCGACTTCGGCACGCCGAAGGCCTCGAGGATGTCGTCGCGCCACTCGAGCGTCTCGAGGTCGAGGAAGAGGGTGCGCGAGGCGTTGGTGACGTCGGTCTTGTGCACGCCGCCGTCGACTCCGCCGGTGAGGTTCCAGAGGACCCAGGTGTCGGTGGTGCCGAAGATCAGGTCGCCGGCCTCCGCCTTCTCGCGGGCGCCCTCGACGTTCTCGAGGATCCAGACGATCTTGGTGCCGGAGAAGTAGGTCGCGAGCGGGAGCCCGACGATCGACTTGAAGCGGTCCGCGCCCTCGTCGCCGGCGAGCCGGTCGACGATCGACTGCGTGCGGGTGTCCTGCCAGACGATGGCGTTGTAGACGGGCTTGCCGGTGGTCTTGTCCCAGACCACCGCGGTCTCGCGCTGGTTGGTGATGCCGACGGAGGCGATGTCGTGGCGGGTCAGGTCGGCGCGGGAGAGCGCCTGGCCGATGACCTCGCGGACGTTGTTCCAGATCTCGATCGGGTCGTGCTCGACCCAGCCCGCGCGCGGGAAGATCTGCTCGTGCTCCTTCTGCCCGGTCGAGACGATCGAGCCCTTCTTGTCGAAGATGATCGCGCGGGACGACGTGGTCCCCTGGTCGATAGCGATGACGTAGTCAGCCATGAATGATTACTCCTTCGTAACGGGGTGAAGTGGAGTGCGACTCGTGAGTCGCAGAGTTCGGAGGGTCGACGCTCAGAGGATCGGCAGCAGCGCGGTCGACAGCAGGCCGGCGAGCACACCGCCGACGATCGGGCCCGCGACGGGCACCCAGGCGTAGCTCCAGTCGCTCGAGCCCTTGCCCTTGATCGGCAGCAGCGCGTGGGCGATGCGGGGGCCGAGGTCACGGGCCGGGTTGATGGCGTAGCCGGTCGGGCCGCCGAGGGAGGCGCCGATCGCGATCACCAGGATGGCGACGGGCAGGGCGCCCAGTGCCGCGAGTCCGCCGTCGCCCTGGCGTCCGCCGCCGAAGCCGATGACGACGAAGACGAGGACGAAGGTGCCGATGACCTCGGTGACGAAGTTCCAGCCGTAGCTGCGGATCGCAGGACCCGTGGAGAAGACGCCGAGCTTGTTGGCCGGGTCGGGCTCCTGGTCGAAGTGCTGCTTGTAGGCGAGCCAGCAGAAGACGGCGCCGAGGATCGCACCGATCATCTGGGCGAGGATGTACATCAGGATCGAGACGATGTTGACCGGGACGCCCGAGCCGAACTCCGTCGCTCCGCTGGCCACGAGGCCGAGCGTGACGGCCGGGTTGAGGTGCGCACCCGAGTTGTAGGAGACGATCACACCGGCGAAGACGGCGAAGCCCCAGCCGATGTTGACCATCAGAGTTCCGCCGTTGAGGCCCTTGCTCTTCACGAGCGCGACGTTGGCGACCACGCCGCAGCCGAGGAGCACGAGCATCGCTGTTCCCACGACTTCCGCGAGGAACACCACTCCGAGATTGTCCACGTTGACCATTTCCTTTTCATCGGTCGGAACGCGCGAGCGCGTCCGCGCCGGGCATCGATGCCCGACGAGTGTGAAGTTATCGGCGCCCCGTACCGGGGACAAGGAACGCCGCGTGCACGTTTGTGCGTTGTGACGACGGAAGTCCCGGCTCGAGATCACTCCTCGAACCGGGACTCCCGTCGATCCGCGCCAGTCGCCCCGCTAGGAGGCCGCGACCGCCGTCGGCGCCTGCACCGAGGTGCCGCCGACATCGACGCCGTTGTACTTCTTCAGGTGCTCGATCGTCGCGTCGACCTCCTGGGCGCGCTCCGCCTCGTCCCAGCCGAGGACCTCGCCGGTGTGCTGGGCGAGCTCCTCGAGCAGCTCGCGGCTCAGGCCGCCGGTGAAGGCGTGGTTGGTTCGGCGCATGACCAGGTCGATCAGGTGCACGACGCTCTCGCGCTGGGCGAGGTAGCGGATCTCACCGGTGGTGAAGTCCTTGTCGAAGTCGAGCGCCTCGTCGTGACCGTCGGCCAGGGCCTCGATGACCTCCTCCGCCCGGGTGCCGTAGCGCTCGAGCAGCTGGCCGGTGCGGGCCGAGGACAGGCCGGAGCGGTGCTGGCTGATCCACTGGGCGCGCGAGGCGTCCGTGCGCGGGAAGCCCTTGCCGCCGCCGATCGCGGTCTTCACGGTGGAGACGCGGCGGGTGACGCCGATCCGCTTGAAGACCTCGTTCGAGAGGTGCTCGGACAGGGCGCGGAACGTCGTCCACTTGCCGCCGACCAGGCTCAGCACGGGGGTCTTCCCGCCGGGGAGGGTGGAGGGCTCGATGCGGTAGTCGCGGGAGACGAAGCCGGGGGTCTCGTCGTCGTGACGGGGCAGCGGGCGGATGCCGGAGAACTTGAAGACGATCTGCTCGCGGGTGACCGGGATGGAGGGGAACACGTGGTTCACCAGGTCGAAGAAGTAGTCGATCTCCTCCTCGGTGCAGACGGCCGGCTCGTTGGGGTCGGCCTCGATGTCGGTGGTGCCGACCATGACCCGGCCCTTGAGCGGGTAGATCAGCACGATGCGGCCGTCGCTGTGCTCGAAGAACATCTCGCGGCCTTCGCAGGCCTCGACCAGCTCGGGGTTGTCGAGGACGATGTGCGAGCCCTTGGTGCCGCCCATGAACTTCGTGGTCGTGCCGAGCGCCGTGTTGGTGAAGTCGGTCCACGGTCCGGAGACGTTGACGACGACGTCCGCCTGGAAGGCGAACTCCTCGCCGCTCTCGCGGTCGCGCAGCAGCACGCCGCCCTCGGCGGTGCCGACGGCCTCGACGTAGTTGGCCGCGCGGGCCTTCGTGCCGCCGACGAGCGCGTCGCGCAGCACGTCGAGCGCCAGGCGCTCGGGTTCGTGCACGGAGGCGTCGAAGTAGGTGGCGGTGTACTTGATCTTCGGGTCGAGCTTGGGCAGCTCGTTCAGCGAGCGCTTGCGGCCGTGGAACTGGTGGCGCGGGACGACGCCGCCGTCGCGGGAGAAGAAGTCGTACAGGGTCAGGCCGACCTTGATCAGCAGCGCGCCGCGCTCCTGGGGCTTGCCCGACTTGTGCGTGAGGAAGCGCAGCGGCGCGGCCAGGATGCCCGAGAACGTCGAGTAGATCGGGATCGTGGTCTGCAGCGGCTTCACGTAATGCGGAGCGATCTTGAGCAGGCCGTTGCGCTCGTGCACGCCCTCGTTGACGAGGCGGAACTCGCCGTTCTCGAGGTAGCGGATGCCGCCGTGGATCATGTGGCTCGAGGCGCTGGACGCACCCGAGACGTAGTCGCCGCGCTCGACGAGGGCGACGTCGACGCCGTTGAGCGCGAGCTCGCGGAACGTCCCGATGCCGTTGATGCCACCGCCGATCACGAGGACGGTCGCGCGGGGGGTGTCCCGCAGTGCGGAGACGCTCTCGCGGAGAGAGGAGCTTCCGGGAGTTCCGACAGACTGTGCCACTTCGTACTCGCCTTCGTGTCGTAGGTGTTGCGTCGAATGCCTCGTGCGAGTGTGGCCGCCCCAGATGGACGGTTGATATCGCGAGGGAATACAGCCATCCTTGACCCGACAACACATCCGGTCAAGACGGGTGGAAATACGTGCAAGGAGTGGCAATGACCCCTGTCCGACCGGTCGTCGAGCTGGACGAGACGACGCACGCGACCCACCCGGACAAGACGCGCGACGCGCTCCGGGCCGCGCAGCTGTACTACATGCAGGACCTGACGATGGACGCCATCGCGCACGAGCTGCACACCTCGCGCTCCTCGGTGTCGCGGCTGCTCTCGCACGCCCGGGCGACGGGACTGGTCGACATCCAGATCCGCTCCCCCCTCGACCGGGCGAGCGCCCTGTCGGCGGAGGTGCGCGCGCACTTCGACATCACGGCGCACATCGTCCCGGTGCCGGACCACACCAGCGAGATCGACCGGCTCGAGCGCGTCGCGCTGTCGGCCGCGCGGATCCTCGGGCCGTTCATCGACTCGAACATGATCGTCGGCATCGCCTGGGGCTCGACGATGAGCGCGATGAGCCGGCACCTGATCGCCAAGGAGACGCACAACACCCAGATCGTGCAGCTCAACGGCGCGGGCAACACCGAGACCACCGGCATCAACTACTCCAGCGAGATCCTGCGGCGCTTCGGCGACGCGTACGCCGCGAAGGTGCAGCAGTTCCCGGTGCCGGCCTTCTTCGACGACCCGATGACCAAGAAGGCGGTCTGGCGCGAGCGCTCGACCAAGCGGGTGCTGGAGCTGCAGCAGCGGATGGACGTCGCGCTCTTCGGCCTCGGCTCGCCGTTCGCGGCGGTGCCCTCGAAGGTTTACATCGGCGGCTACCTGGAGCCGAGCGACTTCACCTCGCTCAGTGCGTCCGGCGTGGTCGGCGACGTCGCCACCGTGTTCTACCGGGCCGACGGCACCTGGGACGACATCCCCATGAACGAACGTGCAAGCGGCCCGGACCTCTCCACCGTGCGCCGCGCCTCCCGCCGCATCTGCGTCGTCTCGGGCGCCTCGAAGCTCCCGGGCCTGCGCGGCGCCCTCGCCGCCGGCCTCCTCACCGACCTCATCCTCGACGAGGGCACGGCCCGCGCCCTGATCTCCGGCTGACCCCTGGCTCCCCACCCCTCCCCCTCCCGCGAGATGCCACTTATGAGCACGACACGCCGCAGAATCTCGTCATAAGTGGCATGCCGCGCTGGAGGTCAGAGGCCGAGAGCGCGACGGACGCGGGCGGCCGTCGCCTCGGGGTGGTCGACGAGGCCGGAGAGACGCACGCGGATGTGGCGGTAGCCGAGCGCCTGAATCGCCTCGCTGCGCGCGATGTCCCGCTCGTACTGCCGCGTGTCCGTCCGGTGCTGATCGCCGTCGTATTCGACGACGACCCACTGATTTCGATAGAGCAGATCCACCCGCGCGACGAAGACACCGTCCGCGTCGTACAGCTCGACGTTGAGCTCCGGCTCGGGCAGCCCCGCGCGGATCAGCAGCAGCCGGAGGAGCGTCTCCTTCGGCGACTCGGAGCCGACCCGGACGAGCCCGACCGCCTCCCGAGCGCGCCGGCCGCCCCGCCCGCGATACCGTGCCGCCCTCGCCGCGAGGATCTCGAGATCGACGCGGAGGCCGCGGCGACCGAGCTCCTCGTCGGGCCGCACGAGAGCATCGCCGAGGACGACCAGCTCGTCGAGCGATCGCGAGTCGGCGAGATGGCAGAAGGTCGAGGCGGGATCCGTCACCGGATGGCCCGCGTCGACGACGGTCACCGCCTCGTCCCAGAGATGGTGCGACTTCACGCCGACCCGACGCGCGGCTCGCATCGGCGGGGCGACCGCGACGTGCAGCGGAGTGGTCTCCGTCGCCCGCCGATCAGGCAGCTGGAGGAGATGAGCGGCGGTGACATGCGAGAAGAACTCGCCCGGCCGCATCACCGCGGCGAACGCCGCGATCCTCTCGCCGTATGTCACCGGCTCGATCGCGGCACGAGCACCCCGGAAGACGCCGACCGGGTACTCCGCCACCAGCCGATGGCGCGCGAGCTCGCTCGTCGACGCGTTCACGATCCGGGTCTCTGTGTCGTCCTGCATGCGAGGACCCTGCCGCACCCCGCGCTCCCCCGCGCGCGTTCTCCACAGCCCCCTCCCGCGAGATGCCACTTATAAGCACGACACGCCGAGGAATCACCTCATAAGTGGCATCTCGCGGAGGGCGGCAGGGCTGGGGAGGAGGGTCAGGACTCGCGGGCGTGGGTGTCGAGGAAGGCGTAGACCTCGGCGTCGTCGATGCCGGGGAAGGTGCCGGAGGGCAGCGGGGCGAGGACGTGCGCATGCAGGCGGGCGCTCGGCCAGGCGTTGCCGTCCCAGCGCTGGGCGAGCTCGGCGGGGGCGCGGCGGCAGCAGGACTCGTCGGGGCAGCGCGACTGCTCGCGGCGGTCGGTGTCGCGGCCGCGGAAGAAGCGCGCCTCGGCGAAGGGGACGCCGACCGTGATCGAGAACTCCTCCGTGGCGGTGGTGCCGGTCTGCGAGGCCGACCAGAAGGTGCCGGCCGGCGTGTCCACGTACTGGTAGTACTCCGTCGTCCGGTTGGTGCGGCTGAAGGCGGAGCGCGCCGACCAGTAGCGGCAGACGGTCTGCCCCTCCACCGCACCGGTCACGTCGGTCGGCAGCGGCAGGCCGTCGTTCTCGTAGGCCTTCTGGATCGAGCCGTCGCCGAGCACGCGGAGGAAGTGCATCCGGATGTCGAGGTGCGAGGTCAGCAGGTTGGTGAAGCGCAGCGCCGCCGCCTCATGCGTGACGCCGAAGCCGTCGCGGAAGTCCTCGACGGAGATGTCCCGATCGCGCTTCGCCTCCTCCAGGAACGCCACGGCGGGCTCCAGCGGCATCAGGCAGGCCGCTGCGAAGTAGTTGATCTCGAGCCGCTGCCGGAGGAAGTCGGCGTAGGTGACCGGGCGCTCGTGGCCGAGCAGCCGGTGCGCCATCGCCTGCAGCGCGAGCGCCCGGAGCCCGTGGCCACCGGGGATCGAGGCGGGCGGCAGGTAGATCCGTCCGTTCGCGAGGTCGATCACCGAGCGGGCCGAGTGCGGCAGATCGCCGACGTGGATGATCTCGAAGCCGAGGTGCCGCGCCATCTTCGAGACCGAGCTGTGGGTCAGCGCGCCTCCGCGGTGTCCGACCGTGCGGAGCATCTCGCCGGCGACCGCCTCGATCTCGGGCAGGTACGCGTTGCGCTCGCGCAGCTGCAGCCGCTGGGCGGTATTGGCGCGCCGAGCCTCCTCCGGTGTCGCGCTGGCCTCGCTCTTGCGGCGCGCCAGCTCGCGGTAGACGCCGAGGAACGCCTCGAGGACGGGAGTGGTCAGGCCCTTGTTGACCTTGAACTCCGGCAGCCCGAGCGAGCGGTAGAGCGACCCCTTCTGCACCCGCGCCAGCTCGATCTCGAGGGCGGCGCGCTCGCTCGGCGGCTCGTCCGAGAGCAGCGCGGCGAGCTCGACGCCGAGCGCGGTGGCGAGCGCCTGCATCAGCGAGAGCCGCGGCTCCCGGCGTCCGGTCTCGATCAGAGAGAGCTGGCTGCCCGAGACACCCACGCGCTCGGCGAGCTGCCCGAGGGTCAGCCCGCGGCGGGTGCGGAAGTGCCGGATGCGCTGCCCGAGCAGGGCGGCATCGGTCCCGGCGGTGGGAACGGTGGCGGGGTCGGTGGTGTCGGTCACGGCGAGCTCCAGCGATCGGTTGTGACGGAGGCGCAAAAACCGCGGTTCTTGACGGTCAAGGCTTCGCAAATACCCCTCGATCCTCCTCCATCCTGGCTTCAGGCGCCAGAGAGCGCCCCTCGCACCGTCGGATCACGACCGCCACGAGGACCGACTCCCCACCCCGTCGACGACGACTGCACTGAAAGCGGAGCCAGCATGAGCATCTACAGCAACACCCTCCTCCTCGAGACGACCACCATGACCGCGCCGACCCCGGTCGCCGCACCGGTCGTGCCGCCCGCCCCGCTGGCCCTCCGCCGCTGGGTGCGCGAGATGGCCGCGATCCTCCAGCCCGACGCGATCGAGTGGTGCGACGGCTCCCCCGCCGAGTGGTACCGCCTCACCGGCCGGATGGTCGAGGAGGGGAAGCTGATCGCCCTGAACCCGGAGTGGCGGCCCGGCTCGTTCCTCGCCCGCACCGACCCCGACGACGTCGCCCGCGTCGAGGACCGCACGTTCCTCTGCACCACGGACGAGGCCGACGCCGGACCGACCAACAACTGGCGCGAGCCCTCCGCGATGAAGGCCGAGCTCGCCCCCTACTTCGCCGGCTCGATGCGCGGCCGGACGATGTACGTCGTCCCGTTCTCGATGGGCCCGGTCGGCGGGCCGCTCTCGCAGCTCGGCGTGCAGCTGACCGACTCCGCCTACGCCGTGCTGAACATGCGGATCATGGCCCGCGTCGGCGCCGAGCCGCTCGCCGCCTTCGGCGAGGAGACCGCCTTCGTCCGCGGCGTGCACTCGGTCGGCTTCCCGCTCCGCGACGCCGACGGCACGACCCGCGACGACGTCGCCTGGCCGTGCAACGCGACGAAGTACATCACCCAGTTCCCCGAGACGCGCGAGATCTGGTCGTTCGGCTCCGGTTACGGCGGCAACGCCCTGCTGGCCAAGAAGTGCTTCGCCCTGCGGATCGCCTCCGCGATGGGCCGCGAGGAGGGCTGGCTGGCCGAGCACATGCTCCTGATCCGCATCGTCTCGCCCGAGGGCCGGAGCTACCACGTGGCCGCGGCCTTCCCGAGCGCCTGCGGCAAGACGAACCTGGCGATGCTGCAGCCGACGATCCCCGGCTGGCGCGTGGAGACGCTCGGCGACGACATCACCTGGATGAAGAAGGGCGAGGACGGCCGCCTCTGGGCGATGAACCCCGAGACCGGGTTCTTCGGCGTCGCACCCGGCACCGGGCAGAGCAGCAATCCGAACGCCGTGCACACCCTCTGGGGCAACACGATCTTCACCAACGTCGCACTCCGCGAGGACGGCGACGTCTGGTGGGAGGGCCTCACCGACGAGGTGCCCGAGCACCTCACCGACTGGCGGGGCGAGCCGTGGACGCCCGCCTCCGGGACCCCGGCCGCGCATCCCAATGCGCGCTTCACGGCACCGGCCCAGCAGTGCCCGACTCTCTCGGCCGAGTGGGACGCCTTCGAGGGCGTGCCGCTGGACGCGATCGTCTTCGGCGGGCGCCGGGCGAGCAACGTGCCGCTGGTGACCCAGGCGACCTCCTGGCAGCACGGCGTGTTCCTGGGTGCGACCATCGCCTCCGAGAAGACGGCCGCGGCGGAGGGGACGGTCGGCGAGCTGCGGCGCGACCCGTTCGCGATGCTGCCCTTCTGCGGCTACAACATGGCCGACTACTTCGCGCACTGGCTCGCCGTCGGCGCGGACCTCGGCGAGAAGGCGCCCGCGATCTTCCAGGTCAACTGGTTCCGCAAGGGCGCCGACGGCTCCTTCCTCTGGCCCGGCTTCGGCGACAACGCCCGAGTCCTGCAGTGGCTCGTCCGGCGGATCGAGGGGCTCGCGGAGTCGCGGCCCAGCGCGATCGGCGACCTGCCGCTGTCGATCGACACGCACGGGCTGAACCTCTCGGCCGCCGCGAAGGAGGAGCTGTTCTCCGTCCCGGTGGAGGCGTGGCTCGACGAGTGCGCCCTGACGGAGGCGTTCTTCGCCCGCTTCGGCGACCGCCTGCCGCCCGAGCTGACCGCCGAGCTGCGGGCGCTGCGGCTCCGGCTGCTCGCCGAGGAGCTGCCGGCCGCCCACGCGGCCTGAACCCGGATCCCGCCGGCCGCGCGCCGGCGCCCCTGTGGCCCGCGGAGGGGAACCATCCCCTTCTTCGCATCCCCCTCCGCGGGTCCACTCCCGCTCTGCTGATCGAGCAGCCCCGCCCGGAGGGAAGGCCATGCTGATCGAGTAGCCCCGCAGGGGCGTATCGAGATCCACCACCGCCGAGCACGTGGGTCTCGATACGCCGCTGCCGCAGCTACTCGACCAGCATGTGAGGACCGCTGCCGCGGCTACTCGACCAGCATGTCGAGATCCCCCACCCACCGCACGACCAGACGGGCACCATGGACGACCGCATCACCCTCCGCTTCCTCGCCGCGCCGCAGGACGCGACCGCCGACGGCCGGAGCGCCCAGGCCGGCCGCGTGCTCGAGTGGATCGACAAGGCCGGCTACGCCTGCGCCGTCGGCTGGAGCGGCGGCTACTGCGTCACCGCCTACGTCGGCAACGTGCACTTCACCCGGCCGATCGCCGTCGGCAACCTGATCGAGGCGACCGCGCAGGTCATCCACACCGGCCGCACGAGCATGCACGTGCTGGTGCGCGTCGCCCAGGCCGACCCGCGCACCGGGCGCTACGAGGCGGCGACGCACTGCCTCCTGATCTTCGTCGCCGTCGACGAGGAGAAGCGCCCGCGCCCGGTGCCGGAGTGGAGCCCCCGCACGATCGAGGACCTCGCCCTGGCCGAGGGCGCCGCCGCCCGCATCGACGGCCGGCGCGCGCTGCACGAGGTGATGCGCGCGCAGGAGTACACCGAGGCGGGGACCGGCCCGCGGATCGTCTTCCGATTCCTGGCCGCGCCCGGCGACGTCAACTGGGGCGGCAACGCGCACGGCGGCATCGTGATGCGCTGGATCGACGAGGCCGCGAACGCCGTCGCGCAGAGCTGGAGCGGGCGGGACGCGGTCGCCGTCTACTCCGGCGGCATCCACTTCTACCGGCCGGTGCGGATCGGGCACCTCGTCGAGGTGGAGGCGCGGCTGATCCACACCGGGCCGCGCTCGATGCACCTCGCGATCCACGTGCGCTCGGGCGACCCGCGGACCGGCGAGCTCGAGCTGACGACGCAGTGCATGAGCGTCTTCGTGGTGCGCGGCGACGACGGAGCGGCCGAGGCTGTGCCGGCGCTCGAGCCGCGGAGCGACGAGGACCGCCGCCTGGACGAGCACGCGCGGGAGCTGATCCGGCTGCGCGCCGAGCTGCCGGCGCTGCCGGTCGGCATCGCGGCGACGCTCGCCTGACCGGTCCGCGCCCGCGGGTCGCTAGGGTCGGAGCGTGAAGATCCTCGTCGTGAACGGCCCGAACCTGAACCTCCTCGGCACCCGCGAGCCCGCGGTCTACGGCTCCGACACGCTCGCGGATGCGGAGGCGCTCGCCACTCGCGCGGCGGAGCGGCTCGGCCTCGAGATCGAGTTCTTCCAGAGCAACTCGGAGGGCGCGATCATCGACCGCCTGCACGAGGCGCGCGGCACGGCCGCCGGCCTGCTGCTCAACGTCGGCGCCTACACCCACACCTCGATCGCGATCCGCGACGCCGTCCTCGCCACCGAGCTGCCGCTGGTCGAGGTGCACGTGAGCAACGTGCACCGGCGCGAGGAGTTCCGGCGGCACTCCTACCTGTCGGACATCGCGGTCGCCGTGATCGTCGGCGCCGGCATCGCGGGCTACGGCTACGCGGTGGACGTCCTCGCGCGGACCCTGGGGGCGACGGCTCCGGACGCGTAACTCCGGGGCGAGTCGCCGGGGCGTAGCGTCGGGGGCATGACGCCCTCCGACGCGACACCCTCCGCCTCTCCCGCCGAGCTCGGCCGCTCCTTCGGCTCGGCCGTCGACGCCTACGACCGCGGGCGCCCGGGCTACCCGGACGACGCCGTGGACTGGCTCATCGGGCACGCGCCCGCCCGGGTGGCCGGCGCCTTCGTGCCCGAGCGCGCGCGGGCGGCCGGCGCGGACGCCTCCGACCGGGTGCGCGTCGCGGACCTCGGGGCCGGCACCGGGAAGTTCACCGCGTCTCTGGTGGCGCGCGGACTCGATGTGACCGCCGTGGAGCCGGACGCGGCGATGCTGGAGCGGCTGACCGCGCAGCTGCCGTTTGTCCGGGCGCTGGCGGGGACCGCCGAGGCGATCCCGCTGCCGGACGCGTCCGTCGAGCTGGTCACCGCGGCGCAGTCCTGGCACTGGGTCGACCCCGAGCGCGCGAGCGCCGAGGTCGCGCGGGTGCTGGTCCCGGGCGGCGTGCTCGCGCTGGTCTGGAACATCCGCGACGAGTCGGTGCCGTGGGTGCGGCGCCTCGGCGAGGTCGCCGGCTCCTCGGCCGCCGAGCGCTCCGAGACGGTGCAGCCGCCGCTGGGCTCGGCGCTGGAGCGCGTCGCCTACGCCGAGTTCGACTGGAAGTACGAGCTCGACCGTCCGGCGCTGCTCGACATGTTCGCCTCGCGCAGCTACGTCATCGCGATGCCCGAGGAGGAGCGCGCCGCGGTCCTCGCGGCCGTCGGCGAGGTCGTCGACGCACTGCCCGGCGACCGCGTCGCCATGCCGTACGCGACCCGCGTCACGATCGCCCACCGCGCCTCCTAGCGGGATGCCGCTCCTGCTCCGCCGGGCGTCACGGCGGGCGCGGAACCTGCTGAGCCGCGCAACGCAGGCGCGGAGCATGCTGGTCGAGCAGCCGCGCCAGCGGCGTATCGAGACCCTAGCGTCAGACCTCGTTCGGGTCGCCGCCGACGCGGCCGGCGCGCTCGAGCGCGGTGATCGCGTCGCGCTCGTCGTCGGTCAGCTCGAAGCCGAAGACGTCGATGTTCTCCACGATGCGGGCCTTCGTCGACGACTTCGGGAAGACGATGTGGCCGCGGTCGAGGTGCCAGCGCAGCACGACCTGCGCGGGCGTGACCCCGTGCGCCTCGGCCGCGCCGGTGATCACCGGCAGCTCGAGCAGCGGGTACTTGTTCTGCCCGAGCGGGCCCCAGGCCTCCGTCGCGATGCCGTGCTGCGCGCCGAACGCGGTGACCGTCGGCTGCTGGTGGTACGGGTGCAGCTCGATCTGGTTGACGGCGGGGACGACCTCGGTCGCGGCGAGCAGTCGCTCCAGGTGCGGCACGAGGAAGTTCGAGACGCCGATCGAGCGGGTGCGTCCGGCGGCCTGCAGCTCCTGCATCGCCTCCCAGCTCTCGACATAGCGGTCCTGCTTCGGCTTCGGCCAGTGGATGAGGTACAGGTCGACCGCGTCGAGACCGAGCTTCTCGAGGCTGGCGTCGAGCGCACCGGCCGCCGTGTCGCGGCCCTGATCGTCGTTCCACAGCTTCGTGGTCACGTACAGCTCGTCGCGCGCGATCCCGGAGGAGGCGAGCGCCCGCCCGACGCCCTCCTCGTTGCCGTAGACCGCGGCGGTGTCGATGTGCCGGTAGCCGGCCTCGAGCGCCTCGGAGACGATGCGCTCCGTCTCGGCGGGGTCGACCTGGAAGACGCCGAACCCGAGCTGCGGGATGCTCGTGCCGTCGTCGAGGGTGAGGGTGGGGATGCTGGTCATCCCTCCACCCTGCCAGCGGCCCCCGACACCGGGTACCCGGTTGCGCCCGACGACCGGCGTCGGCGCGGGCGACTACCCTCGAAGGGCGCTCGCGAGGGCGCACCGACTTCGAGGAGGACCGCACGTGAGCATCATCGCCGCCGCAGACGGATCAGCGCTGGGCAACCCCGGCCCCGCGGGCTGGGCCTGGTACGTCGACGACGAGCGCTGGGCGGCCGGCGGCTGGTCGCACGGCACCAACAACATCGGCGAGCTCACCGCGGTCCTCGAGCTGCTCCGCGCCACCGCGCAGGAGAGCGAGCCCGTGCACATCCTCTGCGACAGCCAGTACGCCATCAAGGCCTGCACCGAGTGGCTGCCGGGCTGGAAGCGGAAGGGCTGGCGGAAGGCCGACGGCAAGCCGGTGATGAACGTCGAGATCATCAAGGCGCTCGACGAGGAGCTGCAGGGCCGCGCCGTCACCTTCGAGTGGGTCAAGGGGCACGCCAATCACCGGATGAACGAGGCCGCGGACGTGCGCGCCCGCGCCGCCGCGACCGCCTACCAGCGCCGCACGGCCGTGGACTCCGGTCCGGGCTGGCCGGGAGCCTCCCCCGCCGTGACCCCCGCCGTCGACACCGAGGACGCCCCCGCGACCCTGTTCTGACCCGAGGGGGCGCACCCCGCGCTCAGGGCAGCCGCAGCATCCCGGTCGCGACGAGCTCGCGCACCCGCGGCAGCACGGAGTCCAGCACGGCGGCCTCCTCCACGTGCAGGAGCGAGGCCACCGCGGCCGTGATGGCGGCGACGGACAGCTCGCCGTCGCACGCCCCGACGACCGCGGCGAGGGCCGTGTCCGCCTCCTCCACCCGGGCGAAGCCGCCGCCCTGGCGCAGCCGCAGCACGGTCGGGTCGTCGTTGCCCGGCCAGTAGTGCCGCTCCTCGGTCACGTCGCCGGCGACGACGAGCGCCAGCCGCGAGAGGTCGGCGTCGTCGACCGCGGACAGCGCGTCGAGCGCGTCGAGGCAGTGCGCGAGGTGCCCGCCCAGCCCCGCGGTCGCGAACGCCGCATCGAGCCGCTCGAGGCGGCGGATCGGCGGCCGGGGCGTCGCGGGGAGCCGCAGGGTCACGTAGCCGAAGCCGACGCCGGTCACGCCGCGCCGCTCGAAGTCCTCGAGCCAGGCGTCGACGAGGGCGTCCGACTCCGCTCCGCGGGTGGTCCCGCCGTCGCGGATCCAGGTCTCGGCGTAGATCGCCGGATCCTGCTGCTCGCGCTCCACGATCCAGACGTCGAGCGGCGAGGCGGTGCCGTCCATCCAGGCGGCGAGTCCGGCGTGCCCAGGTTCGAGCGCCTGCTCGAGCGGGCTGCGGTCGTCGGCCAGCCAGGCGCGGACCCGGTCGAAGGCGTCCGCCTCGGCCCGGTACTCCCAGTTGCCGAGCAGCTGCGCGACACCGCCCGGCACCAGGTGCTCGGCCGCGCCGACGATCACGCGGCGGACGATCTCGTCGCCCTCGAGGCCGCCGTCGCGGTACTCGTAGGCGGGGACGCCCGCGGTCCGCGGCGTGATCACGAACGGCGGATTGGTGACGATCTGCTCGAACCGCTCCCCCGCGACCGGCTCGTAGAGACTGCCGTGCCGGAACTCGATCGAGTCGATGCCGTTCAGCGCCGCGTTGAAGGCCGCGATGGCGAGCGCGCGGTGCGAGACGTCGGTCGCGACCACGCGGTCCGCGTGCCGGGAGGCGTGCAGCGCCTGGATCCCGCAGCCGGTGCCGAGGTCGAGCAGGCTGCCGACCGGCCGCTGGATCATCAGCCCGGCGAGGGTGAGGCTCGCTCCGCCGACGCCGAGCACGTGGTCCTCGTCGAGCGGCCGGCCGAGCGCGAGCTCGCCGAGATCGGAGGCGATCCACCAGGAGGCGGCGCCGTGCAGGTCGACGAGGTCGTAGGGCCGCAGGTCGAGCGCGGCGGTGACCACCGCTCCGGCCTCGGAGCGCACGAGCTCCAGCTCCAGGGCGCCGTCGAGGCCGAGCGACGGGAACGCCGCCTCCGCCTGCTCCGTCGGCACCGGATCGGCGAGGAGGAACAGCCGGGCCAGCACGGCCAGCGGCCCGCGATCGCCGCTGCGCTCGAGCGCCCGCCGCGCCGGGACCCGGTCGCCGCGGTGCAGCGCCTCGCCCGCGGCCTCGCCCCACAGCTCGCGGACGGCGTCGACGCGGTAGCGGGCACGGGAGAGGTCGTCGCCGAGGAGCGCGATGCGGGCTCGGTCGAGCTGGTCTGCTGGCTGCACCGCTCCATCCTCGTGCACGCCCGGAGCCCGGACGGTGCGGCTGCGGTGCAGAACATCAGCTGCGAGCCGAGTTCGTCGCTCATCGCCGATGAAGGACCTCCTCGGCTGATGTTCTGCGCGCAATACGATCGACTCATGCCCCTCACCGGAGAATACGAACCGAGCACGTCCGCCTGGGCCCGCGAGCAGGCGGAGCTCTACGAGGCCACCGGCGGCGCGGAGGGGAACCTCCTCCGCGGCAAGCCGATCATCGTCCTGACCACGGTCGGCGCCCGCAGCGGCAAGCTGCGCAAGACCGCGCTGATGCGCGTCGAGCACGACGGCTCCTACGTCGTCGTCGCCTCGAAGGGCGGTGCACCCGAGCACCCGGTCTGGTACCTGAACATGGTCAAGGAGCCGCACGTCGAGCTGCAGGACGGCCCGGTGAAGAAGGACTACACCGCGAGCGTCCTCGAGGGCGACGAGCGCGCCGCCTGGTGGGAGCGCGCGGTCGCGGCCTGGCCCGACTACGCGGAGTACCAGACCAAGACCGACCGGCAGATCCCGCTGGTGCTGCTCACGCCCTGGTCCTGACCCGGCCGGCCGTCACTCCGGAGCGACGACCGTCGTCTCCGGAGTGACGTCGTCCGTCCCCGGCGCGTCGCTCGCCGGCTCCACCCGGGCCGCGATGAGCGCCAGCACCCGCGGGTGCGACAGCAGCACGAAGTGCCCCACCACCGATACCGCGATGTTCTCGCGTGCGCCGGCGAGGCGGCTCCCGCCCGGGATGTACTGGTCGCGCATCCCGTAGATCGAGACGATGCGACGGTCGGCGTCGCGCTCGGCCAGCAGCGTCCGGATCACGGGGCGGTGCGGGCCGAACTCGCGCAGCGCCCGGGCCGGCGCGATGCGGGCGAGCGGTGAGCCGTTGAACGGCGTCGAGACGGCGATCATCCGGTCGATCCGGCCCTCGTCGCGGTCGTCGACGACCATCATGTGCTTGCCGATCAGGCCGCCCTTGCTGTGCGCGACGACGACGACCCCGCGCAGGTCGTGCTCGCGCAGGTACTCCTGCCCGAGCGCGGCCGACGCGACGATCGGCCGGGTGTTGTAGCCGAGCGCGGGCAGCACGTGGATCGGGTGCCCGGCCGCGTGCAGCCGATCGGCGATCGGCCGCAGGAACTGCCAGGTCTCGTAGATCCCGGGGATCAGCAGGACGGGCGCGCCGTTACCCGAGGCGTAGCGCGAGACGTCCCAGCCCTCGCGCAGGTGCGTGAACCGCGAGCCGTACGCGTAGCGGTAGTCGCGCAGATAGGCCGCGCGAAGCGACGCGGACGAGCGCCGCGGGCGCCCCCGCTCAGGCGCCGGCATAGGCCGCTGCGAGGGCGGCGACGTCGAGCTTGGTCATGCCGAGCATCGCCTGCAGGGCGCGCGCCGCTCCCTCCGCGTCGGCGCCGCCGAGCACCGCGCCGAGGGCCGTCGGCACGATCTGCCAGGACAGCCCCCACCGGTCGCGGAGCCAGCCGCAGCGGCTCTCCTCGCCGCCGTCGGCGATCAGCGCGTCCCAGAGCCGGTCGACCTCGGCCTGCGACTCGACCGAGACCGAGATCGAGACCGCTTCGGAGAACGGGAAGCCGGGGCCGCCGTTCATGGCCTGGAAGAGCTGCCCGTCGAGCTCGAAGGTGACGACGGTGACGGTGCCCGGCGAGGGCGAGCCCTCGGGCAGCACCTCGGTGCTCAGGATCCGCGAGTTCGGCACGAGCTCGGTGTAGAACTCGGCCGCCTCCCTCGCCTGGTCGTCGAACCACAGGAACGTGCTGACTGCACCCATGCCGGCCTCCTCGTCGATCCCCAGTGTGCCCCGTCGCGGGCCGGAGCGGTCGGAGCCGCCGACGTGTCAGCGGCCCGAGCGTCAGAGCGGGTTGACCCCGAACGCGGTCGCGAGCTTGTCGATCTTCTTCGCGCGGCCCAGTCGCGGCAGGTCGCTGCCGTCGCGGATGACGCGGCCGCGGGCCTCGAAGTCGTCGAGGAAGTCGCGCGCCCAGGCCACGTCGGACGGGGTCGGGCTGATGACCTCGTTGATGACCGCGAGCTGCTCGGTGTCGAGGCAGAGCTTGCCGGTGAGGCCGAGCGAGACGGTGAGCGCCGACTGCTCGCGCAGCACCGGGTGGCTGTTGGAGACGGTCGGGCCGTCGATCGGGCCGGGCAGGTCGCCGATGCGCGAGGCGACGACGAGGCGCGAGCGCGGGTAGGCCATCGCCAGGTCGTCGGCGCTGGTGCCGGTGTCGCGGCGGTAGTCGCCGCTGCCGAAGGCGAGGCGGAAGGTCCCGCGGGCGCGGGCGATCGAGACCGCCTCCTCGATGCCGAGGGCCGACTCGACCAGCGCGAGCACCGGGGTCGCGCCGCCGAGGCGGTCGAAGGTCTCGGTGACGTGCTCGCCGGCCTCGGTCTTCGCGAGCATGACGCCGGCCAAGCCGGGCAGGCCCTTCAGCGCGTCGACGTCGTCCGACCAGAACGGGGTGGAGTGGTCGTTGATGCGCACCCAGGCGCGCTTCTCGCCGCTGAGCCAGGCGGCGACGTCGGCGCGGGCCTCGGGCTTGGCCTTCGGGTCGACCGCGTCCTCGATGTCGAGGACGACCTGGTCGGCACGCGAGGCGTGCGCGGCGTCGAAGGTGTCGGTGCGGGTCGCGTTGACGAGCAGCCAGGAGCGGGCGATCTCGGGGGCGACGTCGCGCCCCTTGCGCTTCAGGCCGGTCTCGCCGGAGGGGGTGGAGGTGGTGGGCAGCGTCACGTGAGCAGGTCCTTCCGGTGGCGCGGTCTTCGCACCGCGAGCCCCGCCGCGCAGCGACGGTGCCGGGGTCCAGGGTAACGGCTCGGGGCGGAGCGGACGCGTCAGCGCCGCTCCCACAGCGTGATCGTCGCGGTCGGCACGGTCGAGGCGGGGCCGGCCTCGAAGCCCCCCGCCGCGAGCCAGTCGAAGGCCGCCGGGTCGGAGGCGGGAGCGGCGGTCCAGACGCGCTGCTCGCCCCCGAGGGCGGCCCGCAGCGCGTCGTCCTCGAGCAGGACGTCGGAGTAGGTGCCGGTCGTCGCGTACGAGCGCTCGAGGGCGACGTCGTCGAGCCCGGCGAAGGCCGAGGGGTAGGCGGCGAGGGCGATCCGCGGCCGCAGCGACACGGTCCCGCTGTCGCCGAGGAGGAACGCGTCACCCGGGCGCGCGCCGGCCTGGATCGTCTGCGCGAGGGCGCGGAGGTCCTGTCCGGCCGGCTTCCCGGTCTCCGTCCGCATCAGGACGAGGGCGGGCAGCGCCGCGACGGCGAGGGCACCGACGAGGACGCCCGCCGTCACCGGGCGCCAGGAGGCGAGGGCCAGCCCCAGCACCGTCGCCAGCGCGGGCGAGCTGAGGCTGAGATAGCGCGGGGTGAACATCGGCTCGATCAGCGCGGTGCCGAGGAGCAGGACCGCGGCCGGCAGGAGCAGCCAGACGGCCAGCACGAGGACGAGCGGCGGGTGGACCGCCCCCGCCACGGTCGCGCGCGACCGCACCGCCCGCGTCCCGACCGCCGCGACGACCAGCAGCCCCACGGCGAGCGCCGCCAGCCACCACGCCGAGCCGAAGAACGACTCGACGACCACCGTGTAGGCGTTGACCGGCTGCGAGCGGAGCCAGCCGATCTGCCCGCTCTGGCCCGCCGCCGTGACGATCACCGGGCTCGCGACGCCGACCGACAGCACCGCGCCGAGCACGCCGGCACCGAAGGCGCGGCCGCGCCGGGGCCCGACGACCGCCGCGAGCAGCACGAAGGCCGGCAGCACGAGCACGCAGTAGAGGAAGACGGCGTTCGCGAGCCCCGCCACAGCGACGAAGCCGGCCCAGCGCAGCACCCCGCCGTCCCGCGCCGCGCGGACCGCCAGCACCGCCGCCCACACGACGAGCGCCGTGGCGAGCGCGGAGGAGCGCGCCTCCGTCCCGTTGAACGACGTCCGGGGCAGCAGCACGAACACGATGGCGGCGAGCAGCGCGGCCCGCGGCCGGCCCAGCGAGCGCAGCAGCACCAGCACGCCCGCCGCTCCCGCCCCCGCCGCGAGGGCGGACGGCGCGCGGACGGCCAGCTCCGACTCCCCCGCGATCGCGATCCAGCCGTGCATCAGCAGCGCGTAGACGACGTGCACGGCGTCCTTCTGCTGCGCGAAGGCGAGCAGCTCGGGCAGCGGGAGCCGCGCGAGGCGGAGGGTCGCGGCCTCGTCGTTCCAGTAGGAGGGGATCCAGGAGCCGAGGAGGGTCAGGAGGGTTGCGACGAGGAGGACGGCGCTCGCCGGGATGGACTCCGCCCCGACCCCTCGAGCCCTGATCCCCCACCGCACCGTCCCACCGTAGGGGCGGCCGGCGTCGCTCAGAGCCCGGCGCGCTCCGCGAGGCCGGCCGAGAACGCGGCCTGCCCCGCGTGCTGCGTGTCGTCGTCGATCACCGAGACGAGCCGCACCGCGAGGGTCACCGGCGGGTCCCAGTCCTCGTCGACCACGCGGGCGAGGTCGGCGTCCTCCAGCGTGTCGAGGTAGGCGAGCGTCTGCTCGTGCACGGCGTCGTAGTACTCCGCGAGCAGCTCGGCCGGCACCGCGGCGAGCGCCGCGACCTCGGAAGGCTCCATCCCGTAGCCGTTCGTCTCGGCCGGGAACGGCAGTCCGGAGCGCTCGTGGAAGCCGCCGGAGATCCAGAGCTGCTCGCGGCCGGCGAGCGGGGCGAGGTGATCGTCCTGCACCCGGGTCAGGTGCCAGACGAGCCAGGCGGCGGAGTTGGCCTGCGCGTCGGCCCGGAAGCCGAGCCGCTCGGGGGTGCTGTCGTCGAGGACAGCGTGCACGGTCCCGTGCACCCGGTCGAAGGCGTCGCGGAGGAGGTCGATGGCTGCAGTCATCCCGCCAGTCTGCTCGGCGCGCCCGTGCCACGTCACCCCCTGCCGAGTGCTCGGAGGATCCCCGGAGGCGGGTGCCGGATACTCGCTCCGTGACCTCCGGAACCTCGAACCTGGCGATGAAGCCGTGGCTGACCTCCTACGCGGAGGGCGTCCCGGCCGAGATCGACCCGCCCACGCAGACCCTCGTCGATCTGCTCGAGGACTCGGTGGCCCGCTACAAGCGCGGCATCGCGCTCGAGTTCTTCGGCGCCGAGACGAGCTACGCCGAGCTCGGCGAGAAGGTCGCCCGCGCCGCGGAGGGGCTGCGCCGCCTGGGCGTGCGCGCCGGCGACCGCGTCGCCCTGGTGCTGCCGAACTGCCCCGAGCACGTGATCGCGTTCTACGCGGTGCTGCGGCTCGGCGCGATCGTCGTCGAGCACAACCCGCTCTACACCCCGCGCGAGCTGCGCCGGCAGTTCGAGGACCACGGTGCCCGCGTCGCGGTGGTCTGGAACAGGACCGCCGACGTCATCGCCGCGCTGCCCGCCGACCTCGGCGTCGAGCGCGTCGTCTCGGTCGACCTCACCGCGTCCTTCCCGCTCGGCAAGCGGCTCGCCCTGAGGCTCCCGCTGGAGAAGGCCCGGGAGGCGCGCGCCAAGCTGACCACGAGCCCGCGCACCCGCTCGCTGATCCCCTTCGACCGACTAATGGGCGGCCGCCGGATCGCCCGCTCGCACCCGCGACCGGCGCTCGCCGACACCGCGCTGCTCCAGTACACGAGCGGCACCACCGGCACGCCGAAGGGCGCGATCCTCTCGCACGCCAACCTCCGCGCGAACGCGCTGCAGGGTCAGGCCTGGGTGCCCGGGCTCCGCGAGGGCGACGAGACCTTCTACGCGGTCCTCCCCCTCTTCCACGCCTACGGCCTCACGCTCTGCCTGACGTTCGCGATCAGCATCGGCGCCAAGGTCGTGCTCTTCCCCACCTTCGACGTCGGCCTGGTGAAGGCCGCCGCGAAGAAGTCGCCGCCCACCTTCCTGCCCGCCGTGCCGCCGGTCTACGACGCGCTGGCCCGCGCCTCCGAGCGCGGCGAGCTCGGCCTCCGCGGCATCCGCTTCGCGATCTCGGGAGCGATGAGCCTGCCCGTCGCGACCGTCGACCGCTGGGAGCGCGCGAGCCGCGGACTCCTCGTCGAGGGCTACGGGATGACCGAGAGCTCGCCCGTCGCGCTCGGCAACCCGGTCGGCCCGAGTCGCCGGCCGGGCACCGTCGGCGTGCCGTTCCCCAGCACCCGGATCCGCCTGGTCGACCCGGCCGACCCCTCCGTCGACCGCGGACCCGGCGAGTCCGGCGAGCTGCTGCTGCAGGGACCGCAGGTGTTCCAGGGCTACTGGAAGCGCCCCGAGGACACCGCGGCGACGCTGCTGCCCGACGGCTGGCTCCGCACCGGCGACATCGCCACGGTCTCGGCGGACGGCTTCGTCACGATCGTCGACCGGGCGAAGGAGCTGATCATCACGGGCGGCTTCAACGTCTCGCCGTCCGAGGTGGAGGGCGTGCTCGAGTCGCACCCGGACGTGGTGCGCGCCGCGGTCGTCGGCCTGCCCCGCGCGGAGGGCGGCGAGAGCGTCGCGGCCGCGGTCGTGCTGCGCGCCGGGACGGTCGTCGAGGCCGAGGCGCTGCGCGACTTCTGCCGACTGCACCTGACGGCCTACAAGGTGCCGAAGCGGGTGGTGACGGTCGACGCGCTGCCGACCTCGCTGATCGGCAAGGTGCTGCGCCGCGAGGTGCGCGAGACGCTGCTGGGCTGAGCCGGCCGGCTCCGCCCTCTTCCCGGTCACAGCTCGATGGGTCCCAGCTCGACTGGTCACAGCTCGACTGGTCACAGCCCGATGAAGGAGAACGACATGACGCGATTCGTGCAGTACACCGAGAACGGCGGCCCCGAGGTGCTCGAGGTCGTCGAGGCGCCCGAGGTCGAGGCGCCCGAGGGAGGCGTCGTCGTCGCGATCCGCGCGGCCGGCGTGAACCCGATCGAGTGGAAGATGCGCTCCGGCATCCGCCCCGGGCCGCCCTTCCCCCGCCGCCTCGGCTCGGACGGCGCCGGCGTGATCACCGCCGTCGGCGCGGGCGTCTCCGGCTGGAGCGTCGGTGACGAGGTGATCGTGAGCAGCGCGGTCGGCACCTACGGCGAGTCCGTCGTCGTCGCGCCCGAGAGCCTCGACCGCAAGCCCGCGGGCCTCGGCTTCGAAGAGGCCGCCGCGCTCGGCGTCCCGATCAGCACCGCCTATCAGGCGGTCGTCTCGCTCGGCGTCGCCGAGGGCTCCGTCTTCCTCGTGCACGCGGGTGCCGGCGCCGTCGGCCAGGCCGCGGTGCAGTTCGCGGTGGAGCGGGGTGCGCGCGTGATCGCGACGGCGAGCCCGGCCAACCACGACCGGCTGCGCGAGCTCGGCGCCGAGCCCGTCGCCTACGGACCCGGTCTCGAGGAGCGCCTCCGCGCGGCGGCTCCCGGCGGAGTGGACCGCGTGCTCGATGCCGCGGGCACCGACGAGGCGCTCGCCGCGTCCCTCGCCCTCGTGAGCGACCCGCAGCACGTCGGCACCGTCGTCGTCGGCGCGCGGGCGGCCGAGCTGGGCATCCGCGCCTGGATGGGCGGCAGCCCCGTCCCGCTGACCGACGAGGAGAAGGCACTGCGCCGCGAGGGCATCCCCCACGCCGCGCAGCTCGCCGCCGACGGCCGCTTCTCGCTCGAGCTCGGCCCGCGCTTCGCCCTCGACGACGTCGCCGACGCCCACCGCCTCAGCGAGGACGGCCACACCCGCGGCAAGATCCTCCTCGTCCCCTGACCCGCCACGAGCACCCCGCGCACCTCATGCTGATCGAGCGACCCGCGCACACCATGCTGATCGAGTAGCCCGCGCAGCGGGCGTATCGAGATCCACCCGCCGACGAAGGAGTCCCGCCATGACCACCGACGACACCACCCCCGTCATCCTCGGCGGCGCCCGCACCCCGTTCGCCCGCTTCCAGGGCGCCTTCGCCCCGCTCTCCGCGGTCGAGCTCGGCGCCGCCGCCGTCCGCGCGGCCCTCGAGCGCTCCGGCGCGCAGCCGTCCGACATCGACGCCGTGATCCTCGGCCAGGTCATCCAGGCCGGCGCCGGCCAGGGCCCCGCCCGTCAGACCGCGATCCGCGCGGGCCTCGGCTGGGACGTCCCCGCCACCACGATCAACAAGCTCTGCCTCTCCGGCCTCACCGCCGTGATCGACGCCGCCCGCCTCATCCGCACCGGCGAGGCCTCCGTCGTCGTCGCCGGCGGCCAGGAGTCGATGACGAACACGCCGCACCTCCTGCTCGGCGCCCGCTCCGGCCTCGGCGTCGGCGCGCGGCCCCTCGAGGACGCGCTCCTGCACGACGGCCTCCTCGACCCCTTCGACGACCGGATGATGGGCCGCGTCACCGACGACGGCAACGCCGAGCGCGGGATCCGCCGCGAGCGCCAGGACGCCTACGCCGCCCTCTCGCACCAGCGCGCGGCGGCGGCCCGCGACTCCGGAGTCCTCGCCGAGGAGATCGTGCCGGTCGAGGTCGCGCAGCGCCGCGGCCCGGACCTCCTGGTGTCCGAGGACGACGGCATCCGCCCCGAGACCACCGTCGAGATCCTCGCGGGCCTCCGCCCCGCCTTCAGCCCCGAGGGGACGATCACCGCCGGCAGCTCCTCCCCGATCACCGACGGCGCCGCCGCCCTCGTCGTCGCGAGCAAGGGCTGGGCCCTGTCGCGCGGCCTGCCCTGGCTCGCCGAGATCGCCGAGCACGGCCAGGTCGCCGGCCCGGACAACTCGCTGCACTCGCAGCCGTCCGCCGCGATCCGCCGCGCCCTCGCCCGCCGCGGCGGAACCGTCGCCGACCTCGACCTGATCGAGATCAACGAGGCCTTCGCCTCGGTCGTCCTGCAGTCCGCCGACGACCTCGGCGTGCCGCCCGAGTCCGTCAACCTCGACGGCGGCGCCATCGCCCTCGGCCACCCCGTCGGCGCCTCGGGCGCCCGCCTCGCCCTGCACCTGGCCCTCGCCCTCCGCCGCCGCGGCGGCGGCCTCGGCGCCGCGGCCCTCTGCGGTGGCGGCGGCCAGGGCGAGGCCCTCCTCCTCCGCGCCTGACGCCCCTCCGCGAGATGCCACTTGTGCACGCCTTTCGCGGCGTGTCGCGTGCACAAGTGGCATCTCGCGGAAGGCGCCGCGCGCGGGTGCGACGTCAGCGGGTGCGCAGGACCCTCGGTGCCCGGAGGAGGGCCAGGACCGACAGCGCGAGCGAGAGGCAGTGAGCGGCGAGAAGCAGGCCGCTCATCAGGAAGACGACTCCGGCCGCCGGCACGGACATCCCGCCGACGAGGATGACGAGGCCCACGGCGAGGAAACAGGCGTGCAGGATCGTGCAGACGACGGACGTCCGCCACCACGCCGTCCAGCGGGCCAGCAGCGGCGGGAGCGTGACGAGCGCCCACAGCGCGACGCTCGGCAGGCCGAACACGGAACCGTCGACGAGGACCGCGATCAGCGCGATCGCGACGAACGGGCTTGCCACGACGGCGGCGACCAGCTGCAGGAGTTTCGACTGCAGAAGCAGGCTCGGACGGAGCGGACGGCGGGCATCGAGGTCGTGCTCTTCGATCGCGGTGCGGGCGATGACGGCGGGATCGCCGAAGGACTCGACGAACCCCTCCTCGTCTCCCGCCCCCGCCGCGTGCTCGGCGGCGTCCTGCAGGAGCCCCCGCTGCGACCGTCGCGGCAGGACGGCGAGCTCGCGTCGCAGCTGCGCGTCGTAAGCGCGCCGACCGGTCTCGGTGGTGTGCGTCGTCGTCATCGGTTCGTCTCCAGGAGGTCGTCAACGGTGCTGCGGAACGGCGCCCATTCCGAGCGGAAATCGTCGAGCCGTGCCCGACCCGCCGGGGCGAGCGAGTAGTAGCGCCGCTGGCGTCCCTCCCTCGGGTCGGTGAGCTCGGTCGACACCAGTCCGTTGTCGCGCAGGCGGGAGAGGAGCGGGTAGAGCGTGCCCTCGCCGGCGATCAGGCCGGCGCGGCTGAGAGTGAGCGCGAGCTCGCGCCCGTACTTCGGCCCCCCGGCGATGGCCGCCAGGACGCAGAACTCGAGAACCCCCTTCCGGAGGTTCGCGAGGATCTTCTCGGTGTCGGTCGCCATGCCCGCCATAATGCCTTGCATCACAAGGCCTGGCAATACCCAGTTTGCGCTCCTGGTCGATCCCGACGCCAGGCGGGCTCTCGCGAGATGCCACTTGTGCACGCCTTTCGCGGCGTGTCGCGCGCACAAGTGGCATCTCGCGGGGAGGGTCAGCCCGCCCGGCTACGCTCGCGGGATGAGCATCCTCAGCGCGGACGGCCTCGAGTTCGTGACCCAGCGGCACCTGGCCACCCTGTCGACCCCGTGGCAGCAGGGACGCCTGCACGTCGTCGCCGTCGGCTTCACCTACGAGGACGGCGTCGTCCGCGTCATCACCTCGCGCGAGAGCCAGAAGGTGCTGAACGTCCGCCGCGGCGGCACCGCGACCGTCAGCCAGGTCGACGGGATCCGCTGGCTCAGCCTCGGCGGCCCCGCCTCGATCGAGGAGGACCCGGATGCCGTCGCGCACGCCGTCGAGCTGTACTCGCAGCGCTACCGGACGCCCCGCGAGAACCCGCTCCGCGTCGCGATCCGCATCGACGTCGACTTCGCCCTCGCCTCCTCGGGCCTGCGCGCGGAGTAACCCCGTGCACTCCCCCGACGCGCTGAGGGCCGACGGCACCGTCTCGTCGCTGCGGACCTACCGCTACGTCCGGGTGTCGCTCGTCGCCGCGGTGCTGTTCCTCGGCGTCGGAGTGACGTGGCACCTGGTCACGCTCGGCCCCCTGCGCTCCATCAGCGCCGCGTACTACACGCCGGTCCGCTCGGTCTTCGTCGGCTCCCTCTTCGCCGTCGCCGTCGGACTGGTGGTCCTCGCCGGGCGCAGCGTCCGCCGCACGCTGCTCGTGATCGCCGGCTTCACCGCCCCCGTCATCGCCCTGGTGCCCGCGCCGATCCCCTCCGACGAGCTGGAGCTGCTGACGGGCACCGGCTGCCCCGCGGGCGTCGCGCGCTGCGTCGCCCCCGGCTCGGAGGACGCGATCGCCGTCGGGATGCTCGCCTACCTCGCCGTCGTCGCGGCGGCCCTGGTCGCCTCGCTCGCCTTCCTCGCCGTCGACCGCGCGCTCGACCGCGGCGCCTGGCTGCGCGCCGGCGGTGCCGCCGTGCTGCTCACCGCCCTCGCCGTGTTCTCCACCACCCCGGCCTTCGCCGACTTCGGCCACTACGCCGCCGCCGCACTCTTCTTCCTGCTCATCGCGGCCGTCGCCGGGATCCACGCCCATGCCGTTCGCTCGCAGGGCGTCTGCGGACCGGGCTCGCTCCGCGCCTACGCGCTCGCCTACTCCGCGCTCGCCGTCCTCCTGGCCGCGGTCGACGCCGCCGCGATCGTCCTCCTGCTGACCGGCCGGGCCTCAGAGCTCCTCGGCGAGCAGTGGCTGCTGATCGTCGAGGCGATCG
Organism: Rathayibacter sp. VKM Ac-2926; assembly: GCF_022815565.1. NCBI lineage: Bacteria > Bacillati > Actinomycetota > Actinomycetes > Micrococcales > Microbacteriaceae > Rathayibacter > Rathayibacter sp. VKM Ac-2926. Next base: position 25,056 of record NZ_JALGRS010000016.1, on the reverse strand, counting down.
CCCTCGCCCTCTTCACCGCCTTCTGGATCCTGCAGACCGTCGAGAACTGGCGCGACCCGGACGCGGCGGCCCACTGAGCAACAGCACGATCCCGGCGACGGAGCGACCGATCGCGACGGCGGCTGTGGTGAGCACGACCACCGAGAGGGCTACGAAGCTCCTCTCAGCAGTGGTCGAGGACCTATCGTTTCGCTGGAGAAGGCTCCGCGACCCTCCGCACCAGCGTCACGAGCCCACACCGAGGGGATCGACGCGGCACCGCTGCAGCGCCTCCCGACCCGCGTCCTCCTCGGCGAAGGGGTAGTCGTCACGCGGGACGTCATTCGCGTAGTCGGACGTCGAGTACGACGTCGGCACGACGCCGGAGCGGGCGAGGCACTCCACGACCAGCGTGGTCTCGTCGGCGCGCTCGGGGTTGCGGTGCGTCCAGCTGGAGAGGGCGCCGATCTCGGTCTCGCCCGAGCTGCGCGAGCAGCCCTTCACCTCTTCGTAGGCGGCGTCGGCGTCGGTATCCGGAGCGAACGTCAGGTGGAACGACCCGTCGAGCGCGTACTCGTCGATGCCGTAGCCGAGATCCGCGACGCACCTGGTGAAGCGGTCGATCATCTCCGCGCGCTCCTGCTCCGAGACCACGCCGTCCTCGATGACGGACCGGGTGAAGTCGTCCGTCGCCCGGTCGTAGGCGGTGGCGAACTCCGATGCCCAAGGACCACTGAAAGCAGGCGTGCCGAGAGCCGGTTCGGACTGCCCGTCCGGACCCGCGGCACTCGTGCACGCGGTCAGACCGAGGACAAGCGCGGCACTCAGCGCGACGAGCGTCCTCCCGATCGGCCCGCCGGGCCGGCTCTGCACGGGGTGGGCGGGACTCGCTGTCCGACGCGTCACCGTCCACCGACCCGCTCGAACCGCTCCCGGACCCACCGAGGGTGGACGAGCTCGCGCCAGGCCCAGCCGGCCCATGAGACCTCCGGATCCGGGATCCGCCGCTTCCAGACGGAGGCGGCGTACGCCGTCGCGGCGAGGGTGGTGGCGGTGCCCGCGAGCAGCGCGTTCCCGAGGGCGACGGAGTTCGCACCGAGCATCGCGAGGAGAACGGCCAGGACGAGGACACCTGCAGCGAGCACGCCCTGCCGCCGTCGCGGTGCGCGCCCTCCTCCGATCAGCAGGCCCGCGAGGAGACCTCCGACGAGAGCGACGACGGTCACGGCCCGGTCGTCCGATCCGCTCGGTCGCCTGGGCCCCGATGACGCACCTCCACGGAAGGAGTCGGGGACGAGCGAGGCCAACGCGTCGTCGCCTCGGATCCGTCACCGTCACACCAGCGCACCTGCGCCGTCGGCTCGTCTCCACCCATGCCCGCAACCTCCGGAGTGTTCACGTCGCTCCCGCGAACGACTCCCCTGAGTCAATACGAGTATTGCCCTTGGTGGAGCCGCTGGCGCGAGACGCAGCCCGGCCGCGCACCCCCGCACGACTCCCCGGACATGTCGATCACCGCATCCTCGGCCGGCCTCACCCGAGAGTCGGGGAGGGCCGCTCGCTCGAGCGAACCCGCCCCCGAAACGACAAAAGGCCCGCTCTCTCGAGCGGGCCTTCCGTGTGGTGGTGGATCCGAGGGGATTCGAACCCCTGACCTCTTCATTGCGAACGAAGCGCGCTACCAACTGCGCCACGGACCCGTGCCTTCCGAGCCGTCACCGGCCCGAACAACTCGTCTACATTAGCACGTGGCCGAGGGGCGGAGGACCGCTCAGGCTCCGCGGCGGCGCTGCAGGGCCTGGTCGAGGTCGATCGCGTCGACGCCCTCGACGACGCCCATCGAGGCGAAGCGCGAGGACGGGCGCGGCGCCTCGGGGACGGGGACCGGGCCGGTCGCGCGCGGCGAGCGGATCGGCGCGACCTCGGGGGCCGACGCGGCGGCGCGCTGGGCGATCTCGGCGTCCGCGGCGGCGGCGCGGAGCCGCTCCACCGCGTCGATCGAGGCCATCGCGCTGGCCGCGACGGTGCCGCGGGAGAGGTAGAGGGGCTTGGGCAGCGGCTGCGGCGTCCAGCGCGTCTCCTCGGCGGCGGCGGCCTCCTCCTCGGGGGCGGCCGCCTCCTCGGCGAGCTCGGCCTCGAAGACCTCGGCGCGGCGGCGGGCCACCTCGGCGGTGCTGGTCGAGACCGCGGCGGGCGCGGCGCTGCGCTGCCGTCCCGGAGCGAGCAGGATCAGGGTGCCCAGCCCGGCGGCGAGCACCAGCACGCCGACCAGCGGCACCACTCCCGCGCCGCCGAAGGGCAGCATGACCAGCCCGACGAGGGCGACGACGAGGCCGATCAGCACGGTCAGCGCCGCGCCCTGACGCCAGCGCATCGCGCCGGGAGCCGTCCGCGTGCTCTGCCGCGTGCTCACGGCCGCCCGCCGCAGCGCTTCGCGCGCCGCCTTCTCCGCCTGTGCCAGCTCCATCGCCTGTGCCTTCTCTTCGGCTCGTTGTTTGGTCTCGGTCGCCCGGAGGGTGCGCTGCTGCAGCGCGACCTCGCGGGCCGTCGCCTCCGCACGCACGTGCTCGGGCACCTCCGCGGTCTCGGCGAGGATCCGCAGGGTCTGCTGGAGCCTCACCGCGTTGCGCTCGGTCGCGTAGAACGACCGCCGGCGCATCCACGCGGGGATGAGGTAGGCGACCCACAGAACGGCGGCGAGCGCCCAGACGACGCCCCCGCCCAGCCAGTCGCTACTCATGCGACCAACGCTAGGAGCACGGGGCGCTCCCGTCCGTCATTACGGGTAGGTGTGTCCGTGCGGATCGCGGATCAATCGGCTCCCCGTCGGGGGGACACCGGCGCCGTCGGGCGGCCCGGAGAGGCCCGATCGGCGGGAGGCGCGCTGGTCGGCGTCGGTCGGCACGCCGACATCGGACGGCACCTGGCCCTCGAGGTAGCGGCGCAGGACACCGCGCGGCACCTCCTCCGCCACCAGCGCGAAGCAGAAGTGGTCGCGCCAGTCGCCGTTGATGTGGATGAACCGGCGGCGCAGGCCCTCGTAGCGGAAGCCGAGCTTCTCGACCACGCGCAGGCTCGGCCGGTTCTCGGGGCGGATGCAGATCTCGATCCGGTGCAGGCCGAGGTCGAAGAAGGCGTGATCGGTGGCCAGCGCCACCGAGACGGGGGTGATGCCGCGGCCGGCGTAGCGCTCGGAGACCCAGTAGCCGATCGAGCCGGAGGAGAGGGAGCCGTAGCCGATGTTGGAGATGTTGAGCTGGCCGGCCAGCTCGCCGTCCCAGTCGATCAGGAACGGCACGCCGCCGCCGGCGCGCGCGTTCTGCTGCAGCGAGCGGATGCTGGCCCGGACGTCGAAGGCCGCGCCGCCACGCGGGTCGGACGCCTCCCACTGCCGCAGCCAGGCGCGGTTCGCGATCAGCTCGCGCTCGAGGGGGCGGGCGTCCCGGACCCGGATCGGGCGGATGGTGACACGACCCTCGGTGAGCGTCGGTATCGGCAGCGGCATGTGCTGACCCTACTGCGCGGTCGCGGCGGTCGAAGGGGGTGGACCGGAGCGCCGGAACGCGGCAGGGGCCGGAGCAGCGGGGGGCCGCCACTCCATGATGGTCGAGTAGCCCCGGAGGGGCGTATCGAGACCCACGTCCGCCAGAAGGGCGGGTCTGCAGGCTCAGCTGCAGACGACGGTGGATCTCGATACGCCCGCTGCGCGGGCTACTCGATCAGCATGCAGAGGCCCGCCCGCTCATGAAGAGGCGAACCCGTCGGACTTCATGCTGGTCGAGTAGCCCCGGAGGGGCGTATCGAGACCCACGGCCACCAGAAGGGCGAGTCTGCAGACCCGACTGCAGGCGACGGCGGATCTCGATACGCCCGCTGCGCGGCCTACTCGATCAGCATGGAACGGACGCATGCTGTGCGGGCTGCACGATCAGCATGCGCGGGCCGCGCAGCGGGCCGTGCGAAGAGCAGCGCCCGCGCAGCGGGCCCCGCTCAAGGGCGGGCCCCGCCCCGCGGGATCCTCGGTCAGAGGCCCGCGACGAAGTCCTTCAGCCAGGGCTTGAGGTCGACGCCGAGGTCCTCGCGGTCGGAGGCGAGCTGCACGATCGCCTTGATGTAGTCGAGCTTGTCGCCGGTGTCGTAGCGACGGCCGCGGAAGACGACGCCGTAGACGCCGCCGAACTCGGCCGGGTCCTGCGCCATGCGCTCGAGGGCGTCGGTCAGCTGGATCTCGCCGCCCTTGCCGGGCGCGGTGTGCTCGAGCACGCCGAAGACGTCGGGCTTGAGGACGTAGCGGCCGATGATCGCCAGGTTCGAGGGCGCGTCCTCCTTGGAGGGCTTCTCGACCAGACCGGTGATGCGCACCACGTCGTCCTCGTCGGTGGCCTCGACCGCGGCGCAGCCGTAGAGGTGGATCTGGTCGGGGTCGACCTCGAGGAGGGCGACGACCGTGGTGTCGCGCTGCTCCGCCACGTCGATCATGCGGGTGAGGAGCGGGTCGCGCGCGTCGATCAGGTCGTCGCCGAGGAGGACGGCGAACGGCTCGTCGCCGACGTGGCGCTGCGCGCGCGAGACGGCGTGGCCGAGGCCCTTCGGCTCACCCTGGCGGACGAAGTGCACGTCGGCGAGGTCGCTCGCGTACTGCACGTGCGCCAGCTTGGCGTCGTCCAGCTTCTTGGCGAGGTTCTGCTCGAGCTCGGGGACCGAGTCGAAGTGGTTGGCGAGCGCGTTCTTGTTGCGCCCGATGATGACGAGGACGTCCTGGAGTCCGGCGTCCGCGGCCTCCTCGACCACGTACTGGATCGCCGGCTTGTCGACGACGGGCAGCATCTCCTTGGGGATGGCCTTGGTCGCCGGCAGGAAGCGGGTGCCGAGACCGGCGGCGGGGATGACGGCTTTGCGGATTCGAGTGCCCATGGGGCGCCATACTAGCGGCGGCCGTGGTCGGGCACGTTTCGGCCCGGAGAGGGGCTTGACCGCCGTGTACCCCGCTCGTGGACAGAGCCACCGCAGGACTCCTCACGATCGCGATGCTGCACTCCTCGCGATCGTCATCCGTCCCTCTTCAGGATCGCCGTTCCGGCCGCGAAAGCCGTCCGACACCCCGGATCTAGACTGGGCCGCATGCCAGCCGACATCACCCACGAGAAGCGGGCGCTGCGCGCCGAGCTCCGTGAGCGCCGACGCACGCAGACCGCGACCGCCCGCGAGCAGGCCACCCTGCACCTCACCGAGCACCTCGAGGAGCTGGCGACCCGGGTCGGCGCACGGTCGATCGCCTGCTACCTCTCGGCGCCGGACGAGCCGAGCACCCGCCCGTTCCTCGGCTGGGCCGAGAGTCGCGGGATCCGGGTCCTCTTCCCCATCTCCCGCCAGGACGGCCTGCTCGACTGGGCGGTCGGCGACGGCCACACCGAGACCCAGGGCCTGTTCGGGATGCCGGAGCCGGTCGGTCAGCTGCTCGGCCCGATCGCGATCAACGACGTCGACCTGATCATCGTCCCCGCCGCCACCGTCGACCGCTCGGGCATGCGGATGGGCTGGGGCCGCGGCTACTTCGACAAGACGCTCGGCTCGATGGAGAAGTGCCCGCCCGTCTACGCCGTGGTCTTCGACAGCGAGTTCGTCGAGCACGTGCCCAGCGAGGTGCACGACCAGGCGGTCGACGGCGTCGTCACTCCCTCGGGCATCGTCGACATCCGCCGCTGATCCACTCCCCCTCTTCCTCCTCTCTCCCCCGCCGCCGCCACCGCTTCAGGAGCACCAGTGCCCACCTACTCCTACCGCTGCACCCAGTGCGGCAACGCCTTCGACATCCAGCAGAAGTTCACCGACGACTCGCTCACCGAGTGCCCGAGCTGCCAGGGCGCGCTGCGCAAGGTCTTCAGCGCGGTCGGCGTGACCTTCAACGGCTCGGGCTTCTACCGGACCGACTCGCGCGCCTCGGGGTCCGGTTCCGGCTCGAAGGAGTCGAAGGGCGAGTCGGGCGGAGGGTCGTCCGCTCCCGCGTCGACCGGCTCGGGTTCCGGCGGGTCGTCCTCGGGCGGCTCCGGCGCCTCGTCGGGCTCCTCCGGGTCGGGATCCTCCGGCTCCGGCTCCTCGTCCTCGGGATCGGGCTCCGGCTCCGGCTCCGGCTCCTCGGGCTCCTCCTCTTCCTCCAAGCCCTCGTCCTCCGGGTCGGGGTCCTCCTCCTCCTCCTCCTAGGGCCGCCGCTCCCCCGGGAGCGAGCCCGCCTCCGCGCACCTCACTCCGCCCGCCGGCAGAAACGGAACAGATCATGATCAACGGCTTCAAAGAGTTCATCCTCCGCGGCAACGTCATCGACCTGGCGGTCGCCGTGGTCATCGGCGCCGCGTTCACCACGATCGTCAACGCGATCGTGACGGGCATCTTCAATCCGATCATCGGCGTCATCTTCGACGCCTCCTCCCTCGAGACGCTCGTCTGGACGATCCGCCCCGAGGGCAACGGCCAGGAGGCGTCGGTCATCGCCTGGGGCAGCGTCCTTTCCGCCCTGATCCAGTTCGTGATCGTCGCGTTCGTGCTCTACTTCGCGTTCGTGCTGCCGATCAACCACCTCAAGAACGCCGCGTTCAAGAAGAAGATGGACGACGCCCCGGCCACCGAGGACAAGGCGCCCACCGAGCTCGAGCTCCTCGCCGACATCCGCGACCTGCTCGCCAACGGCGGCACCGCGACCACCGCGAACTCCGGCAAGCACGTCGACTGACGCCCGCTGACGGGCGGAGAGGGGCGGCGATAGCGAGGTCGCCGCCCCTCTCGCCGCGTCCGGCGGTGTCCGCGGAGCGCACTCCCGCGGCGTCCGTCGTGTCAGTTCTTGTTAACGGTAACAAAGTTCTCGCGTGTCGCCCTCGCGAGCCTTTAGTGTGTGGTTCCTCACCACCCGTGCGACGGAGCACCGGCACCCTCACCCTCGAGGGCCCGCGGCCTCGTCGCCCTCTCGACGACGAGGAATCCTGCATGAGACGATCACGATCGACGTTGCGGACCGCTCTGGCGACCACGACGATCGCAGCCACCGCGCTGCTCGGAGCCGCCCTCCCGGTCTCCGCCTCCGGAGCGACGGCCCAGCCGCTGCTCCACTACAGCTTCGACACCGCGCCGACCGGCACGACCGTCGCCGACACCAGCGGCAACGGCTACAACGGCACCCTGCGCGGCAGCGGCGCCACCGTCGCCGCGGGCGCGCTGAGCCTGCCGGGCGGCTCGGCCGCCGCGGCCCCCTACGTCGACATCCCGACGGCGGGCCTCGTCGGCAAGAAGGACCTCACGGTCTCCACCTGGCTGTCGAACCGGACCGGACCCGCGAACACCGCGGCCGCGTTCCTCGGCGCCCCGGTCGCGGCCGGCGCGTCCTACTCCTCCGGCTACTACCTGCTCAACCCGACGAACCCGGCCGGCTTCGTCAAGTCGGTCGTCACGAACGCGACCAACGCCGGCGCCCCGTGGGGCACCGAAGTCGGCCCCGGCTCGACGAACGCCGCCAGCACCGGCCTGCGCACCCCCGCCGGCTACTCGCTCTACACGACCGTCATCGACGGCACGAACGGGACGCTCTCCGTCTACGTCAACGGCACCCGGATCGGCCAGAACGCGATCACCCGCAACGTCTCGTCCTTCGGTGCCTCGCTGGTCGGCTACCTCGGCCGCTCGACCTACAACGACGCCGGCTGGAGCGGCCTCGTCGACGACTTCGCGGTCTACGACAGCGCGCTCACCGCCGACGCCGTCACCGCGCTGTACTCGTCGCAGGCGATCGACCGCGCCGTCGCCTCCGTCAGCATCCCGACGACCGCGACCGCCGACTTCGCGCTGCCCACCAGCAGCGCCGGCGTCGCCGTGACCTGGCGCTCGAGCAGCGCCGCCATCGCGGTCTCCGGAGGCAGCGCCGTCGTCACGCGACCGGCCGCCGGCTCCCCCGACGCCGCCGTGACGCTCACCGCCACCTTCACCTCCGGCAGCGACACGCGCACCGTCGACTACCCGGTGCTCGTCACCGCGCAGCTCGCCGACGCCGACAAGGTCCAGCGCGACCTCGACGCCGTGACCGTCGCCCGGGCCGGCGACGTCCGCACCAACATCTCGGTCCCGGCGCGGGGCGCCCTCGGCTCGAGCATCGCCTGGAGCGTCATCGGCTCGAGCGCCGCGACGATCCGCGACGGCAGCACCGCCGACAGCCGCACCATCGTCGTCGAGCGCCCCGCCGCGGGCAGCCCGGCCGTCGACGTGACGGTCCGCGCGACCGCGACCAGCGGATCGGTGACGCGCACCCGCGACTTCACCCTCCGCCTCCAGCCGCTGCCCACGGGCACGGACGACACCGAGGCCTACGTCTGGGCCTTCTTCACCGGTGAGGGCGCCGGCGCCGAGCGCGTCAGCCTCGCCGCCTCCAAGGGGAACGACGCCCTCGACTGGAACACCCTGAACGGCGGACAGCCCGTCTTCACCTCCGACCAGGGCACCAAGGGCCTGCGCGACCCGTTCATCCTCCGCTCGCACGAGGGCGACACGTTCTTCATGCTCGCGACGGACCTCAAGATCGACGGCCTGGCCGGCGGCTTCGACACCGCGCAGAAGTCGGGCTCGAAGTACATCGAGGTCTGGGAGTCGACCGACCTGGTGAACTGGTCGGCGCAGCGCCACGTGAAGGTCTCGACCGACTTCGCCGGCAACACCTGGGCGCCCGAGGCGTACTGGGACGACGACCTCGACACCTACGTCGTGTTCTGGGCCTCGAACATGTACCCGACGACGAACGCGGCCGACCGCACCGCCGTCACCTACAACCAGATGATGTACGCGACCACCGACGACTTCGTCACCTTCTCGGAGGCGAAGCCGTGGATCGACGTTCAGCGCGGCACCGGCCGCGGCACGATCGACTCGACCATCGCGAAGGACGGCGACACCTACTACCGCTTCACGAAGGACGAGGCGTCGATGACGCTCCGCGAGGAGAAGAGCACCGACCTGCTCGCCACGGTCAGCGGCTCACTGCCCGGCACCTCCGGACCCGCGGACGAGTGGACCCTGGTCAAGGAGCGCGTCGCCTCCGGCCTGCCCAACGGCGAGCCGAACGGCACCTTCACCAGCGGTGAGGGCCCGAACGTCTTCCCCGCGAACGAGGGCGACGTGAACGGCCTCGACTGGTTCCTCTTCATCGACCAGCCGGACTACCACGCGGGACCGAACCACTACATCCCGTTCGGCACCGACGACCTGGCCGCCGACACCTGGCAGCCGCTCGGAGCGAAGCTGCGGGAGAACCTGCCGCAGAACTCCGACGGCGGCAAGCCCCGCCACGGCACGGTCATCCCGGTGACCCGCGCCGAGTACCAGCGGATGCTCGAGGCGTACGCCCCAGCCATCGCCGTCACCTCGGTCGCTCCGATCGCGGTCTCGACCGCGGCCGGCGTCGCCCCGGTGCTGCCGAGCGCGGAGCTCACGACGGCCGACGGCGCCAAGCGCACCGTCGCCGTGACCTGGGACGCCGTCGCCCCCGCCTCCTACGCCGCCGCCGGCACCTTCACGGTGCGGGGAGTGGCGCAGGACGACTCGCGGATGCCGGTGACCGCCACGGTCACCGTGCAGTCGTCGCTGAAGCTGACGGCCGCGGCGAGCACCCGCTGCGTCGCCGGCAAGGTGGTGCTGACGGTCGTCGCGACCAACGGCGACACCGTCCCGATGGACGTCACCGTCACCTCGACGGCGGGCACGAAGTCCTTCGCCGGCGTCAAGGCGGGCTCGAACGCCTCCGCCGCCTTCACCGTCCGGGCCGCCCAGCTCGCGGCCGGCGAGGCGACGGTGACGGCGACCGCCACGGTCGGTGGCAAGTCCGTCACCTCGACGGTCAAGGCCCCCTACGCGGCCCGCACCTGCGGCTGACCCGCTCCCGCGACGACGACGGCCCATCGTGCTCCGGCACAGTGGGCCGTCGTCGTCCGCGGCCCGCGAGATGCCACTTGTGCACGCGACACGCCGTGGAAAGCGTGCACAAGTGGCATCTCGCGGGAGGGGTCAGTAGTGCGGGGGGACGTCCTGGCGGAGGCGGGCGTCGTTCGGGCCCGTGTCGGGGCGCACAGCGGGCGCCTCGGGGTCGGGGACGACGGCGTCGTGCGGGGACGGGTCGGTGCCCGGCTTCGCGGGCAGGGTCGCCCGCCGGCCGCCGCGCGAGCGCCGGAGCGGTCGGTCAGCGCCGGCGGGCGCGGCGGCCCGGGAGTCCTCGGGCACGCTCAGTCGGCGGGCAGGGGCGTGATCGGCTGCGTCTCGTTCGACGCCGGGGCGGCGTCCTCGACGATCGGCGCGCCGGCGCCCACCGGCACCTCGATCGGACCGGTCGACGTCTCGTCCTGCGGGGCGCCGATCAGCCCGGCGACCCGCGCGGCCACGGCCTCGGGGTCGGCGAACAGCTCGAAGTTGTGCACGCGGAGGTAGTGCCAGCCGAGGCGGCGCAGCAACTCCGGCCGCAGCCGCAGCGAGACCCGGAGGCTCTGCGTGCTGACGTCGCGGTCGGTCTCGACGACGACGGCGCGGGTGCCGTGCGCCGCGACCAGCGCGAGCTTGCCCTTGTGCCCGATGTTCACGCGCAGTCCGCGGCGCTCGAGGCGCGCGGCAAGGTCGACCAGCATCGGCTCGGAGTAGTCGTCGCGGTCGCTCGGCTGGACGCGGTCCTCCGCCTCCTGGAGCACCTGGGCGAGCGCGACCATGCCGTAGCGCATCCGCGACTCGTCGATGTCGCCGGGGCGGAAGCAGGAGACGATGTCCATCGACCGGCGGGCCCGGGTCATGCCGACGGCGAGCAGGCGCTCTCCGCCCGGCTCGGCCAGCGCACCGAAGTTGGAGAGCAGGCGGCCGTGCGGGGTCCGGCCGTAGCCGATCGAGAAGATCACCCGGTCGCGGCTCTGCGCCACCGACTGCTCGAGCGTCACCACCGCGAACGGCTCGGGCCGGTCGCCGAGGATGAAGTCGTTGAGGTCCGCGCGCTTCGCGAACGCGGTGAGCACGGCCTGCTGCACCCGGACGGCGTGCCGCGGGCTCGCGGTGATCACCATCAGCGACTCGCGCGGCCGGATGACCGCGTGCTCGAGCACCAGCTCGACCACCTTCGCGACCTCGGCGTCGACGGACTCGACCGCTCCGGAGTCGTTCTCCGGCATGCCGTGTCCGCTCGCGATGTAGTGGAAGCGGAGCGAGTCGTGCCCGAGGAACGAGCCGGCCCACGGCAGCGAGTCGATCCGGCCGCCGTAGAAGCGGCGGTTCACCAGCTCGGCGAGGTCCTCGCCGCCCGCGCGGTAGCTGCGGGTGAGCGTGACGGCGTTGAGCAGCTCGCCGAGGCGGGCCAGCGCGGACTGCGCGTGCAGGGCCTCGACGTCGGTGCGCGAGGCGGCGCTGCCGAACTCGACGGTCTCGTCGACCCGGAGCGAGAACGGCGTCGGCGTCTGCGTCACCGGGTCGCCGAACGCGACGACCTGCTTGGCGCGGCGGATCGCTCCGACGTTCTCGGCGAGGGTCGTGGCGCCGGCGTCGACGAGGAAGACCGCGTCGAAGGTGGTCTCGGTGCCGATGCGGTGCACCTCGTAGGGCGAGGCGAGCCAGGCCGGAGCGAGCACCCGCGATAGGTGCGGCGCCGCCTTCTGCAGCTCCTGCGGCGTGGTCGAGGCCTCCGAGCGCAGCAGCGCGCGCAGGGCGTCGCGCTCGAGCTGCCAGTCGACGAGCCCGATCTTCCAGGTCTCCGAGAGCTTCCAGGCCAGCAGCTCGGCGCTGGAGGCGGCGTGCGCCTCGTCGACGAGCTTGAAGTCCGCCTCGAGCCGGTCGAGCACGCTGGTGTTGCCGCCGAGCAGGGCGCGCTCGTCGGTCAGCATGATCTCGAGCGCCGAGCGCCACCAGGCGAGGTCGAGCTCGATCGCGACCAGCTCGGCCGGCACGTGGCGGCGCGAGAGGTCGGTCAGCAGCGGGTCCAGGCCCCACTCGCGCAGCGTCGAGAGCAGCGTCGTGCGCTCCTGCAGGTTGGCGAGCACCTCGCTGTCCTCGGCGAGCCCGGAGACCATCGAGACGAGCTCGGCGAGCGGCAGGGAGGCGAGCGGCGTGCTGCCGCCGCGACGGCCGAGCGGCTCGTCGAGCCGGCCGAGCTGGTCGGACACCTGCTGGAAGGCGACCTGCACATCGGCGACGCCGACCGGCACCTCGGGGACGGTGCCCGCGACGGCGTAGCGCTGCCAGAGCGTGCGCTGCTGCTGCACGCGGCGCAGCGACGCGTTGAGGTCGGTGACGTGCGCGCCGGGCCGCATGTACTCGCGGGCGAGCTTCTTCAGGCGGCGGCGGTTGGTCGAGGACATCTCGGCGGCCTCGCGGCGGGGCGAGGTGGCGACGATGAGGTCCAGGATCGAGCGGTCGAAGACGGCCGGCTGGAACTTGTCGAGCGTCTCGCGGACGTCCTGCAGCAGGCGCAGGTAGATGCCGAGCTCGGCGACCGACTCGAACGGGCGCATGCGCGTCTGCGCGATGACGTCCTGGGCGCGGTCGAGCAGGCGCGGCAGGTCGCGCAGGTGCAGGCGCTTCGCCAGCTCGTGCGCGGCCTCCGCGTCGGCGGTCGAGTCGAACTGCGCGCCGTACCAGGGCGAGTCGCCCGGTCCGTAGCGGAACTCGCCGAGACGAGCCGACTCGATCAGCATCCGGGTCGCCTCGGGGCGGCTGTGCGCGAGGGCGGTGACGGCGCGGCGGTCGAGGCGGGCGGCGGTCGAGGGGGGCGTGCGCAGCTGCGAGAGGCGCGCCAGCTCCTCGAGGGCCTGCAGCGCGGACACGCCGAAGCTGGGGTCGCGACGCGAGAGCGCGCCGCGGTAGTCGAGCAGCACCTTGCGCAGGCGCAGCAGCGCGTCGTCGATCTCGCTGACGGAGGGGCGCGCCGCCTTCTCGTTGCGGCCGATCGACTGGATCAGGTCGCGGCGGAGCGTGCGCGGGCTGACGGCGATGCCGCCGAGGCCGGCGGAGAGCAGCCGCTGGTGGATGCTGTCGAGGCTCGAGCGGCGGGCGCCGACCACGAGGACGCGCTTGTGCTGCGCGGCGAGCGCGCCGATCGCATTGACGATCGTCTGCGTGCCGCCGGTGCCGGGGAGGGTCTTCACGACGAGCGAGTTGCCGGCCGCGATGTTCGCGATGACCTGCTCCTGCTCGGCGTCGGCGTCCAGGAGGAGGTTGTCGGTCGCCGGCGGACGCTCGTCCTGCGGGATGATCGACGCCACCTTCTGCGACTGCTGCAGCGCGCGCTTGGCGGCCGGGTTGCCGGCGACCGCGTCCAGGACGGGGTGCTCGAGCATCCGGGCGTCGCGGAGCATGTCGCCGGCGACGTCGGCGAAGCTCGACACCACCAGGCGCGGGTGCACGGCGAACCAGGGCAGGTGCGAGGTGAGACCGCGGAGCTGGTCGATGACCGGCTGCGGCTTGAAGACACCGCTCTGCACCGCGAGCTCGACGAACTGCTCGGGGTCGATCGTGATGCCGAACTGCTGCTTGAGCGCGCGGGCGAGCTGCGGGTTGAAGTAGGGCTGGCCCTTGAGCTTGAGCTCGAAGTCGCGGCCGTAGCGGCGGATCGCGAGCGGGCGCAGCAGGACGGGGGCGGTGAACTCCGTCTCGCCGGCGCGCCACTGGGCGAGGCCGATCGCGAGGTGCACGCCCTCGATGCCGCGGACCGAGCGCAGCTCGATCCCCTTGTCGGTGATGGCGGCGGCGGCGTTCTTCGCGGTGCGCAGCGCCAGCTCGTCGCGGATGAGGGAGGAGAGCAGGGTCGTCTTGCCCGAGATGAACGGCGGCAGCCCGCCCGGGTGCGTGGTGGACAGCTCGATGCGGGTGCGCGGGGAGTCGACGAAGTGCAGGAGCGGCGAGGGGCCGCCGACCTTGGCGAGCTCCTCCCGCCAGGACTGCCAGACCGGGTCGGCCGCGTTGCCGCCCTGGTAGCCGGCCTCGCCGCTCGTCACCTGGACGGGCGTGGTGGCGTTGGAGGGGAGCTGGAGGGCGGACGCCTCGCGCGGGTCACCGGACTCGGGGGAGGTCGCCACCGGTCCGGCTCCTGGGAAATCGTCGACACGTTGCACACGGACACCCTAAGCCGGGGATCTGCGAAAGGCCGTAGCGACTCGGATCGGCCGGACGACCGAGGCGTCACCCGCGTCTGGGGGTCGTGCGGGTCGGTCAGGCCGCGGCGCGGGCGAGTCCCTCCTCGCCGGATCGCCCTCCGCGATCGGGCCACACGCCGAGCGGGGGCACGCTCTCGACCCGGCGCTCGCCGTCCGCGACGACGACGCGGCTCTCGACGCGGTCGTGCCCGCCGGCGACGGCCACGGCGATCATGACGGCCTCGGCGTGGTCGCGGGTCAGGTGCCCGAACGCCGCGCGCAGGTCGACCGGGCGGCCGGTGGCGAGCGACAGCGCGATCCGGGCGACCGCCTCCTCGGAGAGGTCGAGCAGGTGCGCGCCGCGCTCGAGGACCGCCAGGTCGACCGCCGATCCCGCTGCGCTCTCACGGACCCACGGCAGTCCCGGGCGGGCGCAGCCGGTGCGCAGGAGCAGCTCCTGCGCGAGGGCGACGGCGGGGGTCGCGGTGGACGGGACGGCGGGCGCGGCGGTCACGAGGCGGCCCCGGTCGGCGCGGACGGCCCGCGGCGGCTCGCCCGGCGGGCGGCGCGGACCGCCACCGACGTCACGGCCGTGAGGACGCAGATCAGCCCGACCAGCGCGGGGGCGAGCCAGCCGAGCACGCCCGCCCGCTCGACGGTGGGCCCGACGTACGACCACTGCGTGAGGCCGTGGACGAACAGGGCGAAGAAGCCGAGGGCGACGCCGGTCAGCGCGGTGACGAGATCGGCCGGGCGGAGGACCTCGTCGTCCTCGGAGAGTGCTGCGAGAGCGGGAGGCGCGGGCGGCGCGGCGATGGCCGATTTGTCGGCGGCCGGGTCGGTGGTCGGCAGCGCGAGGGTGCTGGTGGACGGAGTGGACATGGAACCGATGGAACCAGTCGGCGGCCGTCTCCTGCGTCCTCCGCTGGCATGATGGCGCGCGCCGTTCGGCTCACGTCGCGCGGCGCCGCCCGAGCGAGGACTGGAAGCGCAGGAGGTAGCCGTCGGGATCGGTGACGAGGACCTGGCGGACGCCCGCCTCCTCCTCCCCCACCCGGTACCAGCGAGCCTCGGCAGGGGCGAACAGGGGCACCCCCGCCACGTCGAGGGCCGCCGCGACGGCGTCGGCGTCGTCGACGCGGATCTGGAGGTTCGCGCCGCGACCGAGCGGGCGCTCCAGCGGCGCGGTGATCCAGTCGCGGGTGCTGCCGATCCGGTCGAGCATGACGTGGGCGCTGCCGCGGACGAGGTACGCGAAGCCCTCCTCCGGCCGCGCGTAGCGGACCGCGAAGCCGCAGGGGCCGCACCAGAAGGCGAGGCTGCGCTCGAGGTCCTCGACGAGGAGCTCGGGGACCAGGTCTGGCTCGGAGGCGGCGCCGGGCTCGGCGGCGGGGTCGGCGGCGGTCACGGCGCCATGCTGCCATGGACCCGCAGCGGATCGAGGGCCGGGCTAGGGTCGACGGCATGGGCGCCGGGAGCACGGGGATCAGGGACGACGGGAACCTCGAGGACGGCGAGTCGAGAATCCCGGACAGTGCGGACGGCGACAGGTCCGGAGCCGCGACCGCTCCGGTATACGACGGGCCCCCGCGCTTCCCGCTCAGCCTGGTGGTCGTCGTCCCGGTCGGGATGCTGGTGCTCGGCGGCCTCTTCGGGAGCGCCCTCGCCCTGAGCACTCCGTGGCTGCCGATGGCGCTGACGCGGGCGGGACTGCCCTACGCCGTGCTCGCGCTGATCGTCGCCTTAGTGCTCCGCCTCCGCGCGGTGCGAGCCGTGCGGGCGGACCGGGCCGAGCCGCTCGACGCGGTGATCGCCTCCGGCCGCAGCCTCGCCCAGCGGGCGACCCGGGCCACCGCTGCGACCCTGCTCGCGATCTGGCTGATCGTCGCCACGGCGTTCGCGCTGCAGACCGAGCCGGGTCTCCTCGTCCTCGCCGGCGGGCCGGTCATCATCGGCGCGCTGCTGTCGATCGTCGCGAACGCGCCCCTGCTCTACTCCCCGCGGATCGCCCGCTCGGAGGTCGCCGTGGTGCTCGCGCACGCGGACGGGCGGCGGCGGATCCTCGCGAACTGGATCCTCGCGCCGCTCTCCTGGTTCGCCTACGCGATCCCGGTGCAGGCGCTCGGGCTCTGGAGCGCCTAGCGCGCCTCGGCGGTCTCCGGCGCGGTCCTCGTGCGGCCCGGCAGCAGAAGCAGCCCGGAGACGCCGACGACGATCAGCAGGATCGCCGCGACGGTGACGAAGGCGGACAGCGCGAGCACCGGCATGATGACCGTGAGCAGGCCCGCGATCACCGAGGCGATGCCCGCGGCGATCGGCAGCCAGACCGGGCCGGCGACGGTGCGGCCGCTGGTGATGCTCGAGACGCCGTCGAGGATCCAGCCGAGGCCGATCACGAGGCCGAGGATGCTGAGCGACTCGAACGGGTTGGACAGGCAGAGGATGCCGGCGACCAGGATCAGCGCGCCGAGGAGGCCCGCGAGCCAGCGCACCCGGTTCTGCAGGCGCGTGGCGGTGAAGGCCAGCAGGAGCCGGAAGACGCCGGCGGCGATCAGGTGGATGCCGAAGACGATCGCGACGGTGAGCAGGGTCGGGCCGGGGATCAGCACCGCGATCACGCCGAGGGCGATGGCGATCAGCGAGACGCCGATGATCCAGCTGCGCTCGACGGCGGTGCGGGAGAGGGCGGGAGAGGGAGTCGCGGCGGCGGCGTTCTCGGCCGTGTTCTCGGGCATGAGGGTCCTCTCGTCGGGGGCTGACCCCTCGAACGCTAGGGCACTTCCGCCCCGCGGCGAGCGGGACACGGGGGCGGTCGCGCTCAGCCCGTGCGCCCGCTACCCTGCGGTGCCGGCGGCCCGGGTCAGTGCCGGCGGCCGGCCCCGGTGCGGCGGGCGGCGCGGTGCCGGCGGATGCTGCGGACCACCAGCAGCAGCACGACCACGCCGATCGCGCCGTAGATGATCGCGTCGAGCACGCCCGCGTACTGGTCGACCAGCTCGTACTGGGTGCCGAGCGCCGCGCCGAGGCCGATCAGCAGGCCGTTCCAGACGCCGGAGCCGAGGATCGTCAGCCCCGAGAACAGCAGCAGGTTCATCCGCTCGGCACCCGCGGGCAGCGAGATCAGACTCCGGACTCCGGGGATGAGCCGGCCGAAGAGGACCGCCCAGGTGCCGTGGCGGCGGAACCAGCCGACGGCCTTCTCGAAGTCCTCGCGGTCGACCAGGGGCAGCTTGGACAGCAGGCGGATCGAGCGCTCGGTGCCGATGCGGTAGCCGAGCCAGTAGAGGATCAGGCCGCCGAGGTAGGCGCCGAGGGTCGCGGTGATCACGACGAGCACCAGGTTCATCCGCCCCTGCTGGGCCAGGAAGCCCGCCAGCGGCAGCACCAGCTCGCTCGGGATCGGCGGGAAGACCGTCTCGATCAGCGTCAGCAGACCGACCCCGGCCTCGCCCAGTGCCGCGATCACGCGGGCGGCGACGCCGACGAGACCGGAGAGCTCGTCGATGCTGTCGGTGGAGGAGGCCGCCGTCACGGAGGCAGGGGCGAGGGCGAGGGTCGCGATCGTCATGACTGAGAAGCTACTCAGTCCCGGGGCTCCGCACCTGGGAGATCGGGGTCGGCGCCGGACCCCGTGTCAGGGGCTGCCCGTGCCGGGGCGAGACCCGCGTCAGGGGCTGCCGGTGAGGACGACCTGCTCGGAGCCCTGCAGGCGCACCTCGACCGAGGCGATCTCGGCCAGCGGCAGACCGGTCGAGAGGCTCGGCTCCACCGTCGAGCCGGGCGTGCTCGTCCACGAGCCGATCGGCTCCGTGGAGCCGGCCGTGTCGGTCACGTACATCACGTAGCCGACGGACGCCGCACCCCCGGTCGCCGCGCCGCTCTCCTCCCAGCTGCAGTCCATGTCGATCCGCGTGCCCCACGCCTCCGGAACGAAGCGGACCGACGCCTCGACCGGGACGCCGGGCGCCGCGGCGAGAGCCACCGTGTTCTCGACCACCGTGGGCGGGGTGCCGACCACGAGCGGGAGGGCGATCGCGGCGGCCGCGGAGACCCCGGCGGCGGCGAGCACGAGGCCGGCGATGCGGAAGCGGGTGCGGCGGCGGAGCGCATCGGTCGCCCGGGCGAGGTGCGCGAGCAGGGCGGGCGGGGCGGTCTCCTCGACGCGCTGCTCCGTCTCGAGCAGCGCGAGCGCGTCCTCCTGCGGCAGATGCGCGAGCAGGCCGGGGATCGCGACGAACTCGCCCAGCGCCTCGCGGCAGCCGGGGCAGACCCGCAGGTGCTGCTCGTAGGCGCGGCGGTCGGCGGGCGAGAGCGCGCCGAGGAGGTACGCCGCGTCCCAGTCGCGGAAGGCGTCGTCGCGGGAGGCGTCGTCGCTCTGCTGCTCGGTGCTCACGGTTCGGTCACGCCTTTCTCCTGGAGGGCGAGCTTCAGCGCCCGCATCCCGTAGTGCATCCGCGACTTCACCGTTCCGGGCGCGATGCCCAGCAGCTCGGCGATCTCGCCGACCGTGCGCCCGCCGTAGTAGGCGTGCACGATCACCGCGCGGTGGTCGTGGCTGAGGGTGCTCAGCGCCTCCGAGAGCAGCCAGGCGTCGAGCACCTGGTCGGTGCGGTCGCCGTGCGCGCGCTCCGGCACCTCGTCGGTGCCGAACTCGCGGTTGTGCCGCGCGCTGCGGCGGTCGTCGATGACGATGTTGCGGGCGACGGTGTAGAGCCAGGAGCGGGCCGCGGCCTCGCCCTGGGCCAGGATCTCCGGGTGCTTCCAGGCGCGCAGCAGTGCCTCCTGCACCACGTCCTCCGCCAGCTGGCGGTCGCCCGTGAGCCGGAGGACGAAGCGCCACAGCGCCGCCGAGTGCTCGTCGTGCAGGGCACGCAGCATCTCGGCCTGATCCTCGGACATCTCCACCTCTCCTCCTTCAACGTAGAGGGGCGGCGTCCGGTTCACCCGCGGCCCCGGTTCGCGCCGGGCGCCGCACTCTGGTACTCCGGAGCGGTGACCTTCCCCGATGCCGCCGACGCCGCCCGCGTCCGCACCTTCCTCCGCGACCAGCGCGCGCGCATCCTCGACGACGTCCGCCACCTCGTGATGATGGAGAGCCCGAGCGACTCCCTCGATGCGCTCGACGAGCTGCACGCGTTCCTCGTGCACTGGGTCGGCGAGCGGCTCGGGCACGCGGGCGAGCTCGAGC
This sequence comes from Rathayibacter sp. VKM Ac-2926, assembly GCF_022815565.1. Classification (NCBI taxonomy): domain Bacteria; kingdom Bacillati; phylum Actinomycetota; class Actinomycetes; order Micrococcales; family Microbacteriaceae; genus Rathayibacter; species Rathayibacter sp. VKM Ac-2926. The sequence continues at coordinate 5,763 of NZ_JALGRS010000016.1, read as the reverse complement.
ACCTCCGCGAGCAGGACTGCCCGAGCGCGTCGAGCTGGACCTTCCCGGGCAGCGCCCCGGGGCGCGGACCGCGCGGGTCCCGCCCGTTCGTGGCGCTGGTGGGGCACTACGACACCGTCTGGCCGCTGGGCACCACCCGCGGCTGGCCGTTCGCGATCGACGGCGACCGCCTCAGCGGCCCGGGCAGCTACGACATGAAGGTCGGCCTCGTGCAGATGGTCTGGCTGGTGCTGGCGCTGCGGCACGCCCGACTCGCGCACCCGGCCGTGCGGCTGGTGATGAACGGCGACGAGGAGGTCGGCAGCCTCACCTCGCGGAGCTTCCTCGAGCACCAGAGCCGCGGGGCGGAGGCGGCGCTCGTCTTCGAGGGGGCGATCGGCACCGCGGTGAAGACGGCGCGCAAGGGCATCGGCAACTTCGTGGTGGACATCGTCGGAGTCGAGGCGCACGCGGGCGTCGAGCCGGAGAAGGGGGCCAGCGCGATCCACGAGCTCGGCGCGCTGATCCCGCGCGTGCTCGGCATCGCCCGGCCCGAGGCGGGGACGACCGTCAACATCGGCGTGGTCAAGGGCGGCAGCCGGGTGAACGTCACGACCGCGAAGGTGCGGCTCGAGCTCGAGGTGCGGATCCGCGGCGCGGCCGAGGCGGCACGCGTGGAGGCCGAGATGAACGCGCTCGAGGCGTCGGACCCGCGGATCCGGATCGAGGTCCGCGGCTCGTGGCAGCGGCCCGTCTTCGAGCGGACGGCCGCCGTCGGCGCGCTTTACCGCCGGGCCGAGCGGGTGGCGAAGACGATGGACCTGCCGCTGACCGAGACGGCGGTGGGCGGCGCCAGCGACGGCAATCTGATCGCCGCGCTCGGGATCCCCGTGCTCGACGGACTCGGCGCCCCTGGCAAGGGCGCGCACGCCCGGGGAGAATCGGTGAGCATCGAGGGGATGCTCGAGCGGACCGCGCTCGCGGCGCTGCTGGTGGCGAGCTTCGCCGCGGAGGGAGACTGAGATGGTCCTGTACGAGTCGCGCCCGGTCGGCGTCGTGATCGATGCGCCGGCGGACGAGGTGTACTCCTTCGTGGTCGATCCCTCGAACCTGTCGCTCTGGGCGGCGGGGCTGGCGCAGGCCTCCGTCGAGGAGGTGGACGGCCACTGGTTCGCCGACTCGCCGATGGGCCGGGTCGAGATCGTCTTCGCGCCGCGGAACCCCTACGGCGTGGCGGATCACCGGGTGATCACCGAGGGCGGCCGGGTCTTCGACAACCCGCTCCGGATCCTCGCCAACGGCGACGGCGCGGAGGTTGCCTTCACCGTCCGCCGGTACGACGGGATGACGCTCGAGCAGTGGGACGAGGACTGCGACCGGGTCGCGGCGGACCTCGAGACGCTGCGGGGGCTGCTGGAGCGCGCGGAGGACTGAGCGGGCGCGGCCGCGGGTCTCCTCCCCAGGAGCGGACCTCGCGGAGTCGTCCACCGGTCTTCCGGCCCGCCGCGATCGGGCGCCGATCCTGCACTACATTCGACAGGATCCGGCGTTCGCCCGGGCCTTCCGCGCGACAACGAGGGATGTCATGACCTCTCCCGAACCGACCACCCGCCCCGCCGGCGGCATCGAGCTCAACGGTCTCGACACCATCCAGGAGTCGGAGCGGCACGGCCGCCCCCGCGACCTGTTCTGGCCGTGGTTCGCGGCCAACGTCTCGGTGCTGGGGCTGAGCTACGGCTCGTTCCTGCTCGGCTTCGGCCTGTCCTTCTGGCAGGCGACCGCGGTCGCCGTGATCGGGATCGTCGTCTCCTTCCTCTTCTGCGGCTTCGTCGCGGTCGCCGGCAAGCGCGGCTCGGCTCCGACGATGGTGCTCAGCCGCGCCTCCTTCGGCGTCGACGGCAACCGGCTGATCGCGGTGATCTCCTGGCTGCTCACGGTGGGCTGGGAGACGGTGCTCGCCTCGCTCGCCGTGCTCGCGACGGCGACCGTCTTCGAGGAGTTCGGCTGGGACGGCGGCGTGCTGACCAAGGTCGTCGCGCTGATCGTCGTCGCGGCGCTGATCGTCATCGCCGGGATCGCCGGCTTCCGGCTGATCATGCGGCTCCAGCTCGCGATCACGATCGCGACCGCCGTGCTGACCGTGGTCTACGTCGTGCTCGTGCTCGACCGCATCGACCTCGCCGCCGTCGGCAGCCTGCCCGCGGGATCGGCGGGGGCCGTGATCGGCGGACTCGTCTTCATGATGACCGGCTTCGGGTTGGGCTGGGTGAACGCGGCGGCCGACTACTCGCGCTACCTCCCGCGCACCGCCGGCACCGCCGGGGTCATCGGCTGGACCACGATCGGCGGCGCCGTCGCGCCCGTCGTGCTCGTGGTGGTCGGCCTGCTGCTCGCCGCCTCCTCGCAGGAGCTCTCCGACGCGATCGGCCTCGACCCGATCGGCGCGCTCGCGAGCATCCTGCCGACCTGGTTCCTGCTCCCCTTCATCGTCGTGGCCCTGCTGGGGCTGATCGGCGGTGCGGTGATGGACATCTACTCCTCGGGCCTCGCGCTGCTCAGCACCGGCCTCAAGGTGTCCCGGCCGGTGGCCGCCGGCATCGACGGCGTGCTGATGGTGCTCGGCGCGATCTACGTCGTCTTCGTCGCGGGCGACTTCCTCGGCCCGTTCCAGGGCTTCCTCATCACCCTCGGCGTGCCGATCGCGGGCTGGCTGGGTGTCTTCCTGGCCGACCTGCTCCTCCGCCGCCGCGACTACGACCAGGACGCGCTCTACACCTCGCGGGGCCGCTACGGCAGCGTCTCGATCGCGCCGGTGCTGCTCGTGGTGATCGGCGCCGTGATCGGCTGGGGCCTCGTGGTCAACTACTCCCCCGGCTTCGAGTGGGAGGGCTACCTGCTCGGCCCGATCGGCGGGCGCGACGGCGAGTGGGCCGGGGCGAACCTCGGCGTGCTGGTCGCCCTCGTGATCGGCTTCGCCGGCACGCTGGTCTTCTCGCGGTCCGCGGTGCGGCGCCAGGAGGCCGACGCGTGAGCCTGCTCGTCGCGATCGACCTGCAGCACGTCTTCGCCGACGCGGCCTCGCCGTGGGCGTCGAAGGAGTTCGACCGTGCGGCGGAGGGGACGACCCGGCTGCTCCCGTACTTCGGCGAGCGGGTGGTCACCACCCGCTTCGTCGCCCCGGCCGAGCCCCGCGGCGCCTGGATCCCCTACTACCGGGACTGGCCGTTCGCGCTCGTCCCGGACGAGGATCCGCTCTACGCGCTGGTCCCCGGCTTCGAGGGGCACCGCACGATCACGGCGCCGACCTTCGGCAAGTGGGGCGCCGAGCTCGAGGCGCTCCTCGACGACTCCCGCTCGATGGTGCTGACCGGCGTCTCGACCGACTGCTGCGTGCTGTCGACGGCGCTCGCCGCGGCCGACGCGGGCGTCGCGGTGCGCGTGGTGACGGATGCCTGCGCGGGCGCCTCCGAGGCCGATCACGCCCGCGCGCTCGAGGCGATGGCGCTCTACGCCCCGCTGATCACCCTCACCACCGTCGACGAGGTGCTGGCCGACGTCCGTGCCGGAGCCTGAGGGCGCGCGGCAGGTCTCGCGACGACGGCATGCGGACCGGCATGATGGCGGGATGTCCTCCACCGACGTCCGCGACAGCGCGGCGCCCCGCATCCTGGTCATCGGCGAAGCCCTGATCGACATCGTCGAGCGCGACGGCGAGAGCACCGAGCACGTGGGCGGCTCGCCCGCGAACGTCGCGCTCACCCTCGCTCGCCTCGGCCGCGAGGCGACCCTCGTCACCGACATCGCCGACGACGAGCGCGGCCGGCGCATCGCCGAGCACCTGGGCGCCTCCGGCGTGACCGTGCTGCACGGCGACGCCGAGCGCACCTCGACCGCCCGGGCCCGCCTGCAGGAGGACGGCTCCGCCGAGTACGACTTCGACCTCTCCTGGAACCCGCCGGCCGCCGATCCCTCGAGCGCGACCCACGTGCACACCGGCTCGATCGCGGTCTACCTCGAGCCGGGAGGCTCCGCGATCGTCGAACTGCTCGAGGCACTGCCGGCCGGTGTCACCGCGAGCGTGGACGCGAACATCCGCCCCGCGCTCGTCGGCGAGCACAGCGACGCGCTGGCCCGCTTCGAGCGGGTCGCCGCGGCCTGCGAGATCGTCAAGCTCAGCGACGAGGACGCGGAGTGGCTCTACCCGACGATGCAGCTCGACGAGGTGCTGACCCGCCTGCTCGAGCTGGGCGCGCAGCTCGCCGTCGTGACCCGCGGCGGCGAGGGCCTGCTCCTCGCCTCCTCCGTCGCCCGGGCCACGGTCCCCGCCGCCCGCATCGTCGTCGCCGACACCATCGGCGCGGGCGACTCCGCCATGGGCGCGATCCTCGACGAGGCCTTCCGCCAGGGCCTCGGCGCCCCGAACGGCCTGCTCCTCGACGAGCCGTCACTGCGCGCGATCGGCCACTGGGCCGCCCGCGTCGCCGGCATCACCACCTCCCGCTCCGGCGCGAACCCCCCGACCCGCGCGGAGCTGTAGGGGGCGCGCCGGGCCGCCGGGCCCGGGCTCACGTCGTCGCACGACACCGCTCCCTGCATCCTCGAACACTTCGGTGCCGGACGAGGCCTTTGGCGTACGATTTCGCCATGTCCCTCCACCGGTTGAGCGAGAGCGCCAAGGCGTCGCGCATCGTGAGACCGTCTGGGACGTCGTCCCAGCGTCGCGCCGCCGCATCCGCTGCGAGCGGGCGCATCGTCGCGCGAGCGGCGGCGTCGGGGCGACTCGCTGTTTCCGAGGGCAGGAACGCGGCGACGGACGCGGCTCGCGGCCGCAGGGCCGAGTAGGTGCCTGCAGGTCGACCGGCGCTCCCTCGCAACGTGTACTCGTACGAGGATCCCGCGCTCGTTCTTCCCGCTGAGGTCGCGCTGGACACGTCCTTCGTGGTGAACGTCCTGGTGACCACCGAGCCCCTTCATGCCGCGAGTCTCGGCTTCATGCTGGATCTGGTGGAGAACAACTCCACGGTCTTCTACAACCGGCTGCTGGAGCTGGAGCTGGCCGAGATCGCGTTCAAGATCGCCGTCAAGGAGCAGCACGGAGCGAAGGCGTGGCCTCGACTTCGCGCCGACGGCCGAGTCCGCCGTCGTGCCGGTCGGCTCTGCAAGGAGCTCTTCGACGCCTGGGGTGACCTGCTGACGACGGTGCCCCATCTCCGGGTCGAGCTCGACGAGGTCGCCGACCTCGTCCTGACGACCATGACCGCCTACGGCTTGGCGTCGTACGACGCCGCTCATGCCGCCACTGCCGCCTACGTCGGCGCGAACGGATTGGTCGCGAACGACGCGGGTTTCGGTCACGTCGATGCAGCGGAACTGGCTCTCTACGTCGATGCCTCCCGCGTGCGGTCGTGTCGGCGCCGCCGCGGCGGTCGTTGAAGCGGTTGAACCGCTTCGCGTCTCGATGATGAGGCAGAGGACGCGGCGGCGGCCCTCCATGCTGGTCGAGTGGCCTCGCAGGGGCGTATCGAGACCCGCCGTCCTCAGCAGGGCGGGTCTGCAGACTCGTCCTTCTGACGCCGGTGGATCTCGATACGCCCGCTCCGCGGGCTACTCGATCAGCATGCGGGGACGATCAGAAGAAGGTGGCGGCATTCATGCTGGTCGAGTAGCCGCCGCAGGCGGCGTATCGAGACCCGTCCCTGCCGGTCGCGTGGATCTCGAAGCTTCTATTTGTCAAGGTCGGCAGAGGAGGGGGAAGAGTTCGCGGCAGAGAGCTCGTTTGAGGAG
>NZ_JALGRS010000015.1:0-105059 GCF_022815565.1 Rathayibacter sp. VKM Ac-2926 | reverse complement strand
CGCAGACGAGTCAGAACCCCGCGACACACCAAGGCAATCACCGATACGCCCGCTGCGCGGGCTACTCGATCAGCATGTGGTCGCCCGCCGCGCGGGCTACTCGATCAGCATGGGCATGCCCGTTCCGCGGACTGCCCGATCAGCATGGCGATCCCCGCTCCGCGGGCTGGGCGATCAGCGGGGGCGGCCGTTGCAGCGGGATCGCCGGCGGGTCGATACTGGGGCCCTCCTCGACAGGAAGGCGCCGTCATGTCCACGAGTCTCAGCCCCTACATCGGCTTCCGCGACAACGCTCGCGAGGCGATGGAGTTCTACCACTCGGTCTTCGGCGGGGAGCTGCAGTCCAGCACCTTCGCGGACTTCCACGCGAGCGAGGATCCGGCCGAGCAGGACCTGATCATGCACTCGCAGCTGGTCACGCCGAACGGGCTGATCCTGATGGCGTCCGACACTCCGGGCTCGATGACGTTCGAGGAGGGCGCGCGCATCACGGTCGCGCTCTTCGGCGACGACGACGCCGAGCTCGGCGGCTACTGGGACGGGCTCGCCGCCGGCGGCTCGGTCCAGGAGCCGCTGACCACGTCACCCTGGGGCGACCGCTTCGGGATGCTGACCGACCGCTTCGGCGTGCACTGGATGGTCAACATCTCGGGCGCGTCCGCCTGAGCGTCCCGATCGCCGCCCGCGCGGGCGCAGAATGGAGGGACCGCCCGGTGTCCGGAGCGGTCCCCTCCCTCTGACGAAGGCGGCACTATGACGATCACGCTCGGGTACAAGGCATCGGCGGAGCAGTTCGGGGCGCGCGAGCTCGTGGAGCTGGCCGTCGGCGCCGAGCGGCACGGCTTCGAGAGCGCGGTGGTCTCCGACCACTTCCAGCCCTGGCGCCACACCGGCGGCCACGCGCCGTTCTCGCTCGCCTGGCTCGCGGCGGCCGGCGAGCGCACCTCGACCATCCGGCTCGGCACCTCGGTGATGACGCCGCACTACCGCTACAACCCCGCCGTCATCGCGCAGGCGTTCGGCACGCTCGGCGTGCTCTACCCGGACCGCATCATGCTCGGCGTGGGCACCGGCGAAGCACTGAACGAGGTCGCGACCGGCTACCAGGGCGCCGGCGAGCAGACCTGGCCCGACTTCAAGGAGCGCTTCGCCCGGCTGCGCGAGGCCGTGCGCCTCATGCGCGCCCTCTGGGCCGGCGACCGCGTCTCCTTCGACGGCGAGTACTACTCGACCCACGAGGCGTCCATCTACGACAAGCCCGAGAACGGCGTCCCGGTCTACATCGCCGCGGGCGGGCCCGTCGTCGCGAAGTACGCCGGCCGCGCGGGCGACGGCTTCATCTGCACCTCGGGCAAGGGCATGGAGCTCTACACCGAGAAGCTGCTCCCCGCGGTCGAGGAGGGCATCGCCGCGGGCGGGCGCGACTCCGCGGTGCTCGACCGGATGATCGAGATCAAGCTCTCCTACGACCCCGACCCGGCTCTCGCGCTCGAGAACACGCGCTTCTGGGCGCCGCTCTCGCTCACTCCCGAGCAGAAGCACTCGCTGACCGACCCGGTCGACATGGAGCGCGCCGCCGACGAGCTGCCGATCGAGCAGGTCGCCAAGCGCTGGATCGTCGGCTCGGACCCGGACGAGACGGTCGCCCAGATCAAGCCCTACGTCGATGCGGGCTTCAACCACCTCGTGTTCCACGCGCCGGGCGACGACCAGCAGCGCTTCTTCGACGCGTTCGAGCGTGACCTCGCGCCGCGCCTGCGCGCCCTCTGATTCCGTCGCGGCGGGCCGGCGTCGTGCCGCCGGCCGTCCGACCCTCCCGTGCCCCGACCCGTCGGCGCCCGCCGACCGACCCCTCCGGAAGAGCCGCCTCCGCATGACCGTGCCCACCCTCCTCGCCCGCCTCGCCGAGGGCGAGCCGATCACGCGCGCGAGCGCCGAGGTGCTCCTCGAGGCGCGCGGGGACGACCTCGACGCGGTGCTGCTGGCCGCCGGGCGGCTGCGCGACGAGGGGCTCGCCCGCCGCGGCCGGCCGGGAGTGATCACGTACTCCCGCAAGGTCTTCGTGCCGCTGACCAAGCTCTGCCGCGACCGCTGCCACTACTGCGTGTTCGTCGAGACGCCCGGCGGCCTCGCCCTCAAGCGCGAGTCGACCTTCATGGAGCCGGAGGAGATCCTCGAGGTCGCCCGCGCCGGCGCCGCTCTCGGCTGCAAGGAGGCGCTGTTCACCCTCGGAGACCGCCCGGAGGACCGCTGGCCCGTCGCCCGCGCCTGGCTCGCCGAGCACGGCTACGCCTCGACGCTCGAGTACGTGCGCGCGATGGCGGTGCTGGTGATGACCGAGACCGGCATGGTGACGCACCTCAACCCCGGAGTGATGTCCTGGGCCGAGCTGCAGCGCCTGCGCCCGGTCGCGCCCTCGATGGGGATGATGCTCGAGACGACCGCCGAGCGGCTGTGGTCCGAGAAGGGCGGCGTGCACTACGGCTCGCCCGACAAGGACCCCGCTCTGCGGCTGCGCGTGCTCGACGACGCCGGGCGCAGCCGGATCCCGTTCACCACGGGCGTGCTTCTGGGCATCGGCGAGAACACGGCGGAGCGGGCGGACGCGCTGTTCGCGATCCGCGACTCGCACGCGCTCTGGGGCCACGTGCAGGAGTGCATCGTGCAGAACTTCCGCGCCAAGCCGCGGACCGCGATGCAGAACGAGGTCGACCTCGAGCTGCAGGAGTACGTCGCGAACGTCGCCGTCGCGCGCCTCGTCCTCGGCGCCGACATGACGATCCAGGTGCCGCCGAACCTCACCGACGAGCAGGAGCTCGGGCTGCTCCTCCGCGCCGGGATCGACGACTGGGGCGGGGTCAGTCCGCTGACCGCGGACCACGTGAATCCCGAGCGGCCCTGGCCGAACATCGACGACCTCGCGCGGCTGACCGCCGACTCCGGCTACCTGCTGCACGAGCGCCTCACCGCGCATCCGCGGTACCTGAGCGACGCGGAGACCTGGATCGACCCGCGGGTCGCGCCGTACGTGCTCGCGCTCGCCGACCGGGAGTCGTGGCTGGCCGACGAGGCCGCGCCGATCGTCCCCCGCCCGTACGAGGAGGAGCTCCCGCCCGCCCCGCGCCCGGCCGCGCCGACCCTCGCCGCCGTGCTGGGGCGTGCCGCCGCCGATCCGGCCGGTCTCGACGACGCCGACTACCGGGCCCTGCTCGCCGCCGACGGCGACGACCTCGACGCGCTGGCCGCCCTCGCCGACGACGTCCGCCGCGCCGCCGTGGGCGACACCGTCACCGTGGTCGCCAACCGCAACATCGACACCGCGCTCTGGGGCGCCGGCGGGCTCAGCGTCGAGACCCTGGAGCAGCTCGCCGACGAGGCCGTCGCGCTCGGCGCCACCGAGCTGTGCCTCCAGGGACCGCTCGCGGCGCCGGGCGAGGACCACCTGCTGATCGTGCGGACCCTGCACGCCCGGCACCCCTCGCTGCACCTGCACGCGTTCCGGCCGGGCGAGATCCTCGACGCCGCGACGAGCACCGGTCGGACCCCCGCCGAGATGCTGGCCGCGCTGCGCGAGGCGGGCGTCGACTCCGTGCCGGGAACCGCGGCGCGGATCCTCGACGACCGGGTGCGCGCGATCCTGAGCGAGGGCGCGGACCCGAGCGTCGCCGAATGGCGGGAGTCGGTGACGACCGCGCACCGCGGCGGCCTGAAGTCGACCGCGACCATGGTCTACGGGCACGTCGAGACGCCGCAGCAGCAGATCGACCACCTCCGCGCGCTGGCCGCGATCCAGGACGAGACGGGCGGCTTCACCGAGTTCATCGCGATGCCGTTCGTGCCGGCCGAGGCGCCGGCCGCGGTCGTCGCGCAGACCCGTGGCGGGCCGACCCGGCGCGAGACGCGCGCGGTGCATGCGGTGGCACGGCTGCTCCTGCACGGGCGGATCGAGCACGTGCAGACGGCCTGGACGAAGCTCGGGCTCCAGCTGTCGCAGGAGCTGCTGCGCGGCGGCGCGGACGACCTCGGCGGGCTGCTGCTCGACGGCGCGATGAGCCCGGAGGCGGGCGCCGAGGCGCACCGCTCCCTCGACATCGCGACCGTGGCGCGTCTCACCGGCGAGATCGGCCGGCCCTGGCGTCAGCGCACCACCGACTACGGACAGGTCGCCCCCGAGCGCGCGATGACGGTGCCGGCGCCCGGCAGCGCCCGGACACGACGACTGCGGCTGCCGGTGCGCGAGGCCGGCCGCGTCTCGTGACGCGGTCGTCGGCGTACCTCGAGCGGCAGGCGGCGCTGATCCGGGAGTCGACCCTCACGGTGGGTGACGACACGGTCCGCCTCCACTCCGGTGGTGAGCCGGCGACGGACGTCGTCCTGCTCGTGACCGGGCCGGGGCGCGGTGCCCAGGCCGACGGGGCGCTGCTGCTGCCGATGCTCGCTCGCCGGCACCGGGTGGCGGCGCTCGAGCTCGCCGACCTGCGGGATCCGCTGCGCGACGCGCCTCGCGCCGTGTCCGCCGCGCTCGACCGGCTCGGCGCCGAGCGGGCGGTCGTCGTCGGGGTCTCCCTCGGCGCCTGGGCCGCGATCACCGCCGCCGAGGCGGACCCGCGCGTGGTCGCCCTGGTGCTGGCCGCCGGCTGGCTGCGGCCCACCGAGCGCCTCCTCGCGGTCGCCCGGCTGTGGGAGTCGCTGGCCGGCCTCCCCGACGCCCGCGCGGACCTGGCGCGCGTGATCGGCGTCCGCACACTCTCCGACCTCGGACCCGGGCGCGCGACTCCGCTGGCCGCCGACGCCGCGACCGCCGCGCTCCTCGCCGCGGCCGCCCGCGCCGACGCGACCGAGGCCGCGGCCCGTCTGCGCGTCCCCGCGCTCGTCGTCGGCTGCACCGCCGACGCCGTCGTCGGTGTCGAGGGGTCGGAGGCGCTGCTCGGGGCGATCGACGACGCCCGCTACGCCGTGATCGACGCGGGCCACTGCGTGCTGGCCGAGCGGCCGGCCGAGCTGCTCGCACTCGTCGAGCGCTTCGTCGCCGACCCGCACCGGGACCCGGCCGGGTCGACACTCCCCCGGACGATCGTCTGATGGCGACCTCGGTCGACGTCGTCGTGGTCGGCGCGGGCTTCGCGGGCATCGGAGCGGCGGCGCGCCTCGCCCGCCGCGGCGGCGTCTCCTTCGCGGTGCTCGAGCGGGCCGAGCGCGTCGGCGGCACCTGGCGCGACAACCGCTATCCGAACGTCTCCTGCGACATCCCCTCGCACCTCTACTCGTACTCGTTCGCGCCCGAGACGGACTGGTCGGCGTTCTACGCGCCGGGCGCCGAGATCCAGGCCTACCTCGAGCGGGTCGTCGAGCGCGAGCGGCTCGCGCCGCAGCTGCACCTCGGGACCGACGTGCTCGAGATGACCTTCGACGAGGACACCGAGCGCTGGCAGGTGCGCACCTCGCGGGGGGACTTCGACGCCGCCGTCCTCGTGGTCTGCGCCGGGCGACTGTCGGAGCCGCGCCTGCCCGACGTGCCCGGACTGGAGGGCTTCACGGGGCCGGTCTTCCACTCCGCCCGCTGGCGCGACGACGTCGACCTGGACGGGGCGCGCGTCGGGATCGTCGGCTCCGGCGCCTCCGCCGTGCAGATCGTGCCGCACCTCGCGGAGCGCGCGGCCGAGGTCGTGCTGTTCCAGCGCTCGGCGCCGTACGTCGTGCCGCGTCGGAACCGCGCCTACCCGCCGGAGGAGCGCCGCACGCTCGCTCGCGTGCCGGGCGCCGTCGAGCGGCTGCGCTCCGAGCTGTTCTGGCGCGCGGAGCTCGGCTTCGCCGGCCGTGTCGGCGTGCCCGAGGCGATCGGCCGGCTACGGGCGGAGGCGCTCGGCCACCTCGCCGCGCAGGTCGCCGACCCGGAGCTGCGCGCTGTCCTCACGCCGGACTACGAGATCGGCTGCAAGCGGGTGCTGCTCTCGGACGACTACTACCCCGCGCTCGCGCAGCCGCACGTGCGCGTCGTTCCGAGCCCGCTGCGCCGGATCGAAGGCTCGGCGGCGATCGGGGGCGACGGTGTCGGCCACGAGGTCGACGCGCTGGTCTTCGCGACCGGCTTCCACGCGACCCGCCCGCCGTTCGCCCGCCGGATCCGCGGCCGCGGCGGCGAGCTGCTGGCCGACCGCTGGGGCGACGGGATGTCGGCGTACGAGTCGACCGCCGTGCACGGCTTCCCGAACCTCTTCGTGATCAACGGCCCGAACGCGAGCCTCGGCCACAACTCCGCGGTGCACATGATCGAGTCGCAGATCGACTACGTCCTCGCCGCGCTCGAGCACCGCGAGACCGCCGGCGTCGAGCTGCTGGAGGTGACCCCGGAGGCCGAGGCCGCCGCGCTCGCACGCCTCGACGCGCTCAGCGCCGACACCGTCTGGACGAACGGCGGCTGCGAGAGCTGGTACGTCGACTCCGCCTCCCGCCGCCTCACCCTGCTCTGGCCCGACTTCGCCTTCGCCTTCCGCGAGGAGCTCGGCCGCTTCGACCCGTCGGCCTACGCGCACTGACCACGCTGACACGAGGTAGATGCGGTAGATGCGGTGCGGACATCATGCTGATCGAGCAGCCCGCGCAGCGCGCGCATCGAGATCCACCAGCGCCAGACGCCGAGCCTGCAGACCCGCCCTGCTGACAACGTCGGGTCTCGATACGCCCCTGCGGGGCTACTCGACCAGCATGTACTCCGCCGAGACATGATCGACGGCACCGCATTCATGCTGATCGAGTAGCCCGCGAAGCGGGCGTATCGAGATCCACCAGCGTCAGCAGCCGAGCCTGCAGACCCGCCCTGCTGACAACGGCGGGTCTCGATACGCCCCTGCGGGGCTGCTCGACCGGCATACAGCAGCGGCGAGCCACTGGACGCGCGGCGGTGTCCGGCGGAGCTGCAGGGCCCGGTCCGGGTCCACTCGCGCGCCTCCTCACTTCCGACTGGACGCGAGCGGGGCCCTGCTCCGGGTGCGAGGCCCGCTGCGGGTCGGTTCGTGGAATCTTGCCGATCGAGCAGCCCGCGAAGCGGGCGCATCGAGATCCACCAGCGGCGACCGACGACGCGGGATCATGGACGCATCCGATCCCCGCTCGACAGGACCCCCGCCATGCCGTCCGACGCCGCTCCGCCGCCCCCGCCCGCGCTCGATCACGAGGTCGCGGCCGCCCTGCTGCGCGAGCGCTACGGGCTGCACGGCGCGCTGCGGGAGCTGGGCAGCAATCAGGACCGCAACGTCCTCGTGGACACCGGCGACGAGCGGCTGCTGCTCAAGATCGCGAATCCCGCGACGCCGAGAGGGCGGATCGAGGCGCAGACGGCGGCGGTCGCGCGCCTCGCCGAGCACCTCGAGGGCGTCCGGCTCCCGCGCGTGCGCCCCGACCGCGAGGGCCGCACCCTGCACGAGATCGACCTCGGCGGCACGACCGCCGTCGCCCGGGTCCTCGACTTCGTCCCCGGCCGCACGCTCTCCGGCTCCGGCTACCTCTCCCCCGCCGTCGTCCGGGCGATGGGCGACCTCGCCGCCCGGGTCGACGTCGCGCTCGCCGAGCAGCCGCTCGACGGCCTCGAGGAGACCGACCAGTGGGACCTGCGACGGGCGGGCGAGGTCGTCGACGCGCTGATCGGCCGAGTGCCCCGGCGCTCGGCGCGGGCGATTCGGGCGGCCGTCGACGCGGCGCTGGCGGTCCTCGATCCGCTCGCCGCCGCGCTCCCGGTGCAGCTCGTGCACGGCGACCTCACCGACGACAACGTCGTGGTCGACGCGGGCGTCCTCCCCGACGGCGTCATCGACTTCGGCGATCTCGGCGCGGGCTGGGCGGTCGGCGAGCTCGCGATCACGCTGTCCTCGCTCCTGCACCACGCGGACGCCGACGCGGCCACCGTGCTCCGTGCCGCCACCGCGTACGACGCCGTGCGCCCGCTCGCCGAGGCCGAGGTCGAGGCGCTCTGGCCGCTCGTGGTGCTCCGGGCGGCGGTGCTCGTCGTCAGCGCCCACGACGTCCTGGCCGGCGACCCCGCCAACGACTACGCCCGCGAGAACCTCGAGCACGAGCGGCTGATCCTCGACCGGGCGACCGCCGCGCCGCTGCCGGTGCTGCAGGCGCTGGTCCGGCGGGCCCTCGGCCGGCCGAGCGCACCGGTCGCGCTCGCCCCCGCGGTCCCCGTGCTCGGCGGCCTCGACGCCGTCGTCGTCGACCTCTCGCCCGAGAGCCCCGCGCTCGACGCCGGCCGCTGGCTGGACGACGACGCCGAGCCCGCCCTCGCCCGCGCCGCGCTCGCCGGCGGCGCCGGGGCCGCGGTGCTGCGCTACGGCGAGCGCCGTCTGACCCGCGGCCGCCCGCACACCGCGCAGGAGCCCGAGACGATCGCACTGGTCACCGAGGTCCACCTCGCCGCGGAGACGCCCCTGGTCGCGCCGTTCGACGCGGAGGTGGGCGGCGGCGTCCCCGGCGGAGTCACCCTCCTCGCCGACGGAGCTCGACTGCGGCTCGACGGGGTCGACGACGCTCCCGCGCCCGGCACCCGGGTGGGAGCGGGCGATCCGGTCGGAACGGCCCGCGGACTCCTGCGCGCCCAGGCCGCACCGCGCGCGCTCGACGCGGTCGACCTCCCGCCCTTCGCGAACGCGCGCTGGGCCGACGCCTGGCTCGACGTGCTCCTCGACCCGACCCCGCTGCTCCTGGGACGCACCCTGCCTGCCCCGCAGCCGGACCCCGAGGTGCTCGAGCGGCGGCTCGCGCACCTGGCCGAGGCGCAGGAGCACTACTTCGAGTCGCCGCCCACGATGCTGCGCGGCTGGCGCGAGCACCTCGTCGACGACTCCGGTCGCGTGCACCTCGACGTGCTGAACAACGTCACCTCGATCGGCCACGCCCACCCGCTGCTCGTCGAGCGGGTCGCGCGGCAGTGGCGGCTGCTCAACACCAACTCGCGCTTCTCCTACCCCGCGATCGGCGAGTTCTGCGAGCGGCTGGCGGCCCTGCTGCCGGACGGGCTCGACACCGTGCTGCTCGTCAACAGCGGCACGGAGGCGGCCGATCTCGCGCTGCGGATCGCCCGCGCCTGGTCGGGCCGCGACGACGTGCTGGCGGTGCGGGAGGCATACCACGGCTGGTCGGGCCTGTCCGATGCGGTCTCCACCTCCGTCGCCGACAACCCCGACGCGCTCGCGACCCGGCCGCACTGGGTGCACACTCTCGACGCGCCCAACAGCTACCGCGGCACGCACCGCGGGGCCGAGGCGCACCGCTACGCCCCGGAGGCGGTCGCCCGGATCGAGGAGCTGGCCGCGGCCGGCACTCCCCCGGGCGGCTTCATCGCCGAGACCTTCTACGGCAACGCCGGCGGCATCCCGCTGCCCGACGGCTACCTCGCCGCGGTCTACCCGGCCGTCCGCGCCCACGGCGGGCTCTGCATCGCCGACGAGGTGCAGGTCGGCTACGGCCGCCTCGGCGACTGGTTCTGGGGCTTCGAGCAGCAGGGCGTGGTGCCCGACGTCGTCGCCGTCGCGAAGGCGATGGGCAACGGCCACCCCCTGGGCGCGGTCGTGACGACCCGCGAGATCGCCGACCGCTACCGCTCGCAGGGCTCGTTCTTCTCCTCGGCGGGCGGCAGCCCGGTCAGCTCCGTCGTGGGGACGACGGTGCTGGACGTGCTCGCGGACGAGCGGCTGCAGGAGAACGCGCGGACCACCGGCGCGCACCTCCGCCGCCGGCTCGAGGAGCTCGCCGAGCGCCACCCGCTGATCGGCGCCGTGCACGGCAGCGGGCTGTACCTCGGCCTCGAGCTGGTCCGCGACCGGGAGACTCTCGAGCCGGCGACCGCGGAGACGCGCGCGATCTGCGAGCGCCTCCGCGAGCGCGGCGTGATCGTGCAGCCCACCTCCGACCGGCAGTGCGTGCTGAAGATCAAGCCGCCGCTCTGCTTCACCGTCGAGAGCGCCGACTTCTTCGCCGACCAGCTCGACGAGGTGCTGACGACGGGCTGGTGAGCGGGCCGGCGGGCGGGCGCCGCCTCACGCCCTCGCCCCGCCCGCCAGCACCCGCCGCACGATCACGCGCTCGCAGAGCGTCCACGTCGTCGTGACCGTCAGGTAGAGCGTCGCCGCGAGCGGCACGAACGCCGCGAACACCACCGTCAGGAACGGCATCCAGCTGAGCACCCCCGTCAGCTGCGCGACGGCCGCGGGCGTCCCCTCCGGCACCGGGGTGAGCGCCGCCTGGCGCAGCGCGACCCGACGCGCCAGCCACGAGACGAGCGCGATCACCCCGAGGAGCACCGCGAACACGCCGAGCTGCGCGGGCTCGCCGCCGCCGAGCGCCGTGACGAACGACCGGCCGAGCGGCACGTCCAGCAGTCGCGCGTCGAGCAGTGCGTTGCCGTGCCCCGCGATGTCCGGGTGCACGAACAGCCCGTAGAGCAGCGAGACGACGGGCGCCTGCAGCAGCACCGGGAGGCAGCCCGCGAGCGGCGAGGCCTTCTCGTCGGCGTAGAGCTTCATGGTGGCGCGCTGCAGCGCCTCCGGGTTCTTCGCGTGCTTGCGCTGCAGCTCGCGCAGCAGCGGGGCGAGGCGGCGGCGGGTGATCTCGGCCCGCCCCTGCGAGATGCCGACCGGGATCAGCAGCACGCGGACGAGGAGGGTCACCAGCACGATCGCGGCGGCGGCCGAGGCGCCGCCCGCGAGGGGCTCGAGGGCCGAGGCGAGGCCGGTGACGAGGTGGGAGGCGGCGTCGAGCGCCGCCGCGATGGGCGGGAAGTCGTAGAAGTTCAAGAGAGTCCTGTCGTCGGGAGGTGAGCGCGATCGCGAACGGTCGCGCCTCCCGAGGCAGAGCTCCGGGCTACGCGACCAGTCCCGGCAGGCCCGGCGCCCGCGAGCGCACGCGACCCGCGGTGCGCGGATGCTGCGGCGAGGGCTGCGCGGCGAGGCCGAGCCGGTGCTCCCGGGCACGCCGGCCGATCGACAGCACGGGCCGGCGAGCGCCGACGGCAAGGTAGCGCGCCCCGAGGACCAGGGCGGCGACCGCGGTCGTGGTGACGACCAGCACGACGGCGGCGTCGGGACTCGACACGAGCGCGAGCAGCAGGAACGTCCCGCTCAGCAGAGCGAGGAGCTGCTCGAGGTGCGCGCGCACGGGAGTCCTTCCGACTCGACCAGGCTAGCGGCAGGTGCGCCGCGGCGGGTGGGGTGTCAGGCTGTCGAACGGCGGAGGGAGCCGACGATGGCAGCTCGAGGAGACAGCACGAACGGGCGGGTGCTGCGGTTCCTCGCCGCCGCCGGCCGGATCCTGCTCGCCGGCGTCACCGCCGGGATCGCGACGCTCAGCCCGGGCGGCGAGACGCACCGTCCGGACCTGCCGCCCCCGCGCCGCGACGAGTACCGGCCCTGACGCCGGCGCCCGCGACGAGCACCGGCCGCGAGCGGGCAGGGTAGGCCCCCCGCTCCGCCGCGGCCAGCCGTCGCCGGGCCGCGCCCGAGCCGACGATAATCGGGGGATGCGTGAAGACGACGATGTCGATCTGGTGATCGACGCGTGGGCCGACGCCCTGCCCGATCTCGACTTCGCCCCGCTCGACGTCCTCTCCCGCCTGCGCCGGCTCAGCCCGCGGGTGCAGGAGGTCCGGCGCCTCTCCTTCGCGGCCGGCGAGCTCGCCCCGTGGGAGTTCGAGCTGCTCTCGCTGCTGCGCCAGAACCCGGCCGGCACGATGACCCCGTCCGTCCTCTCCACCCGCCTGGGCATCTCGAGCGGCAACCTCGCCAGCCGCGTCGACCGGCTCGGCGCGCGCGGGCTCGTCGTCCGCGAGCAGAACGCCGCCGACTCGCGCAGCAAGATCGTCTCGCTCACCCCACGCGGCACCAAGCGCGTCGACGACGCGATGCGGCACCTCGTCGCGGCCGAGGGCGAGGTCCTCGCCGACCTCGACTCCCGGCAGATCGGCGTCCTGATCGAATGCCTGCGGACCATCAGCGCGACCCTCGACCGCCTGGACTGACCGCCCGCTCCCCGTGCGCCGGTCGCGCTGCACCGGCGATACTCGACGGGATGCGGATTCTGGTGGTCGACGACGAGGCGGTCTTCGCCGACGGCGTCCGCCGCGGTCTCGAGGCCGAGGGCTTCTCGGTCGACGTCGCGCACGACGGCGTGGACGGACTGTGGCGCGCCCGCGAGACGGTCTACGACGCGATCGTCCTCGACCTGATGATGCCCGGGCTCAGCGGCTCCGCCCTCTGCCGCACCCTCCGCGAAGAGGGCGACTGGACCCCGGTCCTGATGCTGACCGCGAAGGACGGCGACCGCGACCAGATCGAGGGCCTCGACGCCGGCGCCGACGACTACGTGGTGAAGCCGCTGGAGTACACCGTGCTCGTCGCGCGGCTGCGGGCACTGGTGCGGCGCGGGCGGCCGGAGCGGCCGGTGGTCCACCGCGTCGGCGATCTGCTGATCGACCCGGCGCTGCGCGAGGTGCACCGGGGAGACGTCGCGATCCGGCTGACCTCGCGCGAGTTCGCCGTGGTCGACTTCCTCGCCCGCCACCGCGACCGGGTGGTCGCCAAGCGCGAGATCCTCGAGGGCGTCTGGGACGACGCGTTCGACGGCGACCTGAACATCGTCGAGGTCTACGTGGCGCGGCTGCGCGCCAAGCTCGACCGCCCGTTCGGCACGCAGTCGATCACCACGCTCCGCGGCGCCGGCTACCGGCTCGTCGAGGGCTGAGGACCGATGGCTCCCCGCCCGCCCTGGAGCATCCGCGTGCGGCTGACCGCCCTGGTCTCCGCCGTGATCCTCGCCGTGCTGGTCGCCGGCTCCGTCGCCTTCACCGCCCTGCTGGAGCAGTCCCTCGTCGACGCCGAGGCGTTCACCGCGAACCAGCAGGCCCGCCAGATCGCGACCGACACCGAGAGCGCCGGACGGCTGCCGCCGTTCAACACCGACGAGGTCGTCATCCAGCTGCAGCGGGAGGGATCCGTCGTCGCGGTCGCGGACGACGACTTCGTCTACGCCGTGCCGCTGCCGGTCTCCGACGAGCCGCAGATCACCTCGATCGACGGCACCCGATTCGTCGTCGGCTCCGAGAGCCTCCAGCTCGGCGGCGACCCGGGCGAGACCGTCGTCGTCGCGCGTACCCTCGCCGGGGCCGACGACGCCGCGGGCTCGGCCGTCCGGCTGCTCGCGGTCGCCGTCCCGCTCGTCACGGCGGTGGTCGGAGCGCTGGTCTGGTTCGTCGTCGGCCGCTCGCTCCGGCCGGTCGAGCGGATCCGCGCCGACGTCGAGGCGATCGAGGCCGCCGATCTCCAGCGCCGCGTCCAAGAGCCGCCCGGCCGCGACGAGCTCGCCCGCCTGGCCCGCACGATGAACGGCCTGCTCGACCGCCTCGAGCGCTCGCAGGCCGCCCAGCGCCGCTTCGTCTCGAACGCCTCGCACGAGCTGCGCTCCCCGGTCGCGGCCGTCCGGCAGCACGCCCAGGTCGCCCTGCGGCATCCGGAGGCGGTCCCGCTCGCCGACCTCGCCCGGGTCGTCGAGGACGAGGGCGAGCGGATGCAGCACCTCGTCGCGAGCCTCCTGCTGCTGGCCCGAGTGGACGAGCGCGACGAGGGAGCGGAGCAGGACGTCGACCTCGACGACCTCGTGCTCGCCGAGGCCGCGCGGCTCCGCGCGCTGGGCGTCGACGTGCGCACCGAGGACGTCGGACCGGCCCAGGTGCACGGGCACGAGCCGCTGCTGCACAGCGCCGTGCGCAACGCCGCCGAGAACGCCCGGCGGCACGCGGCGGGCGTCGTCGCCTTCACCGTGCGCGAGGAGGACGGCACCGCGGTGCTGCGCGTCGACGACGACGGCCCGGGCGTGCCGGCCGAGGACCGCGAGCGGGTCTTCCTCCGCTTCGAGCGCCGCGACGACGCCCGCGCCCGCGACACCGGCGGCTCAGGCCTCGGCCTCGCGATCGTCGCCGAGGCGGCGCGGGCGGGCGGCGGCACGGCGCGCCTGCTCGACTCCCCGCTCGGCGGCGCGCGGCTCGAGATCCGCCTGCCGGCTCCCGGCCGAACGCAGGACCCCGAGCCTGTTCAGGCTGGCGAAAGGTCCCGCCGGTCACCCTGAAGCAGTGGAAATGCCGACCTACCTCCTCGTCCTCTGGCGCTGCAAGCTCCTTGTCGTCGCGAGCGCCGTCCTCGCGGTGATCGTCGCGACCGCCGTGCACTTCACCGTCACCGACGAGGGGCTCACCCTCCGCGGCGACCGCGAGCACAGCGCCGCCGTGACCGTGCTGCTCGGCGGCGGCCCGAAGAACCCCTACGCGGCGCAGATCCCCGGGGTCGAGCGCATCCCGGGCGTCGAGGACGACCAGTTCAGCGACCTCAGCAACACCGCCGTGATCTACGCCTACCTCGCCAGCGGCGAGGAGGTGCGCGCCGCTGTCGCCGAGCAGGCCGGTCCGCTCGAGGAGGGCGACGGCGTCGGCGCCGTCCGCCGCACCACCCAGCCGCGCGGCGACGAGTCGAACGGCGGCCGCTTCACCCTGCCCTTCCTCTCGGTGATCGGCACCTCGTTCGATCCCGCTCGCGCCGTCGAGCTCTCCCGCACCGCTACCACGGCCCTCCTCGACCGGATCGCACGGGAGCAGGACGCCCAGGGCGTCCCGGAGTCGATCCGCGTCACCCTCACCGTCACCGACGAGGGCGACGCCGTCCCGGGCGCGCTCGGCACGGTCGCGATCCCGATCGCCGGGACCGGACTCGCCGTCTTCCTCCTGGCGCTCCTGGGGATCGTGCTCGGTCACCGGTTCCGCGTGCAGCGCGGTCTCACCGCCCCGCTCCCCCGTCGCGGCGAGCCGGACGAGGACTCCTCCCTCGACGCCGAGCTCGAGTCCGCCCTGGCCGCCGAGAGGCAGGACACGGTGTCCCGTCGGTGACTACCTCTGCGCACCTGGGAGGTCAACCCCGTTCGGGAAGGACACCCGCGGACCTAGCGTGAGGACGCACGGTCGAGGCGGAAGCCTTCCGAGCACGATGCACGCGAAAGAGCACCAATGACCCAGATCCCCATTCTTCAGCCCGCACGATGGAGTCGCAACGGAGTCCGGATCGTCGTCGTTCCCGGGGCGGAGCTGCCCCGCTTCCGACTCGAGATCGAACCCGGACGAGCCGTCCTGACCGGGGCCTTCACCGGCCCCTTCGCCACCGTCGAGGAGGCCGAGCGCGCCGCCGAGGCCATCACCTCGGCCGCCGACCGCAAGCTGTCCGCCTGACGCCTCAGCCGGCGAGCTCGTCCAGCCCGCAGGTCGGCAGGGCGATCCAGCCCTCGGCCTGCGCGGCCTCCCGGAGCGCGTCCGGCACCGGCACCGTCCGCCCGAGGGCGTGCGCCCGGGCGTTCAGCGCCGCGATCACCGCGTCGAAGGCGTCGTCGGAGCGCGCCATCAGCGCCGCCGCGTCCGCCGGCAGCACCAGCCACGGCGCCGCCCGGCGCAGCGCCTCGACGGCGAGCGCCACCGCCTCGGGCCGCGTCTTGTAGCCGGTGGTGTCGACTCCCCAGAGCCGGAGCGCCGCCGCGGGATACGCCTCGACGAGCCTGCCGCCCCCGGAGCGGTCGACGTCCTCCCCTGTCGCCGCGAAGGCGTCCAGCAGCTCGGCGCAGCGCATCGCCGTCATGCCGAGCCGATCGGTCGACACGCTCAGCGGCCAGCGGCCCGTCACCTCGCGCGCGGCGCGGTCGGTCTCCCGGTAGGCGAGCCGTCGCCGCCAGTCCCGCCCGGCGAGCGTCCGCGGCGAGACCTCCCGGCGGGTGTGCGCCGAGACGAACGCGGCGAACTCCAGCGGCCAGCCGAAGGCGCAGTCGATCCCGATCGTCGTCGCCTCCCGGGACGCGGCGACGACGTCGTCGTCGGAGGCGCCGAGCACCAGCGAGCGGACGACCGCCCGGCCGCCGCCCCACTCCAGCGCGGCCACCGCCGTCCGCACGGGCTCCGCGGCGAGGTCGACTCCGATCGTGAGCATCGGATCAGGCTACCCGCCGGGCGCGCCCCGGCCCCGCGCTCGCTACGCTCGTGCGATGACGCCGCCCTCCCCCGCCCTCGGGACGCGCGCGACCAGGATCCCGGTCGCCGTCCTGCGCCTCGTCGTCGCCCTGACGGTCCTCGCGGCCGTCGTCGGCACCGCCCTCGACACCGCCTCGCGGACGCCGATCGTGCCGGTCAACTTCTTCGGCTACTTCACGATCCAGGGCAACATCCTCCTGGCCGTCGTGCTCCTGATCACCGCGGCGGTCGCGCTTGGCGACCGACCGCAGGGACCGCTGCTGACGCTCGTCCGAGGAGCGGCGACGAGCTGGATCCTCGTCGTCGGCATCGTCTACAACACCCTGCTCATCGGCACGGCGGGCGGCGTGACGCTGCCCTGGGCCAACACGGTGCTGCACGTGGTCTTCCCGATCTACGGACTGCTCGACTGGCTGCTCGTCGCCGACCGGCCGGCCCTGCCCTGGCGCCGCCTCTGGGTCGTCACCGTCTATCCGATCGTCTGGCTGGTGGTCGTCCTCGTCCGCGGCGCGACCGACGGCTGGGTCCCGTACCCGTTCCTCGACCCCGCGAACGGCTACGGCGCGGTCGCGATCGCGGTGCTGATCGTCGCGGTCGCGTTCGTCCTCTCCGGTGCGCTCGTCTGGGCGCTCAGCCGGGTACGGCTGATCGGCGATCGGCCCGCCTGACAGGGCGGGGCTCGGCGGGCCCCGTTCTGGGGCCACAGGCGCAGGACCGCCGGTGACCCCGCAGGCCTAACGTCAGGATCGGCGGCCCCCACCGCCGTCCCCCGACCGAGAGCGGTTCCCCCTCATGCGCCTCCCCACCTCCCTCCGCCCGCGCCGCATCGGGAGCCGCCGCGTGCGCGCGCTCGCCGTCGGCGCGGTGCTCGCCCTGGCCGCGGCGGTGGTGCCCGCGGGCGCCGCCTCCGCCGCGACCCCGACCCTGTCCGTGCTCAGCCTCGGCGACTCCATCACCCAGGCCTACGGCACCTGCGGCCAGTTCGCGGACTGCCCGCGCAACAACTGGTCCACCGGCACGAACGCGACCGTCAACTCCTTCGCGAGCCGCCTGCGCACCGCGAACCCGGGCACCACCGTGACCACGGCGAACTTCGCGCAGACCGGCGACCTGATCGCCGGCGTCCCCGCGCGGATCGACGCCGCCGTCGCGGCCGGCGTCCGCCCCGACGTCGTCACCCTGCTGATCGGCGGCAACGACCTCTGCTCCGCGAAGAACCCGGTCGCCGCCGACGGCTACACGATGACCACGGCCGCCGCCTTCAGCACCGGAGCGAGCGCCGCGATCACGAAGATCCGCAGCACCTGGCCCGCCGCGAAGATCGTCCTGTCCTCGATGCCGAACGTGGCCGCCGAGTGGGCCGTCGTCAAGGGCGGCTTCGGCTCGGTGATCTGGTCCTCCGGCAACCTCTGCCGCACCACCCGCGGCGTCAGCGCGACCGGCGGTCGCCTCAGCACCACCGCCGCCTCGGCCTCCGCCACCGCCGCGAAGACCCGGACGACGCAGTACAACACCGCCCTGCAGCAGGCGTGCACCGCCGCCGGAAACCTCTGCGACTACGACGGCGGCGCGCTCACCGCGACTCCCGTCACCAAGGCGCTGATCGGCACCACCGACTACTTCCACCCCAGCATCGCGGGCCAGGCGAAGATCGCCTCGGTGCAGTGGTCGGCGTCGAACTTCGGAGCCGCGGGCTAGCGCGGGACGCGGCCGCTCGACGCCTCAGGCGTCCTGCGGCCGCTCGCCCTCGCGGAGCCGGCGCTGCTCCTCGGCGAGCCGCGCATAGTGCGCCTCCTCGCGCTCGAGGTCGGCGAGCTGCTCCTCGGTGCTCTTCGTCGGCGGCCGCACCACCATGGTCGGCGGCGGCGGCGTCTTCGAGCGACGGGGCCGGCGGGTGCGCCCGCCCGGCACGAAGGACGCGCCCTCGCCCTTCTTCCAGTCGTGCCCGAGCAGGAACCAGATCGTCACGCCGATCAGCGGGATGAAGACGATCAGCAGGATCCACACGATCTTGGGCAGATTGCGGACCACGTTGTCCGGCTGACGCACGACATCCACGAGCGCCAGCACCATCAGCACGACGGTCAGCAGCGAGAACAGAAACCCCATGCGTCCGAGGGTACGTCGCCGAACCCCTGAGGATCCTCGCAGTCGCCGTTCCGCCGCGCCCGGCGCCGCGGCGGTGCACCTCGAGGCACGCGGCGACCGCGTGCTGCGCGCCAGCGGCCTCCGAGCAGGGCGCGGTCGCGGCTAGCGTCTCCTCCCGAGCCGAGGGTCGGCACCCGCCGCCCGGAGGATCCCCGATCACGGCTGCGGACCCCGGTCCCGCCGCGTCGAGGGGATCCGGGCGCGCCCGGAGGAGTGCGAGTGACGAGCGACGCCCTGCCGACGACGGCGGCCGCAGCGCCCCGGCTCCCCCGGCCCCTCGCAGGCGCACTGCTCAGCAACGCGGTGTTCGGCGGCATCACCGCGGTCGGCGTGCCCGTCGCGCTGAACGCCGCCGGACTCGCCAAGGTGCAGATCGCGGTCTTCTTCGTCGTGAACGCCGCGATCGCGATCGGCTACAACACCCTCCTCGTGCCGCGGATCCGCCGGGCCGGCTACCCGCGGTCCGCCCTGCTCGCGACCTCGCTCGCGGTCCCGGCCGGGCTCCTGCTCGTGCGCGCCAGCGGCGGCCACGTCGTCGTGCTCTACCTGGGCGGCGCGCTGATGCTGTTCGTCAGCACCCTCGTGCCCCAGCTCTTCGGCCGCGTCGCCGCGCAGGGTCGCGGTGACACTCAGGAGTCGTCGATCGCCCGGATGCGCGCGGTACTGATCTCCGGGTACATCCTCGGCCTGATCCTCTACGCCCTGCTCGCGCAGGCGGGTCTCGATCCGCTGCTCGCCGCGGTCGCCGCGGCCGTGCTGACGACCGTCTGCGCGACCGGCTGCCCGTCGACCCCCGCGGTGGAGCCGGACGCCCGCGTCGCCTCCGCCTCGGGCCGCCCGCGCCTCGTCCTCGTCTTCGTCGCGGCCCTCGCGCTGGTCGCGCTGCTGAAGTCGGTCGACACGCTCCGCGCGATCTATCTGCCGCTCTTCGCCGTCTCCTCCGGCGTCCCCGCCGCCCACGTCCCGCCGGTGCTGCTCGCCTCCGCGGTCCTCGAGCTCGCCGCGCTGCCCGCGCTGAGCCGGCTCAGCAGTGCCCGCGGCAGTGTGCTCACGCTCGCTGTCGTCGCCCTCGCAGGGGTGCTGGCGTTCTCGATCCTCGCGGGCACCCAGTCCTATCTCGCGCTGCTCCTCTCGCAGGCGGTCTACGCGGTCGCGGCCGCCGGCTACCAGAGCATCGGCCTGCTCCTGCTCGAGCGGACCAGCGGCGGCGGACCCGGCGCCGGGGCGAGCGCCTACATGGCGGTGGTGCAGATCGGCACCGTCCTCGGCGCCCTGCTGCCCCTCGCGGTCACCGGCTACGACCCGGGGATCTTCCTCCTCGCGGTCGGCCTGGCGGCGACCGCCCTGCTGCTCGCTCTCACCCTCCGGCTCGCAGGCCACCGGTTCTGAGCCCCCTCCTCCCTCGCCGCCCGCCGCCACCACCTCCGCCCGGTCACCGCCGGTCCGATCTGCAGGCGATCGGAGCGTTCCGGAGCCCTCCAGGCGGCGGGACGCGCTCCCGCCCCGGGATCACCTGCAGAACGCGCGGCCGGCACCTCTCAGCCGCCGCGTGACACCATCGACGGATGAGCGCGCCGACCCCCGCCCCCGCGAGACGCCGCTTCCTCACCCCGCGCCGCGTCGCTCTGCTGGCCGCACTCAGCGCCCTCGTCGTCGGCCTCGCCCTCCTCGGCCTCGTCACCCTGCAGTACTCGACCCTCGCCGCGCAGGGCTTCGACGACGTCTGCCTCAACGGCGTCGGCCGCGTCCCCGCCGAGGAGGGCTCGCTCGTCGCCGGCTCCTGGTCGTGGTGGCCGCTCGGCGGCACCTGCCGCTGGGAGCTGCTCGACGGCACCGTCGTCGACTCCGCGCCGGACTGGTCGACCACCGCCGTCGCGATCACCGGCGCCGCACTCGCGCTGCTGGGAGTGGTGGGCACGGCGCTCGCACTCCTCGTGCGGCGCCGCGCCCGCTGACTCAGCGGTCGAAGAGGTTCCCGAGCCCGCCGAGATCGGGCATCTCGAAGTTCGAGCCGAAGTCCGAGACCTGCTCGCCGAGACCCGACACGTGCTCGCCGGCGCCGGAGACGAACTCGCCCGCGCCGCCGGTGATGTCGCCGAACTCGCCCAGATCACCGAACTCGCCGAGCCCGCCGGCCAGGTTCTCGAAGTCCACGCCCATGCCGGCCGCCTGCGCGAGCAGCGGACCGGCGACGCTGCTGAGCACCGCGCCGCCCGCGACCGCCGCGAGCAGTCCGCCCGCGGCTCCCAGGCCGACGCCGGCGACCGCGCCGACTCCGGCACCGGCCAGCGCGCCCTTCGTCCCCGGCTTGGAGAACATCTTCTTCAGGAACCCGGGGTTGTGCGCCTCGCCGCGGGTCGCCGCCCGGGCGAGGTCGTCCGGGGCGGAGGAGCGCGGCTGCTCGTTCGCGGGCAGCTCGTCGCGCAGGCGCCCCTCGACCTGGGCGCGCTGCGCCGGGGTCAGCTTGGCGAACGCGTCGCGGTGAACCTGCTCCAGCTGCTCGGGGTCGGCGGTGCGGAGGAGGTAGTCGTAGCGCGCGATCGCCGCGCGGTCCTCCGGCGCGACGGCGGCGGGCCGGGCGTCCTGCGGGCGGGCCGAGGGGTGCGGCGAGCCGTAGGCCGGGGTGGGGGTCGCCGAGGGGTTCGAGGTGGCCGTGCTCGAGGAACCGGCGCGGGAGTCGCCCGTCACCGCGTTCGCGGCCGAGCGGACCATGTCGCGCCAGTCCGTCCCGCCGCCGGTGGAGGACGAGGGGCGCGAGGAGGAGCTCGACGAGCTCTTCGAGTCGAGCGCCTTCGACGCCATGCTGAGGATGCGCTTGAGAGTACTCACAGGGGACCTTCCGTCGGGTAACAGGTTCGATAGTGGCGGGCCCTCCTGAGCGAAGCCCGGTGGAACACCCTCCGGAAGCCGAGAGCGCCCGCTCCGACCAGGGGTCGCCCCCGCGCTCCGCTGTCAGCGGACTCGGGTCCTCCGGGGAGGCGCCGCCGGAGGATCGCGGGCAGACTCCTGCCATGGAACTGCTCTTCGTGCACGGCGCCCTGGTCCGCGACGGCGACTGGTGGTGGCACCGCACCGCCGAGCTCCTCCTCGAGCGCACCGGTGTCGCGAGCCGCGCCGTCGCCCTGCCCTCCTGCGGCGAGTCGGCGGCGAACCGCGCGGGTGCAGGCCTGGTCGAGGACGCCGCCGCCCTGCGCGCCGCACTCGACGACATCGAGGACGACGAGGCGATCGTCGTCGGCCACTCCTACGGCGGCACCGTCATCGCCGAGGCCGGCGCGCACGCCGCCGTCGCCCACCTCGTCTACATCTCCTCCTACCTCCCCGACATCGGCTCGGCGCAGGGCGACATCATGGCCGGAGAGACGGACCCCGTCTCGATCGCCCCCGGCGACGACGGCACGCTCGGCGTCACCGGCTACGACGCCGCCTCGTTCGGCCGCCGCTTCCTCCAGGACGCCGACGAGAGCACCCAGCGCGCCGCCTGGGAACGGGTCACCACCCAGTCGATCGCCGCCTTCACCACCCCGACCACCGTGGCCGGCTGGCAGGGCGTCGACTCCTCCTACCTGGTCTGCACCGAGGACCGCAGCACCTCGGTCGGCCTCCAGCGCCTCCACGCCGAGCGCGCCACCCGCTCGATCGACCTGCCGACCGGCCACCACCCCTTCCTCTCCCGGCCAGACCTCGTCGTTGCCGAGCTCGAGGCGATCCTGCGTCGGCGATGAGCGGCGTCGATCCCCTGCGAGCCGAGGGCACTCTCCCTCCGCGCCTCCGCCGTCGGCCCGCGCCGGCGAGCCGCTGAGCCGGTCGACCCGTGCCGGACATCGAGCTCGTCAGCGCCGACGGGTCCGTCCGCGCCTCGATCAACCCCGTCGCCGCGAGCATCCGGACCCTCGCGGTGCGCGGCCGCGCCCTCGTCGAGCCCTACGACGGCGACCAGCCGCCCGGCGCCGCGGGCGCGGTGCTCGCCCCCTGGCCGAACCGGGTCCGCGACGGCCGCTGGCTCCTCGACGGCGCCGTCCAGCAGCTGGCGATCACCGACCCGGCGACGCACTCGGCCAACCACGGCCTCCTCGCGACGACCCGCTACCGCGTCGGCGAGAGCACCGCCGACAGCCTCGTCCTGCACGCCCGCCTCGACTCCCCGCCCGGCTACCCCTTCACCCTCGTCACCAGCGTCCGCTACCGGCTGCGCCCCGCCGGGATCGACGCCCGCCACGTCCTCGTCAACGAGTCGAGCAGGAGCGCCCCGGTCGCGCTCGGCGTCCACCCCTATCTCCGCGCCGGCGAGGCGCCGGAGCCGACGATCCGCCTCCCCGCCCGCGAGCGCCTCGTCCTCGACGAGCGCCACCTGCCCACCGGCGAGCGCCGCCCGGTCGCGGGCACGCCCTTCGATCTCCGCGCCGGCGTCCCGGAGCGCGACGCACCCTGGCACGCGAGCTTCACCGCTCTCGATCGCGACCCCGACGGCACGGTCCGCGCCGAGCTCAGCGCCCCGGGCCACGGCCGCACCGCGCTCTGGGCCGACGCGTCCTTCACCGGCCTGCAGCTCTACATCGACCGCGACCGGCGCCCGCCCGCGATCGCGATCGAGCCGATGACCGCCCCGCCCGACGCCCTGAACTCGGGCGAGGGTCTCCGCTGGCTGGAGCCGGGCGAGCGCGCCGAGTTCCGATGGGGAATCGATGCGGACTGAGCAGGTTCGTTCAGGCCGCCGCATGGAATACCTGGTGGAGCAGTCAGAAAGAGGATCGATCGCCCGCGAATCGTCCAGGTGACGCGGCAGATCGCCCATTCCTCCACGCGCGCCGCGCTCTCTACCCTCGACCCATGGCAGTCATCGCAGAAGCCTCGCAGCTCATCGCGCCCCCGCCGGCGGCGGCCGACCTCCTCGCGCAGGGCGCGGCAGCCGTCTGGGAGACGACGATCACCCTCCCGACCTACACCCCCGAGGAGCCGGTGCAGCTGCCGATGTTCCTCGACCGCCGCGTCTACCAGGGCTCGAGCGGGCGGGTGTACCCGCTGCCCTTCATCGACCGGATCGCCTCCGAGGCCGTCGACCAGGAGTGGCGCGTCGTCGTCCTCGAGAACGAGTTCGTCCAGGTCGTCGTCCTGCCCGAACTCGGCGGCCGGATCTACTCCGGCTACGACAAGACCACCGGCTACGACTTCTTCTACCGCAACACCGTCATCAAGCCGGCGCTGGTCGGCCTCGCGGGTCCGTGGATCAGCGGCGGCGTCGAGTTCAACTGGCCGCAGCACCACCGCCCCGGCACCTACCTGCCCACCGCCTGGAGCCTCGAGCGCGCCGACGACGGCTCGGTCGTCGTCTGGTGCAGCGACCACGACCCGTTCAGCCGGATGAAGGGCCTGCACGGCGTGCGCCTGCGCCCCGGGTCCAGCCTCGTCGAGCTCGACGTGCGCCTGCACAACCGCACCAGCGAGCGGCACACCTTCCTCTGGTGGGCGAACGTCGCGGCACAGGTGCACGACGACTACCAGTCCTTCTTCCCGCGCGACGTCCGCTACGTCGCCGACCACGCCCGCCGCGCGATCACCGCCTTCCCGGCGGCCGACCGCCCCTACTACGGCGTCGACTACCCCGCCCTCGCGGCCGAGCGCGGCGACGGACCGACGCCGGACGGCCCGCCCGCCGACCGGATCGACTGGTACCGCAACATCCCGGTCCCCACCTCCTACATGGTCGTCCGCACCGACGACTCCTTCTTCGGCGGCTACGACCACCGCGCCGGAGCGGGCTTCGTGCACTGGGCCGACCGCCGCTTCGCCCCCGGCAAGAAGCAGTGGACCTGGGGCGACGCCCCGTTCGGCCACGCCTGGGACGCGCAGCTCACCGACGCGGACGGCCCCTACGTCGAGCTGATGGCCGGCGTCTACACCGACAACCAGCCCGACTTCTCCTGGCTGATGCCCGGCGAGACCAAGACCTTCTCGCAGTACTGGTATCCGATCAGCGGCATCGGAGTGGCGCACCAGGCGACCCGCGACGCGGCGGTGCACCTCGACGTCGAGGCCGGGATCCTCCGCGTGGGCGTCGCGACGACGCGCCGCATCCCCGCCGTGACCGTGACCCTGCGGGCCGACGGCGCCGTCCTGCACGAGTGGACCGTCGACCTCGAGCCCTGGCAGCCGCTGCTCGCCGACCTGCCGACCACCCGCACCGGCCCGGAGGGACTCGGCGTCACCGTCGTCGCCCAGGGCTCGACCATCCTCGCCTACGAGGTGCCGACGGAGTTCGACGACACCGAGCCCGAGGTCGCGACGGAGCCGCTGCCGCCCGCCGAGACCGCGTCGGTCGACGAGCTGTACCTCGTCGGCGTCCACCTCGCGCAGTACCGGCACCCCACCCGCTCGCCGCTGCCCTACTGGGAGGAGGCGCTGCGCCGCGATCCCGGCGACGCCCGCGTGCACCTCGCTCTCGCCGACCACGCCTACCGCCGCGGCGAGTACGCCGACGCCCTCGCGCACGCCGACGCCGCGATCCGGCGGCTCACCGCCCGCAACGGCAACCCCGCCGACACCGAGGCCTTCTATCTGCGCGGGCTGATCCTGTGCCGCCTCGGCCGCACGACCGAGGCCGCCGCCGCGTTCGGCAAGGCCGCCTGGGACGGGAAGTGGGCGCACGCCGCCCTGTTCGAGAGCGCGAGACTCTCCGCTGCCGCCGGCGACCACGCCGCGGCGCTGGAGGACCTCGCCACCTCCCTCCGCCTCGACACCGACGACCTCCGCGCCCGTGCCCTGCGCGCGGTCTGCCTCCGCGCGCTCGGCCGCGTCGGCGAAGCCGAGCGGTCCCTCCACGAGACCCTGCGCCTGGATCCGCTCGACCAGCTCGCCCGCACCCTCACCGGCACCGACCCCGCCGACGCGCACGAGAGCATCGACGTCGCGCTCGACCTCGCCTCGTTCGGTGAGACCGGCGAGGCCCGCCGACTGCTCCGCGCCGTCGCCGGCGGGAACGCCGGCACCTCGGGAGCGGGCAACGCCGCGCCGATCGCCGCGTACCTCCTGGCCCGGCTCGGCGAGACCGTCGACACCCGCGCGCTCGATCTCACCCGCGCCTTCCCCGCCGGCCTCGACGCGCACGACGCGCTGACCGCCGCGGTCGCGGCGGATCCCGCCGACAGCACCGCGCGGTCGCTGCTCGGGATGCTCCTCTACGACGCCGGCCGCCGAGCCGAGGCCGCCGAGCACTGGCGCCGCGCGATCGCGGACGGCGGCGCCGACGCCGTGACCCACCGCAACGCGGGCCTCGCCGCCTACAACGACGAGGCCGACGACGCCGCCGCCTGGGCGCACTACCTCCGCGCCCGCGAGCTCGCCCCGCGCGACGCCCGCCTGCTCTACGAGCTCGACCAGCTCGCCGACCGCCTGGGCCACTCCGCCGCCGACCGCCTGGAGCGCCTCGAGGACGAACACGACCTCACGCTCTCCCGCGACGACCTGACCGTCGAGTACGCCGGTCTGCTGATCGCCGCGGGCCGCGCGCAGGAGGCGCTGTCGCTCCTCGAGTCGCGCCGCTTCCAGCCGTGGGAGGGCGGCGAGGGACGCACCCTCGCGGCCTGGGACGCCGCCCGCGCCGCGCTCAGCCTCGAGCCGGCGACGCCGCCGTCGACGCTCGGCGAGGCACGTCCCCGCTTCGACGCCCCGCAGGCGACGCTCGAGGACGGCTCCACCGACTACTTCGCCACGAGCCTGCCCGCACTGCTGCTCTTCCACCGCGACTGAGCGGAGCGGGGGCGTCACGCGCCGCGCACACCGCGCACATGAGGAGAGGGCCGGCTGCGAACAGCCGGCCCTCTCCTCGTGCCCTGCGTCTACTTGCTCGAGCCCACCATCAGCCCCGAGACGAACTGCTTCTGGAACGCGAAGAACACGATCGCGGTCGGGATCGCCGCGACCACCGCCCCCGAGGCGACCACGTTCCACTGGCTCACGTAGCCGCCCTGGATGTTGAGCAGTGCCGCCGTGATCGGGAAGTTCGTCTCCGTCCGCAGCACGGTGACCGCCCAGATCAAGTCGTTCCAGATCCAGGTCGTCGCGAGGGCGCCGAGCGCCGCGAGCGACGGCCGGCACAGCGGCAGCAGGATCCGCCAGTAGGTGCGGAGGACCCCCGCGCCGTCGACCTGCGCCGCCTCGAAGATCTCGGCCGGGATCGACCGCATGAAGCCGTGCAGCACGAAGGTGTAGAAGCCGAGCCCGAAGCCGACCTGCACCACGATCAGCGCGAAGAGCGTGTCGTAGATGCCGAGGCTCTCGGTGATCCGCGAGACCGGGATCAGCAGGATCTGCGGGGGCAGCAGGTTGCCGGCCAGCATCAGCAGCAGGATCCCCCGGCGGAACGGGATGTGGAACCGGCTGAGCGCGAACGCCGCCCAGGAGGCGAGCAGCAGCGACAGGAACACGGTGAAGACCGTGACGATCAGGCTGTTCACCAGCGCCTCGCCGACCAGCCCGGCCGTGAACACCGTGACGAAGCCGTCGAAGCTGAAGCTCGCCGGCAGGGCGCCGAGCCCGTTGCCGGTGATGTCGTCGAAGCTGCGGACGGCCACGAAGAGCACGAACAGCATCGGCAGCACCCAGAGCAGCGCGACCGGCGCCATGATCGCGTGGAAGATCCACGAGCCCTTCACCCGGCGGCGCGGGAGAGTCGGTGCGGCGAGACCGGGCGCGACCGGAGCGATGACGGCCATCTCAGTCCTCCTCCTTGGTGGCGCGCACGAGATAGCTGATGATGAAGACGATCGCGAGCAGGAAGATGACGACCGCGATCGCCGAGCCGTAGCCGAGGTTCAGCACGGTGAAGCTCTCCTGGAACATGTAGGTCGAGAGCAGCTGCGTCGAGTTGTACGGCCCGCCGCGGGTCATCGCCCAGACGATGTCGAAGGTGCGCAGCGAGTCGATCACGGTGACCGCGAAGACCACGCCGTTCACGCCCTTCAGCTGCGGCATCACGATCCGCCAGAAGCGCTGCGTCCGCGAGGCGCCGTCGACCTGGGCGGCCTCCTCGAGACTCGGGTCCACGCCCTTCAGCCCGGCCAGGTAGAGCACCATGATGTAGCCGCACTGCCGCCAGACCGCGGCGACCAGCACCGCGTAGAGCGCGAGGGTCGGGTCCGCGAGCCACTGCCGCTCGAGGTCGCCCAGGCCGATCCCGCCGAGGAAGCTGTTGACGACACCGTCCGGCTGGTAGATCACCCGCCAGAACAGGCCGGTCACCGCGAGCGAGAAGACCATCGGCAGGTAGATCGCGCTGCGGTAGATCCCGACCCCGCGCCGCGGCTTGTTCAGCGCGACGGCGAGCGCCAGCCCGATCGCCACGGAGAGACCGCCGAAGCCGACCACCCAGATGACGTTGTTGACCAGCGCGGTCGCGAAGATCGGATCCGAGCCGAGGTCGACGAAATTGTCGAGGCCGATGAACTCCGGCTCGCCGATCCCGTTCCACCGGGTGAGCGAGAGGTAGAAGGAGTTGATCGCCGGCCAGAAGACCCAGGCCAGCTCGACCGCGAGCGGGATGAGCAGGAAGAGCCAGACCACCGCGGGCACCCGGGTGATCCGGCGCCCCTTCCCCGAGCGGACCAGCGGGCGGGCCGTCGGCTCCGGCGGCGTCCCCGGCGAAGGGGCGGGCGGCCGCTCCACGGCGGCCGCCCGGGTCGTCCCGGTCACGGGTTGAAGACCTTGTCGGCCGCCGTCTGCCACTCCTTCAGAATGCTGTCGACCTCGCCGGGCTGGGCGATGAACTTGGTGAGCGCCGCGTCGGCCGTGGTCTGCAGGTCGTCGGAGGAGTCGCGGTTGAAGAACTGGGTGATCTGCTCGGTGCCGGCCAGCAGCGCGACGCCCTTCTGCACCAGCGGCGAGAACACCGAGGTGTCGACGTCGGGCGAGGTCGGCAGGTTCGACGACTGCGAGGCCGCGATGTAGGCGGACTGGCTCTCGGCCCCGGCGAGGTAGGAGAGGAACGCCTTGGTGGCGTCCGCGTCCTTGGTCTTCGCGCTGGCGAAGTAGCCGTCGGTCGGCGCCTCCTCCGCGGTCGGGATGCTCGCGTCGATCAGCGGGACGGAGAAGAAGTCGAGGTCGTCGCCCTCGCCCTCCGGCATGTTCTGGCTGATGAACGCCCCGACGAGGTACATCGCGTTCTTCTTCTGCACCAGCGGCGTGACCGCGTCCTGCCAGGCGTACGAGGGGGCGTTCGGATCCATGAACGGCACGATGTCGGCGTAGTACTTCATGACGTTCTTGACCTCGGTGGAGTCGAACGACGACTTCCCGGCCAGGAGCTCCTTGTGGTAATCCGCGCCGTTCACGCGGAGGTTGAGGATGTCGAACCAGCCGGACGCCATCCACGGCGTGGAGCCGATGCCGTTGGAGAGCGGCACGATCCCCTGGCCCTGCAGCGTCTCGCAGAGGGCCATGAACTCGTCCCAGGTGGTGGACACCTCCACGCCCCACTCCTCGAAGGCCGACTTGCGGTAGAAGACGCCCCACCAGTAGTAGTTCGTCGGCAGGAAGATCTGCTTCCCGCTCGCGTCGGTCGAGAGGTCCTTGAGCGCGGCGGAGTAGCCGGCCGCGGCCCCGTCGCCGGTCCAGAGGTCGGAGAGGTCGAGCAGCAGGTCCTGCGCGGCGTAGTCGCGGGCGACGGAGCCGGCGTACCAGGTGAGCACGTCCGGCGGGTTGCCCGAGGTCAGGTAGGTGGAGAGCTGGGCGCGGAACTGCTCGATCGCCACGGTGTTCAGGGTGACGGAGCCGCTCGAGTAGCTCTTCACGAGCGCCTCGAGGGCCGCCTTCGGGGCCGGGTCGGAGAGGGAGGACTGCAGGACGATCCCGCCGCCGCCCGCGCCGCCGCCACCCCCGCCGCCGCCCATGCAGCCGGTGAGGAGCGCGGTGCTGCCGAGCGCGGTCGCGCCGTACAGGAAGCCTCGTCGGGTGAGGTTCGGGAATCGCTGTTCGTTGGTCATGGTGTCCTCCTTGACTCCGTGATGCCGGGGGGCCGTGCTGTGCTGTGGTGCCGGTCCTTCTGTCGTGCCGTCGTACGGTCGTGCCGTCGTGCTGGTCGTGCGGTCGTGCTGGTCGTGCCGTCGCCGGTCCGCCTACGCGGGCGCGGCGAAGATCTCGTTGCACTCGCGCTGCAGGGCGACGTCGTCCCACATCGGGTGCTGGGGAGCGCCGTTCGAGCAGACGATCGATCCCCGGGCGCCGACCCGCCGCGACTCGCGCATCGCGAGCCGGCAGTACTCGGCGCCGATCGTCCCCTCCTCGAAGCGGCCCTCGAGCGGTGTGTAGCCGACCCAGCCCTCGCCGAAGACGAGCGGCACCCCGCGCAGGGCGGCGTGGTCGGCGGCGACGGCGATCCACATCCTCAGCGTCGAGCGCATCTCGAGGTGGTGCGCGCCGTAGCGCTCGTACAGCCAGCGGTCGATCCGCTCGGCGTCGCCCCAGTCGTGCGCGTAGATCTCGCCCTTGCCGACGATCGTCGCGGTCAGCTTCCACTGGTCCTCGGCCGGGAGCGTCCACTCGGCGATGGGCGGGGCGCCCTCGAGCAGGAAGGCCTCGGCGGCGAGATCCTGCTCGAACTCCTCGATCGGGCTGCGCAGCGCGAAGGCGGCGATGAACTCGTTCAGCACGCCGTAGATGTAGGGGTGCAGGACGAGTACGTCGGAGTTCCACGGGATCCCGCGCATCCCGCCGACCGGCACGTGCGCGTAGTTGACGGAGCACGGGACGCCGTCGGTCAGCTCGTGGAACCGGTCGATGCCGCGGGTGAGGCGCGGGGTGAGGGCGAGCGTCGCCGCGTCGAGGTCCGCGCGGTCGTAGTCGAGCCCCTCGGTGAGGTGCCCCGCCTGCACCTCGTTGTGCAGCTCGACGAAGGCGATCCGATCGTCGAGGTCGTGCTCCGCGAGGAAGCCGACGAGCGCCGCCTGCGCCTCCGCGAGCCGCTCGGCGCGGTCCTCCGGCGGCACCGCCATCAGCGCGTCGAACCAGTCGCGCTCGAGCGCGAAGGAGGAGGACTGCTGGTACTCCCAGGACGAGACGATGACGAACACCCCGTGCCGCTTCGCCGCCGCGAACAGCGCGAGGAGGTGGGCGCGGCCATCGATCACGGTCGGTTCGGCGACGTCGTACCAGCGCACCCGCTGCGCGTAGGAGCCGCCGAGCGGTCCGAGCCGGAGCTCCCGGGTGTCGAGACCGGACTCGAACAGCAGGAACGGCATCGCGCAGATCCGGATCGTGTTGTACCCCCGCTCGACCGCGCCGGCGAACGCGGCGTCGAGGTCCTCGAACGGCTCGCCCGGTCCGGTGCGCACGTACCAGGAGAAGTCCCAGAGGGTGATGGTGAGGCGCTCGGGGAGGTGGTCCGCGAGCGGCACCGGCTGGTAGGGGGACGAGGGGTACTCCGCTGTGAGCATGGCGCCAGCCTAGGCACGCGCCCAGCGCCGACCAATGAAGCGTTGGACGCCATTAGCTGGACGATTCTCTGCCCTGACCTACACTCGTCGGCATGCTGATCCCCGACGGCTTCCTCGGCCAGCGCCTGCATGTCCTGCCGAAACCGCGGGTCGCCGAGGCGCTCGCGGCCCCGATCACCGAGCGCCTGCTGGTGACCGATGCTGGACACTTCCCGCACGCCGCCGCTCACGGCCGCAGCCGCCCCGAGGGCACGCGGGCGGCCGTGGTGATCCTCTGCACCGCCGGCCGGGGCTGGGTCTCGATCGCGGACTCGACCGTCCGCGTCGACCCCGGCGAGGTCGCCGTCATCGCCGCGGGCACCCCGCACCGGTACTGGGCCGACTTCGCCGACCCGTGGACGATCTGGTGGCTGCACGTCGCCGGCGCCGATGCCGCCGCCCTCATCTCGGCGGTCGTCCACGAGCGGACGTCCCCCGTCGTCACCGCGCGCGACGCCTTCTCGGCGAAGACCCTCATCGAGCACGCCGTCGCCGCCCTCGAGCGCGACGAGACCGATTCGAGCCTCTACGCCGCGAGCGGCGCCGCCTGGAACCTCCTGGCCCAGCTCGCCTCCGACCGCACTCGCGGCACCCTCGAGTCGGGCGACCGGATCCGCATGGCCCAGGACCACCTGCGCGAGCACCTCGACTCCCCCACCAGCATCACCGAGCTCGCGACCCTTGCCGGAATGAGCACCTCGCACTTCTCCGCCCTCTTCAAGAAGGCCGCCGGCATGAGCGCCGTCGAGTACGTCAAGCGCCTGCGCAGCGCTCGCGCCCGCGAGCTCCTGATCACCACCGACGCCTCGATCGCCGACATCGCCCGCGCCGTCGGCTACTCCGACGCCTTCTACTTCTCCCGCCAGTTCCGCGCCATCAACGGCACCAGCCCCTCGGAGTACCGCGCCGAGTTCCACGGCGAGGCGCTGCGCTGAATTACGTGCACTGAGCGCACTCGATGAGGCTTTCGAACAGCGCCTCGAGACAGCCCGTACCTTCGGCAGCATCACGGCGCGTTCGAGCCGCGAGATCAAGGAAGATCTCGCCATCGGAGCGCCTCCGCGAGCAGCGATCACGGGGGTGGCGCGGACCTCTGACCACCGCCGACGCCGCCGTTGGAAGACCTGGTGGCGTACCTCGAGGAGCGGCTGACACGAGTCACCGCGGGGAGTACACGCCAGCGCCAGCGATGTCTCCCGCCACGAGACAGGGCGCCGGACCGTCGAACCCGAGAACCAAGGGTCAATTTCCGCGCTAATTGGCGCATCTCATTCCTCTTTGGCGGCTCTGCGCCCGAATGGCGCAATTACTTCATTGACCCCAATCGCGCCCTTTGCCACCCTGATCAGACCGCCGCAATCCGAGTCATCTGATGACTGAACCGGGAGAGGCGCATGACTTCGACAGATCAGGCTGTTTTCGGCATTCCGAGCCTGAGCAAAACGGCGCCGCGATTCTTGTGCTTTGTGTTCCGAAACCCGGCCGCTCTCCTCGTCGACGGTGATCGGCGTCGAGCAAGGTCACCGCCTGACTTGCACAACGCCGGCATACAACCCTGCCTTGGCATTGGTCACTACAAGCCGGCACAGGCGATGACCCGTTGCGAGGAGAGCACGACCACCGGTTGACGCCCCAGTGCAACAAACGGAGCCACGGAAGAAGAGAGTTACGTCCGCCGACGACCGAGCTCTCACTCGAGAGAAGACACGGAGCCAATCATGAATAAAGTCTCAAAGACGATACTCGCGATCGATTGCATCTGCGCATGCGCCATCGGGTGCGCCCCTGCCGCAGAGGCGGGGTCGCCGGGATATCCGACGACAGCAAAAGACAATCTCGTATTCGTGAATACCGACCCGCGGGGGTATCAAGCGAAATACATCAAGAATTCCGGGCCTTCGGAGGTGATGGATTTCAACCTCGCCTGCAGCAACGGGAAATGGTTCGGCAGCGAAGGTGCGTTCACCGCAACGGCGACGAACACCTACACCTACGTCTTCGCCGTCGGCGGACAGGGGCCGTGCGAGGTCCAGATCAAGAAACTCGCGACCGGTCAGGTCTGGACAACCGGCTACGTCGGATAGGAGGGCCCGAAGATGCAACGCTTGAGAATGCAACCGTCTCTCGTCTGCGCAGTTCTTGCCGCTACCGCGGGATCACTGCTCTTGGCACCGATCGCGTCGGCCGCTACGTCGTCCTGCGTGACGGCGGCCGGAGGCACGTTGTGTGCCACAGTGTCAAACGGAGGCTATCGTGCCGCGTTCACACCGGGAAACGCCGGCCGCTATGACTTCCAGCTCTGGTGCGCTGACGGCAACTGGTTCGGAGACGGCGGCGAATTCAACGCGTCGTCGGCACGAACGAACTCCTACGTGTTCGCCATCGGCAACAGAGGTGAATGCTCAGTCAGACTGATTCATAAGGATCAGCCGAATGGAAACTCGACTCAGACCTGGAACACCGGTCTCATTCGTCCCTGAGCGCAGCAACGACTGAGTGGGCCCCTCGGACTCACCCGCGGGGCCCACTCAAGCAACGGCATTAACGCGCGCAATCTTTCGACGGACCGGTGTAGTCCGGCGACTCAAGGACCTCAACAGTGCCAAAGCTCGCTATGATGCGGTAGCCATCCGCAATCGCGTCGTCACGGATGACCGACGTCTCCATCTTCAGGCCGCGAACCGACCCGGCTTCCTCCTGACCGAGATCCAGGACATAGAAATCCGGGGGTCGCTGAAGCACACCCGGAAGCGACACCCGATTCGTTCGCGTGAGAAGCGGGACCAGACGATCATCGGCCGCTACGCATGTCGACGGAGGTACATGGGCGACCGCCGAAGCCTGGTCGATCATGTGCTGACTTATCGACCAAACCTCTCCGGCGGCGATTCGACCCAGCGGGTAGGCCTGCCGGTCGCCGACGACAAAGGTACCTATTACAGGCAGGACACAGACAATTATTCCCGCGATTAGCGCCACCCTTCCGCTATGCGGCGAGGAACGAGCGGTTCGGGCGAGAAGACGCCCTCCGCCGTCGAGAGCGGCCAGGAACAGCACGACCCAGACGGGGGCGTTGTAGTGAAATTCACTCGTCCAGAGCGAGGACCTATCAGAAAGAAAACGCTCGGCCAGAAGCGGAAGACCGAGCAGGGTTATCGGGGACAGGAGAGGAAGAAAGAGAAGCGGCGAGAAGAGATTCAGCAGAGTGAACGTCTTCACGACCGGGGTGAAGAAGAGCGTGATCGCGACCCAGGGCCGAACAAGGAGAGTGTGCACGACGCTCGCCGAGTCGGGCCCGAGGTCTCCGTAGTCCCAGTACGCGTATCCGCGTCCGCTGAATGCCGGGATCACAACCAGCACCACGACCGCGAACACCGCTGCCCCGAGAGCGGCGAGGAGCACGCCAAGTGCCCTAGACCTCCTCGCAACCCGCAGAAGACCGAGAATCATCGTCACAGCCCCCATGTCCTCCCGGACCAGGAGAAGAATCACCGCTGCCGCTGCGAGCTGTCTGTCCCTCTGGCCGTCGATCGCATCGACCGCCCACGCGAGGACCGGCACCGCGAACGCGACCTCGTGGAAATCGAAGTCGGCGAGGCATTGCAGCGGCCAGCCGAGGAGATACCCGACCACCAGCAGGCAGCTCGCCCCCGTGCCCGCCCTGCGACGTGCGAAGCGCCAGACGAACACGGAGGAGATTGCGACGAGTGCCGCCTGCGCCACGAGAAGCACGCGACCGTCGTCCCAGATCCAGTACAGGGGAGCGAGAACGACGAGGATCGGATGGAAGTGGTCGCCGAGCAGGTTGAAGTCGTCGCCCTTCAGCGGCGAGAGCGGCGGACGGAACTGCGAGTAAGCCCGCACCGCCTGGTCGAAGATGCCGAGGTCGTACCCCGCCGTGAGCATCTGGTCGGCTCGGGAGATCGAGTAGATCGAGTAGACCGCGAACGCCAGAACCGCGAGCGGGACGATCGGCGAGCGCAGCCACGAGAGGCGCCCACCGCACGCCGGCTGGCTCCGGCCGTGCCTCATCCAGCGCATCCGCACCTCCGCCGACGGCGGACGGCGCACCGCTGACCGAGGAACCCGCTGTCTCTGCAGACGACAGTAGGCGAGCTTCCCTCAGTGACGCCGGACTGGCGCATAGCGTCGCCCCACCGTGCCGGATCAACCGTGGCTGCCGAAGCGCCGCGGACGCGGCCGACGTCGGCCTGCTCAGCGACCGAGCCACTAGCCACCTCGACCTCGGCGAAGGTCGTTACGATCCGCAGAGATAGCGCCTGCGAGACCACGCGAGGAACGATTCAGCGGCGTCGCGCAACGCGTCCCCGCCAGCGACGTTTCGCTCGGTGCGAGTGAGGCAGACCTAGGTGTGGCAGTCCTGGTAAGTGACGACTACTTTCCAGCCGAGATCCTCGCTGCTGCTAGCACGAGCAATCATCAAGTTCGAGATCTCGGACGGTCGCATCGCTAGCTTTCTCTTCTTTCTGAGCCTGTGCACCGGAGGCGGATCGTCTGCGGCAAAGAGCAACGCCGCCACCTTGGCCACATCGGTACTGTGAGCTTGTGACCGACAACCCTCTGCCGCAGCCCGTACCGAGAACCGAACCGAAGACGCGCTTGAGCATGTCGTCCCTGCTCATAGGCGCCGCAGGCGGGTTTGTACTCGGCGGGTTGTTCGTAGGCGGCATCGTCGCCGCCGTCTCGCTCGTTGGCGGTGCCACTGGATCGCAGTCCGCCTCTGCCCTGACGAATGCTGTTGAGGAGTGCGTGACCAACACCGAGGGGGCAGCACTGTCTGACGGGGACCGTACGCTCACCATCGATAGCGAAGGCGAAGAGGATTTCGCGGGTCTGGATTACTCCGAGTTGGAGTGTTTACTGACGGAGACGGACGCTCCCCAATCGGTCGTCTCGCACGTCAATCAGACGACGTCACTCGACGGCCGTCAGACGGAAGAGTGGGGCGATGTCTCGTTCTCCTGGTCCTACCACCCCGACCGTGGCGCCGATGGCGTCTTCACCATCGCCCAGTAGGCGGAGGAGTCAGTTCGGAGAGGCCCGAGTCGCGCCTTGGGTAGGATACGGGGCCGGTATCGGGTCAAGCGCGTCCTGTGATTGGCCAGGGTAGGACTACTGGCTTCCGCTGTGGGTAGGCTCGCGACCATGAGAGCGTCAGGTGCTGAAGGCCAGCTGAGCCACGGCCGGCTGGCTCTAGCGAAAGCGCCGTTGTCCGCCCGCCTCCTAGCTGCGGCTCTGCTACTGCTGGCCGTCGGATTTGCGATTGGCTTCGCTGCAAAGCCGACAGGCGTGTCCGAGTCCGACTACCGAGCCGTCGTTGCAGAACGAGACGAACTCTCGAGTAACGCGGAGGAGATCCGGTTGCGCAATGAGGGTCTGACGGAGGCGATCGCAACCGCCCGAGACGAGGCAGCTGACGCGCAGGCAGACGCCGTCACAGCCAGCGAGAGAGCCACGGCAGCGGAAGCTGAGTCGGATGCCCGCACGAAGACGCTCGATGAGCGGGAGGTCGCCCTCGCTGCGCGAGAGTCCAAGGTGTCGGGAGCCGAGCAGACCGCCGCCGCGAATAGCTTCGGGAACGGAACTCGCGTCATCGGGCAGGGTATTGCTGCCGGCACTTACACAACAACGGGTCCGACCGGGGCGAACCCTGTCGGCTGCTACTACGCGTGGAAGAGCGGCACGGGGAGCGACGCCGAGATCGTGAACAACAACATCGTTCAGGGGCCAGCGACGGTGACCCTAGTGGACGGCGAGATCTTCGAGTCGACTTCCTGCGCCAACTGGACGAAGGCAGGCTAGCCTCACCGCGAGCGACAAACCGGCTGGCGGTACGAAGTCAACTCGGGTCTGCCATCACCCCCTCCTGATCTACCCGCTCATCACAATGGTCGTCGTAGCTCTGGCCGCCGCTGGTGCCATGCCGCGTGGTCTCGTCGCGTTCGCTGTTCTGCCAGCGCCCCACGACGGGGTCTGGAACGATCAGGCGTAGAGCCACGAGCCGACGCTCCACTAGTCTCCGAACACCAATAGGAGGATTCTCATGGGTTTTCGCGTGCGCAAGTCGTTCAAGATCGCGCCTGGTGTGCGGATGTCGGTATCGCCGAAGTCCATCGGGTTGAGCGCGGGGGTCAAGGGCGCTCGAGTGAGCGTCAACAGCCGGAGGGGTGTCACTAGCACTGTTGGCATCCCGGGTAGCGGCATCTCGTACAGTGCGACGGCAGGGAGGCCGAAAGTGGCGAAGGGCACGCCGCAAGGAGCTAGCGCCCCGGCGACGCCTGTTCCACTGACGAAGCCGAAGCCCGGCATGTTCGCGCCGGCGTGGGAGAAAGCGCTGCACAAGACCGTGACGGGTACCGGGGACGCGGCGTCGCTGCAGCGCCTCGCCGCTGAGACTCCGACTGCAGCTGGGGTTCTCAGCCTCGCTGAAGTGATGTTCTACTCCACCAAGAACGGCGACCTAGCGCGCACTAGGGCGCTGCTCGACTGGCTGGTTACGTCCGGCTACCGTCCGGAGTCGGACGAGCCGGCGAAGAAGTACCTGATCGACCAGACCATCACCCTCCCCATCGCGACTGGGATCGCGGCTGTGATGCCCGTGGATAGCAGCGCGATCGGGCTCCTCCTGGCCGAGATCGAGCAGGACGCCGGGAATCTTGGGCGAGCGACGGAAGTTGTCGAAGGTCTGGAACCCACGACACTTGCGGCTGTATCTCTTGCCGAGCTCTACGCCGAGCAAGGGCGGTGGAGAGATGTCGTTGAATTGACGGACGGGCTCACGAACGAGGATGAGCCCTCGACCTACCTTCTAATGCAGCGCGGAGCGGCGTTACGAGAGCTGTCTTACTACGACGCTGCAATTGAGGCCCTGAAGGAGGCGCTCCGCGTGCGGTCGCGGCCGTCGGAGCTGAAGAACCTGGCGCTGATCGAACGGGGGAAGACGTACCTGGCGTCAGGGAAGAAGGGCATGGCGCGCAAGGACTTCGAACGAGTCATGGCTGACGACTCTCGCTTCGAGGGGCTCTCCGACCTAATTGCTGCAGCAGCCTAAGTCTGACCAATGTCGAGGAAGCCCACTCGCCTGCTCCGCACGCTTCCACTTCTGCACGGTGTTGGTGGAGATCTCGGCGGCGGCTGCGACTTCGCGGATGGATTCGCCTTCGTTGAGGAGGTCGCCGACGACCTCGCGGAGTTCGGCTTGCGCATCGTCGAGGGAGCGCTGTGCGGTTCTGGGGCGAATTGTCTGCTCGTCGGCGAGCTTCTGCTTACCGCGGGGCATTCTGCAACGTCAGCGAGGGAATCGCGTGCTCATCGCGAGTCGGATGTATATCGAGCCCTCGCCCCCGGGACCGCAGGTTCAGCAGCGGTTGATGGTTGCTGGAGCTGCTCACCGTCGCTACGGTGCGGAGCATGGAAAGCGAGCACGCGGAGAAGCGTTGATTGGCCGGAGATGACGTCGTGAGTGGGATCTTGAATCGCGTGACGCTAGCAATAGGAGCCCTCGTGATCGCCTACAGTCTGCTCGAGAACGCGGTCTTGCTTGCCTCTCAAATGTTCGTGGTTTATTTGCCCGCCTCAACCGCCAGCGCGTTCTTCGACAACGCCAAGTTTTTACGCTGACTGCTCGAAGTCACACGGGCACTAGCAGGCAGGGCCTACAGCAATCATGCGCCGGAACTGGCAGCTGAGTGAGCTGCGATCAAGAGGACACTCAAGCCTATTCTTGACGAACGGAACAGGCTCGTGTTCCACACCATCGCTCAAAACGTCAATCCCGGAACCTGCGCGGCCATCTCCCTGCACCGGTTCGAGGCCACCTGCACCGCCGCAAGTCTCTGCAGATTCGGTCCGTGACTTAGCTCGATCTTGCCCCGCCTTGAGGAGACCATTGCGAG
The DNA here is from genome assembly GCF_022815565.1 of Rathayibacter sp. VKM Ac-2926. Taxonomy (NCBI): domain Bacteria; kingdom Bacillati; phylum Actinomycetota; class Actinomycetes; order Micrococcales; family Microbacteriaceae; genus Rathayibacter; species Rathayibacter sp. VKM Ac-2926. The sequence continues at coordinate 66,486 of NZ_JALGRS010000015.1, read as the reverse complement.
CCATCAATCACGTTATCGTCGCCGCGCAGCTGCACGCCAGTCTTTTCTCACTACAGGACGACGACGCCGATCAAAAGATGGTGCCTTATTTTTCTCATAGTAAAAGTGAGAGAGTCTGCGTGCAAAAAGTGAGGTTGTCGCCGTCTGCCCTCTACGTGCCGAATACTGAATTACAGGGCAACAGGCGCACGCGTTCCGACGTTCTTCCACCACGAGGAGGGGAAACCTGCCAACGGACTGTTGCCTTCGTCCGGCCTCTGGCTCCGTAAGTGAGCGTCGGTCACGGCTCGCAGGTGAGCGTCGGTCTCGATTGCCCACGAAATTTCATGATGCTTTAGATCGGAATCGACATGGGAGCGAACTCCCGAAAGGGCATCCTCTGGCCATGCCCAAGAAACGAAAGGCGCTCCCTTACCAGGAAAATGCTCGAAGGAGTTTTTTCCAAGAGCCTCCACGGACGAAAAGACCGGATCGAAATGAGCTACGTAAAGACTTTCAACAGAGGGAAGGCTTGCGGTAAGACTGACGTCGAGGATCGTCGTGTTCTCATGCCGCTCAAAATCCGCTACGGACGCAGCTTCCTGCGCCAGCGCCTTCAACTCACGAGCGCCCGCCGCAATTCCCTGCAGCGCCGTCATTAGGTCACGTCGCTTTCGACGAGCGATTACCTCTGTCCTAATGGGAATGAAAATGCTAACGAGAAAGACGACAAAAGTGAGGAAGGGGAGGCTTGCCCCAACAGCTTCCATAAGCTACCTGCCCTTTTTCCTGTTGAGATCATTCAAAATGACTAGCGATTGATTTACGCTCGTTTCAAGACTCTCAACCCGTGCCGACAATTTTACTACACCGGCCACCGACTCGTGAAGCTGCTTGAACGCATCCGTTGCAATCGTATTCACAGTGTCGGCTGCGCCATCTTTTGTCGGAAAGAACTTCCGGATGATTGGCCCCCCGATTGCAGTTACTATTGCCGTACCAAAAGAAAAGAGAGCCGCCCAGAACGTAGTGTCGGCGTTGAACACCACAGTTGTGGCCGCATCGCCAGATGATCCCATAATCACCTCGCAGCCTCACTCCCGGCATGTATTACCCGTACCCCGTCTCCCGGGATTTGCAGATTTTGTAACGCCGACTGGACATTGGAAAGTTGGGCGATCAATATTTCCAACTCTCGTTCGTTCAGTTGAAAAACAAAGGCACGCCCGCCGCCCGATACCGGCTCGTCAAATTCGAAGCGCGTAGTTACCACAGGCAATGCGACCGGCGCTTCGATCCCCTGTATGACCCGCAGATCAATCGCAAACCGCGATGAGGTAAGAATCGGAAGAAATGAATTCCGCATGCGGTTTGCCAATAATTGCTCACGAGCGCTCTCCGCACGAGAAAGTGCTGGCCTCAGCCGCTCCAACGTAGCGTCGCGCAAATCTGCAGCGCCGCGGAGATCCTCCATCACGTCGTCAGCGTCGTCGGTCGCCGCGGCCTGCAGGAGGAGCAACATGGCCCTCTGTTCGAGCTCCTCGGATGTTTCCGGTGCCGCCATCTCTGGCGAATCGTCTCGAAGCTCGACTAGAGCAGTTTCGACTAGAGCGTCGAACCTCTTCGGTTCCACGGTAAGGAGGTCTCGAACTGTGGTGCGAAACGACTCGATTCGGAGAAAGCCTGAAATCGAACTCACAGTTGACCTTTCGTTAGCGTCGACCAGCACCAGCCGACCCAGATGGAGCTTGATCCTCGATGGCACCAGCCCCCTCACGGTAGCAAGGTTGTCTAGCGCGCCGGGACCCCTGTTGAGGCTCCCAGGTTCAGCGCCGCCGGTCGACCCGTGTTCGTACCCGACTTGGGCCGTGTCGTCGGCAGGCACTCGTTCGTCGGAGCGTCGCGCCGACACCGCACGAAATTCGGTCTGTGAGCGCTCCGAGCAAGAGGGTGGCCGCAGGTCGACGCCGCTTGGGCGGCGAGGCGCTTCCGGTCATGGCGCTTCACGTGCTGCGGCACACTGACGCAACGCTGCTCCTCAGCGCGGGTATTCACCCGAAGGTGTTGCAGGAGCGCCTACGCCACAGCGACATCTCGGTCGCGATGGCCGTCTACTCCCACGTCGCCGAAACGATGCAGAGAGACGCCGTCGACCGGCTTGCAGCCATCAGGGCGGGCGCCTGGGCACCCGGTTCGGCACACCGCCTGGATTGGGAGACGCGTGCATCAGTGATTTCTCCTGATCAGAGCGCATTTAGCAGTGGTGCCCCTGGAGGGACTCGAACCCCCAACCTGCTCCTTAGGACGGAGTCGCTCTTCCATTGAGCTACAGAGGCCGGTGCCGTCCAGTGTACCGATCGCCCGGAGCCGTCGCTCTTGACACAGCACGAGCTGCGTGGTTGGTTAATTACTGCACCAACGAACCAACACACCACGAAGCACCGATATCGAGGGAAGGAGCCCCATGGACGACTCCCGCCCGATCTTCCTGCAGATCGCCGAGCAGATCGAGAACGACATCATCGCGGGCGCGCTGCCCGAGGAGGACCAGGTCCCGTCGACGAACGAGTTCGCCGCATTCCACCGCATCAACCCGGCCACGGCCGGCAAGGGCGTGAACCTGCTCGTCGACGAGGGCGTCCTGTACAAGAAGAGGGGGATCGGCATGTTCGTCGCCGAGGGAGCGCGCGACCGCCTGGTCGAGAAGCGCCGCACGCAGTTCCGCGACCAGTTCGTCGCACCGCTCCTCGCGGAGGCCGCCAAGCTCGGCCTCACCCGCGAGCAGCTCACCGCCATGATCACCGACATCGAAGGAGGATCGCGATGAGCGCGGTCATCGAGGTCGCCGGCCTCAGCAAGCACTACGGCAGCATGCACGCCGTCTCCGACGTCAGCTTCACCCTCGAGGAGAACCGGATCCACGGCCTCCTCGGCCGCAACGGCGCCGGCAAGACCACCCTGATGTCGCTGCTCACCGGCCAGGAGTTCGCGAGCGCCGGCAGCATCCGCGTCTTCGGCGAGGCCCCCGTCGAGAACGCCGCCGTCCTCTCCCGCACCTGCTTCATCAAGGAGAGCCAGAAGTACCCGGAGGACTTCAAGGTCACGCACGTCCTCCGCAGCGCCCGCTGGTTCTTCGAGGGCTGGGACGAGGAGTTCGCGCAGCAGCTCGTCGTCGACTTCCGCCTCCCGCTCGACCGCCGCGTCAAGAAGCTCAGCCGCGGCCAGCTCTCCGCGATCGGCGTCATCGTCGGCCTCGCCTCCCGCGCCCCGCTGACCTTCTTCGACGAGCCGTACCTCGGCCTCGACGCGGTCGCCCGGCAGCTCTTCTACGACCGCCTGCTCGCCGACTTCGGCGAGCACCCGCGCACCGTCGTCCTCTCCACCCACCTGATCGACGAGGTCAGCAGCCTCCTCGAGCACGTCCTCGTCATCGACGACGGCCGCCTCCTCGTCGACAGCGACACGGAGGAGCTGCGCGGTGCCGCCGCGACCGTCACCGGCAGCCGCGCCGCGGTCGACTCCTTCACCGAGGGCCGCGAGGTCCTCTCCCGCAGCGGAGTCGGCGGCCTCGCCACCGCGACGCTCCCCCACCTCGGCACCGCCGACCGCGACGAGGCCCGCCACCGCGGCCTCGAGCTCGAGCCCGTCTCGCTCCAGCAGCTCGTCGTCCAGCTGACCACCGGAAAGGCCGCCTCATGACCGCCCTCGCCCCGCAGCGCTCCGTCGCGCGCCACCGCCTGCTCAGCATCGTCCGCCTGCACCTCGCCAACCCGGCGACGCTGCTCGTCACTCCGCTCGCGATCCTCGGCGCGATCTTCATCGGCAGCCTGATCATCTGGCTGCTCGTGCTGCGGATGGTCGGCGTCCCGGCCGCCGGCGGCGACTCCGGCGTGCAGATCACCGGTGGCACGACGTTCATCTTCATCTACATGCTGGTCGTCGCCATCCAGGCCACGAACGTCACCTTCGCCCTCGCGCTGGGCTACGGGTCGACCCGCCGCGACTACTCGCTCGGCACGGGGCTGACCTTCGTCGGCCTGTCCGCCGCCTGGACCGTCCTCTACTCCACGATGTCCGCGCTCGAGCAGGCGACGAACGGCTGGGGGCTCGGCGGCTACATGTTCCGCGCCGCCGCCTACAGCGACGTCTCCTGGCTCGCTCAGACCTTCGCGGTCTTCAGCCTCTTCCTCTTCTTCTTCTTCGCCGGCTCGGCGGTCGCCGCGGTCTTCGTCCGCTGGCGGGCCACGGGGATGACCGTCTTCTTCCTCGCCCTCGGTGCGCTGATCGTCGGCCTGGTCGCCCTGTTCACCCTCACCGACAGCTGGGACTCCGTCTGGCTCGCCTTCGAGGCGATCGGCTTCACGGGCGCCTTCGCCCTGCTGCTCGTCCCCACGGTCCTGTCCGCGGTCCTCGGCGCCCTGATCCTCCGCCGAGCCACCCCGCGCGGCTGACCCGGCCGCAGAACATCAGCTGAGAGAGGGGGGCATCCGCTGAGGAGCGATGCCCTCCCTTCTCAGCTGATGTTCTGCGGCGAGCAGCCCCGTCCGGACGGCGCCCCGCCGCCCGCAAGGCCCTTCCGTCCCGCGCGCTCGCCTGGGAGCGTTGCAGCATGGCCGCATCCCTCACCTCCCCCGCCGCTCAGCACGTCTGGGCCGCCAGGGACGACAGTCCGCTCGACCCCGCCACCCTCGACACCATCGACGCCTGGTGGCGCGCCGCGAACTACCTCGCGGTCGGCCAGATCTACCTCCTCGCCAATCCGCTGCTGCGCGAGCCCCTCGCGAGGGAGCACATCAAGCCGCGCCTGCTCGGACACTGGGGCACGACCCCCGGCCTCAACCTGATCTACGCGCACCTCAACCGCGCGATCACCGAGCGCGCGCAGCCCACCCTCTACATCACCGGCCCCGGCCACGGCGGACCGGGCATGGTCGCCAACGCCTACCTCGACGGCACCTACAGCGAGATCTACTCGCACATCGACGAGACCGAGGACGGCCTGCGCCGCCTCTTCCGCCAGTTCAGCTTCCCCGGCGGCATCCCGAGCCACGCCGCCCCCGAGACGCCCGGCAGCATCCACGAGGGCGGCGAGCTCGGCTACTCGCTCAGCCACGCCTACGGCGCCGCCTTCGACAACCCGGACCTGCTGGTCGCCGCCGTGGTCGGCGACGGCGAGGCCGAGACCGGCCCGCTCGCCACCAGCTGGCACTCGAACAAGTTCGTGAACCCCGCGACCGACGGCGTCGTGCTGCCGATCCTGCACCTCAACGGCTTCAAGATCGCCAACCCGACGGTCCTCGCCCGCATCCCCCACGAGGAGCTCGAGAGCCTCATGCGCGGCTACGGTCACGAGCCGTTCACCGTCGAGGGCGGCTTCGACGGCGAGGACCCGATGCGCGTGCACGAGCGCTTCGCCGCGGTCCTGGACACCGTGCTCGACCGCATCGCCGCGATCAAGGCGCGCGCCGCCGAGGGCGACCTCTCCCGCCCCGCCTGGCCGATGATCATCCTGAAGACCCCGAAGGGCTGGACCTGCCCCGCGGAGATCGACGGCGTGCAGGTAGAGGGCACCTACCGCGCGCACCAGGTCCCGCTCGCGAACGCCCGCGATACCGAGGCGCACACCCGCCTGCTCGAGACCTGGATGCGCTCCTACCGTCCCGAGGAGCTCTTCACCGAGGAGGGCGGGATCGCCGACCGCGTCCGCTCACTCGCCCCCGAGGGCGAGCTGCGGATGAGCGCGACGCCGCACGCCAACGGCGGCCTGCTCCGCCAGACCCTCCGGCTGCCGGACTTCCGGCGCTACGAGGTCGTCGTGCACGAGCCGGGCGGCACCGTCGCGGAGGCGACGAAGGTGCTCGGCGAGTGGCTCGCCGACGTCATCCGCGAGAACCCGACGAACTTCCGGATCTTCGGACCCGACGAGGTCGCCAGCAACCGGCTGCAGAGCGTCTACGCCGCGACCGACAAGCAGTGGAACGCCGAGCTCAGCCCGCTCGACGACCACCTCGCCCGCGCCGGCCGCGTGATGGAGGTGCTCTCGGAGCACCAGTGCCAGGGCTGGCTCGAGGGCTACCTGCTCACCGGCCGGCACGGGCTCTTCACCTGCTACGAGGCCTTCATCCATATCATCGACTCGATGTTCAACCAGCACGCGAAGTGGCTGGACGGCACCCGCGACATCGAGTGGCGCCGTCCGATCGCGAGCCTCAACTACCTGCTCTCCAGCCACGTCTGGCGCCAGGACCACAACGGCTTCAGCCACCAGGACCCTGGCTTCATCGACCACGTGGTCAACAAGAAGCCGGAGGTGGTGCGCGTCTACCTGCCGTTCGACGCGAACACGCTGCTCTCGGTCTACGACCACTGCCTGCGCAGCGTCGACTACGTCAACGTCGTCGTCGCCGGCAAGCAGCCCGCTCCCGCCTGGCTCACCATGGCGGAGGCGGTGGCGCACTGCACCCGCGGCCTCGGCATCCTGGAGTGGGCGAGCAGCGAGCGCCGCGGCGAGTCGCCCGACGTGGTGATGGCCTGCGCCGGCGACGTCCCGACCCTGGAGACCCTCGCGGCCGTCAGCATCCTCCGCGAGGCGCTGCCCGACCTCGCGATCCGCACCGTCAACGTCGTGGACCTGATGCGGCTGATGTCCGAGTCGGAGCACCCGCACGGCCTCTCCGACCGCGAGTTCGACGCGGTCTTCACGCCCGACCGACCGGTGATCTTCGCGTACCACGGCTACCCGTGGCTGATCCACCGCCTGACCTACAAGCGCACCGGCCACGGCAACCTGCACGTCCACGGCTACAAGGAGAACGGCACGACCACCACGCCGTTCGACATGGTGATGCTCAACGACCTCGACCGCTACTCGCTGGTGATGGACGTCATCGACCGCACCCCCGGCCTCGGCGCGAAGGCGGCGGGCCTCCGCCAGGAGATGCAGGACGCCCGGATCCGCGCCCGCGCGTACACCCGCGAGCACGGCGAGGACATCCCCGAGGTCGCGAACTGGACCTGGTCCGGCTCCCGCTCCGGCAACGCCTCCGAGGCCACCGGCGGCGACAACGAGTAGCCCCGCCCCCACCTCCGCCCCCGCTCCCCGCGAGATGCCACTTGTGCACGCGACACGCCGTGTCGAGCGCGCACAAGTGGCATCTCGCGGGAGGGGTCAGGCCGCCGCAGCCGTGAGGTAGTCGTCCCACTCGGGCTGGGTGCGCTCGGCACCGCGCACGAGCCAGGAGCCGGCGCGCGGCATCCGCGGCACGGAGCGCAGCTGCCAGCCCATCTCGAGCGGCGTGCGGTCGCTCTTGACGTTGTTGCAGCGGTGGCAGCAGGCGACGAGGTTCTCCCAGGTGTCCCGACCGCCGCGCGACTTCGGCTGGATGTGGTCGATCGTGTTGGCGTGCTGGCCGCAGTAGCCGCAGCGGTGGTTGTCGCGCCGCAGCACCCCGCGGCGCGAGACCGGCACGCTCCGCGAGCTCGGGATGCGGACGTAGCGCGTGAGCACGATCACCGAGGGCCGGACGTAGTCGCCGGTCGCTCCGTGCACCGGGTGCTCCTCGTCGGCGACGATGATCATCGCCTTCTCGGTCATCAGCAGCACCAGCGCCCGCTTGAACGACACCACCGCGAGCGGCTCGTAGCCGGCGTTGAGGACGAGTGTGCGCATCAGTGACCTCCGTGCTGTCGCACGCCGGCGCACGGAGACGCCGCGACCACGCGAAAGGGCGCCGTCGTGATGACGGCGCCCTTCGAGGCCGCGGCGCAGAGCCGCACGGTGACGTGGTGCCGTATCCGAGTGTCGGCGGAGTGGAGTGCGGCGAGGAGGATCCCCGCCCGGATCGCGTCGGTCCGCCGCACGCGCGAACGCAGCCCCACGCAGTGGTGCCCGTTCCGCTCGGCCATCCCGGCACTCCGTCCCTCGACGAATCGCTCCGCTCGCCACGCGAGCGGACTGAGGTTCAGATTAACCCTTCGCGCCCGGAACACCAGAGGAACCGGGGTTTTCGTCATCCGCAGTTCACACGGCGGGCGGCGGGCCTGCACTCATGGGAACGCGGAAGAGCCCGCCCCGGTGAGGGGACGGGCTCTCGGCCGGTGCTCGCGGTCGTCGTCAGCCGGAGATGCGGACGATCGTGTAGTCGGTCGTCCAGATCGGCTGCACGCGGACGCTCGCGCCCTCGTACGGCGCGTGCAGGATGTTGCCGTTGCCCGCGTAGAAGCCGTCGTGACCGGGCATGATCACCAGGTCGCCGGGCTGCGCCTCGGACACCGGGATCTGCGTGCCCATCGCCGCCTGGCCGGCCGCCGAGTGCGGCATCGAGATGCCGTACTGCGCGAAGACGTACATGACGAGGCCGGAGCAGTCGAAGCCGCTGGGGTCCGCGCCGCCGAAGACGTAGGGCACGCCCTGGTACTGCAGCGCCGTGTCGAACACGGCGGAGAGGCTGTAGCTCGTGCTCGGCGCACTCGCCGCGAGCTCGCTGGCCGAGGCGCCCTCGTAGGAGTTGAAGCTCTCGGCTGTCTCGGCGCGGGCCTCGGCGACGTCGCTGGTGTCGACGACGGGCTCGACGACCGGCTCCGGCTCGGGCGGCGGCGGCGCGGCCTCGGCGGTGAAGCCGTCGCGGGCGATCGCGGCCTGGACCACTCCCCCGGCGACGGCGACGGTCTGCGCGTCGCCCTGGCGCAGAAGGTCGGCCTGCGAGGCGGCGAACAGCCCGTCGCTCTCGGTGCCGGGCGAGAAGGCGTAGGCCGGCAGTGCCATCGTCGCGACGAGCGCTCCGGCGAATCCGACGATGGCGACCTTGCCGATCGTGCGGCCGCGGCTGCGCTTGCGCGGCGAGCCGGCGGGCGTCGGGACGAAGTCGGTGACGTCGGCCCGGCGGGACGGCGCCGACGGCACGGCCCGGCGGGCGACGGGCGCCTCGTCGGTGTAGCGGGCGCGGATCACCGGCGGCCGGTTCTCGAAGGAGGACGCGTTGCGGGGGCTGTCCGGGTGGGTGGAGCGGAACCGGTCGGGGGAACCGGAAGGAATGGTGGGGTTCTGGGGCAAGGGGGAGGACCTCCGACGTCCCGCCAGCCCAGGCAGCTGTCCCGTCTCACGTGCGCGAAGCATCGGCGTTCACGGAGTCCGAGACGGGAAGGGACGTCGGACCCCGCGCCTCACGACCGGGGTTCGGGCGCGGGGCTCCACAGAGCGTAAGCGACCGTTACCGATTTGTCACCAACCGGAGACGAGATCGTGTCCCGCCCCGAGCCTCGATGCGCTAGTGCGCGTGGAGCGGGCGTTCAGCTGACGAGGAAGATGTGCGCAGCGACCTCGTTGGGCAGCTCGATGCCCGCCTCCGCGCCGTCGATGCGCACGAGCACGTAGCCGTTGAGCGCCGAGAACTCGCCCTCGGCCCCGGGGACGACACCGGCCTGCTTGAGCTGCAGCAGCAGCTCCGGGTCGACCTGCGCGGGCTCGCCGAGCCGGCGCACGGTGCCGCGCTGCGGCTCGGCCGAGCCGGCGACGAAGCGGGGGATGCTGATGACGCCGTCCGCGAACCGCGACGCCGGAGTGTCCCCCAGCTCGTCGAGCCCCGGGATCGGGTTGCCGTAGGGCGACTCGGTGGGGTGGTCGAGCATCTCGAGGAGGCGGCGCTCCACCTGCTCGCTCATCACGTGCTCCCAGCGGCAGGCCTCCTCGTGCACGAACTCCCAGTCGAGCTTGATGACGTCGTGGAGGAGGCGCTCGGCGAGGCGGTGCTTGCGCATGACGTGGATCGCCTTGCGGCGTCCGTCGCCGGTCAGCTCGAGGTGGCGGTCGCCGGAGACGACGACGAGGCCGTCGCGCTCCATCCGGCCGACGGTCTGCGAGACGGTGGGACCCGAGTGGCTGAGCCGCTCGGAGATGCGGGCCCGCAGGGGGATGATGTTCTCCTCCTCCAGCTCCAGGATGGTGCGCAGGTACATCTCGGTCGTGTCGATCAGATCCGTCATCTCAGCCTTCCGGTCTCAGCGCGCACAACCTTACTGGGCACCGTGTCCCGTCTCCGTCGACGGGGCAGGGCGCAGGGCCTCCGATGGTCGAAGGCGGGGCGGGCCGGGAACCCTAGTATTAACGCATGCCGGACGTCACCATTCCTCGCGAGCTCCTCCCCCACGACGGGCGGTTCGGCTGCGGCCCGTCCAAGGTGCGGCACGACCAGCTCGCGCACCTCGCGACGCAGGGCGCGCACCTCCTCGGCACCTCGCACCGGCAGGCCCCGGTCAAGAACCTGGTCGGGTCCGTGCGCGAGCACCTCGCGACGCTCTTCCGCATCCCCGAGGGCTACGAGGTCCTGCTCGGCAACGGCGGCTCCACCGCCTTCTGGGACGCGGCCGCCTTCTCGCTGATCGACCGCCGCGCCGAGAACCTCACCTTCGGCGAGTTCGGCCAGAAGTTCGCGAAGGCGGCCTCCGCGCCGTTCCTCGAGCCCGCGCACGTCGTCTCGGCCCCGGCCGGCTCGCGCAGCGAGGTCGAGATCCTCGAGGGCGTCGACGTCTACGCCTGGCCGCACAACGAGACCTCCACCGGCGTCATGGCGCCGGTCCGCCGCGTGCACGGCGATGAGGGCGCCCTCACGGTGATCGACGCGACCAGCGCCGCCGGCGGCATCGACTTCGATGCGGCCGAGGCCGACGTCTACTACTTCGCTCCGCAGAAGAACTTCGCCTCGGACGGCGGCCTGTGGTTCGGCCTCTTCTCGCCGGCCGCAATCGAGCGGATCGAGCGGATCGCCGCGAGCGGCCGCTACATCCCCGAGTTCCTGAGCCTGCAGAACGCCGTCGACAATTCGCGCCTGAACCAGACGCTGAACACCCCCGCCCTCTCCACGCTGCTGCTGATGGAGTCGCAGCTCCAGTGGATGAACGAGAGCGGCGGACTGGCCTGGGCGTCGGCGCGCACCCTCGAGTCCTCGTCGGCGATCTACGACTGGGCCGAGGCCTCGCCGGTCGCGACCCCGTTCGTCGAGGTGCCCGAGCACCGCTCGCAGGTCGTCGCCACCGTCGACTTCGACGCCTCGGTCGACGCCGCGCTGATCGCGAAGGTCCTGCGCGCGAACGGCATCGTCGACACGGAGCCGTACCGCAAGCTCGGCCGCAACCAGCTGCGCGTGGCGACCTTCGTCGCCATCGAGCCGGACGACGTCCGCTCGCTGCTCGGCTGCATCGACCACGTCATCGAGCGCCTGGCCGACTGAGCGACCGGGGAACGGGGAGGCGAGGGATGAGGCTCTGGCTCCGTCCGGACGAGCGCCGCCCCGCTCCCCCGCCCTACGCGTCCGACGACGCGACGGCGCTCCTCGTGGGCTGCATCGTCTGGGTGCTCGCCCTCGTCGGCGTGCTGATCGCCGCGGCGGCCGGCGCGACCGTGCCGCCGCTCGTCCTGTCGACCGTCGTGATCGGCGTCGTGCTCGGCACGATCGGCCTGTTCTACAGCCGCAACCGACGCTGATCCACCCACGTCCGCGCGCGGTGCGCGCGGCCGGCGCCGTGGCCGAGCGAGGGCGACCCCGCTCGGCCGGGTCCTCACCGGCGGCGGCGCCGTCGTCCGCGACCGCTGCCGCCGCGTCGTCCGGCGGCCGAGGCCACCGACCCGTCCTCGGTGCCGGAGTCCTGGCCGTCCGAGTCGTCCTCATCGGAGTCGTCGTCGTCGGAGTCGTCGTCGTCGGAGTCGTCCTCGTCGGAGTCGTCCTCGTCCGAGTCGTCGCCGTCGTCGTCCGAGTCGTCCTCGTCCGAGTCGTCGTCGGCCTCGTCGTCGTCGAGGATCTCGTCCTCGTCCGCCTCCGCCGCGTCGCCGTCGACGACGGTGTCGTCGTCGTACTCGTCGTCCTCGGTCTCGTCGCGCTCACCGCTGGCGTCCTGCGCCGCGCGGTAGTCCGCGAGCCGGACCGACCACGGCACCCAGTCGGGCGCGAGCACGGAGCCCTCGCCCGGCAGGAGCTCGACCTCGAGGACGTTGACGTCCTCGGACTCGTCGATCCTCGACAGCGTCGCCGTCCAGAGCCAGCCCGGGTAGCCGCGCATCAGATTCGTGAACTGCAGCGAGACCACGTGCTCGCCCTGGGCGAGCGTCGCGACCAGGTCGCCGACCGTGTCGGCGGTCGTGATGTCGAGGAGCGCCTCGCGCGCACGGTCCTCCGAGCCGGCGAGGACGGCGTCGAGCTCGTACACGGGCGCGGGCTCCGGCTCTCCGGCGGACGCTGCGGACCCGGCGTCCGGCTCTCCTCCGTCGTCGGAGTCGGAGTCGGAGTCCTCGTCGGAGTCGTCCTCGTCCTCCTCGTCGATCTCGTCGCTCCAGACGGCCACCACGGGAGCGGGCGACGCCGTGACGCCGCCCGACGAGTCCGCTGAGCCCGCGGATCCCTCGGTCGGGGCCTCGGACCCGGTGTCCGGAGTCTTGTCGGTCTCGGGCGACGGATCGCCGGTCGTCTCGCCGGCGTCAGGCATCGAGCTCGTCCGCGACCCGGCGCAGCAGCGTCGCGATCGTGCGCCCGTGGGCCTTGTCGGGGTAGCGGCCGCGCTTGAGGCCGGTGCCGATGCCGTCGAGCAGCTTGACCGTGTCCTCGACGATCACGGACATGTCGTCGGCCGACTTGCGGCTGAGCTTGACCATGCTGGGCGGGGTGTCGATGATCCGGGCCGAGAGGGCCTGCGCACCGCGCTTGCCGTCGGCGATGCCGAACTCGAGACGGGTGCCGGCCTTGACCGCGGTCCCGGAGGGCAGCGCGGAAGCGTGCAGGAAGACCTCCTGGCCGTCATCAGTGCTGATGAAGCCGAAGCCCTTCTCCTCGTCGTAGAACTTGACCTTGCCGGTAGGCATGCAGAACCCCTCCTGGAAATGAAGCAGCCATCAGTTTAGAGGACGGCACCCGCCCTATCCTTGACCCGTGAAGCCACAGCAGCCCGCGGGCATCGGACGCGCGGAGCGCGTCCTCGCCTACATGTTCGTCGCGATCATCGTCGTGACCGTCATCGCGTTCATCGCCGTCCTCGTCGCGCCGATGATGGGCGTCCGCGACTACAGCGGGAGCCTCTGGCAGTTCGTCCTCGCCCTGCCCCTGGTCGGCCTGCCGATCGCCTTCCTGATGATGATCGCGATGCTCGTGGTCGGCGTCCGCCGCCGCCGCTCCTCCTAGAGGAGACCTCTCCGCCTGCGCCGAGCCCTCGACGAGCAACCGGTCACGCGACTCCCAGACTTCATCCAGGCCACGCGCAGATACTGTCCGCATGGACGGACCCCGCATTCTCATCGTCGACGACGAGCCCAACATCCGCGACCTGCTCACCACGAGCCTCCGCTTCGCCGGCTTCGCCGTGCGCGCGGTGGGCAACGGCGCCCAGGCGATCTCCGCAGTCCTCGAGGAGGAGCCGGACCTCATCATCCTCGACGTGATGCTGCCGGACATGAACGGCTTCGGCGTCACCAAGCGCCTGCGCTCGGCCGGCTACACCTCGCCGATCCTCTTCCTCACGGCGAAGGACGACACCGAGGACAAGATCACCGGTCTCACCGTCGGCGGCGACGACTACGTCACCAAGCCGTTCAGCCTCGACGAGATCGTGGCGCGCATCAAGGCGATCCTCCGCCGCACGATGCACGCCGAGGAGGACGCGGTCATCCGCGCCGGCGAGCTCACGATGGACCAGGACACCCACGAGGTCCTCGTCGGCGACGAGCCGGTCGAGCTCAGCCCGACCGAGTTCAAGCTGCTGCGCTACCTGATGCTCAACCCCAACCGGGTGCTCAGCAAGGCGCAGATCCTCGATCACGTCTGGGAGTACGACTTCAACGGCGATGCGGGCATCGTCGAGTCCTACATCTCGTACCTGCGACGTAAGCTCGACACGCATTCGGAGGAATCGCTCATCCAGACCAAGCGAGGATTCGGATACATGCTGAAGGTCGCGAAGGTCTGACCTCCGCCGCCCCGGCGCCGGCCCCGTGAGGGGGCGGGCGCCCGCACGATCTCGAGGGAGTTCCACCGCCATGCACCAGGGTCTGGCCGAGCGGTGGAACTCCATCTCGCTGCGCACGAAGATCACGGCCGTCACCGTCCTCCTGCTGACGCTCGGCCTGCTGGTCTCCGGCATCGGCACGATGACGATGCTGAAACCGCAGCTCGTCGCTCAGCTCGACGCGCAGCTGGCCGACAAGGTGCAGAAGGTGGCGACCGACCTCTCCGCGCAGGGCGTCTCGCAGTTCTCCGAGTCGGACGACTACTACGGCGCCGTGTACGACTCCTCGGGGAATCTCGTCTACTCGAACGCCGGGCAGGGCACCGACCCCGCCTTCCCCTCGCGCTACTCGATCGAGGACGCCCTGAGCGCCTCCAGCGAGCCGAAGGCGCTGATGAGCGTCAACGACCGGATCGAGTACCACGCCGTCTCGACGGTGTACTCCCGCGGGAACGACTACCAGACGCTGCTGCTCGCCACGTCGACGCGCGACATCGACAACATCATGACGATCTACCTGACGATCTTCCTCGGGTTCGGCGTCGCGATCGTGGTCATCGGCGCGATGCTGACGCGGCTGCTGGTCACCACGACGTTCGCTCCCCTGCGCCAGGTGGAGCAGACCGCCGCCGCGATCGCCGACGGCGACTTCAGCCAGCGCCTGGACGGCACCACGCCCAACACCGAGGTCGGCCGCCTCAACCGCTCGCTGAACGCGATGCTGGTGCGCATCGACAGCGCCTTCCGCGACCGCGCCCGCACCATCGACCAGATGCGCCGCTTCGTCGGCGACGCGAGCCACGAGCTGCGCACCCCCCTCGTCTCCGTCCGCGGCTACGCCGAGCTCTACCGGATGGGCGCGCTGCAGACGCCCGAGGCGGTCGGCCAGGCGATGGAGCGCATCGAGAAGGAGGCGATCCGGATGGGCGGCCTCGTCGAGGACCTCCTCGAGCTCGCCCGCCTCGACGAGACCAAGCCGCTGGCCCTCTCCCCCGTCGACCTGATGCCGCTCGCCCGCGACGCCGCGATGGACGCCATGGCCTCCTGGCCGGACCGCGACTTCGGAGTCGAGACCCGCGACGACACCCCTGTCGAGACGCCCGCGCTCGAGATGGACGAGCCGTCCGGCACCGCGACCCAGACCATGGAGGTTCCGGCCGCCGCCGGGCTCACCGGACCGATCGCGGCGGCCGGCGCACGCCTGGCGCGCTTCCGCCGCCGCCCGCGCCGTGTCCCGGCGGAGGACCTCGCGGCGGGCACCGCCCCCGAGCCCGAGCAGGTCGGCGTCCCGGCGCTGGTGATGGCGGAGGAGAACAAGATCCGCCAGGTGCTGACCAACCTGATCGGCAACGCCGTCCGCTACACGCCGGAGGACACCCCGATCGAGGTCGGCGTCGCCGTCGACCGCGCGCGACGACTGGCGTTCCTCGAGGTCATCGACCACGGCGAGGGCATCCCGCCGCAGATCCGGGAGAAGATCTTCCAGCGCTTCTGGCGCGCCGACACCTCGCGCACCCGCGAGACCGGTGGCAGCGGACTGGGGCTCGCGATCGTCTCCTCCATCGTCGCGGCGCACAAGGGCCGCGTCGACGTCGTCGAGACTCCGGGCGGCGGCGCCACCTTCCGGGTCGCCCTGCCTCTCCTCACCGTCGACCCGGACGGCGATCCGTCCCCAGCTGCGGCCTGACGGCCCGCGCGGCCGACGCTGTCCGCCCTAGGTTCTCTCCCACGCGCCGAACGGCGCGGACGAGTGAGAGGACCTGACATGACCCACTTCCAGACCGACATCGACGCGATCAGCACCGCGACCGGCTCGATCCACGGCTCCGCGGACCGCATCCGCGCCGAGGTGGCCGGCATGCTCGGCCTGCTCACCGGCCTCGAGAGCTCGTGGACGGGGCAGGCCTCGGCCGCGTTCCAGGGAGTGGTCGGCCTCTGGCGGACCACGCAGGGGCAGGTCGACGAGGGCCTGGAGTCGATCGCGCTCGCGCTCGGCACCGCGGGCCAGCAGTACGCCGAGACCGAGGAGGCCAACGCGCGGCTGTTCGCGTTCTGACCCGCCGGCGGCGTCCTCGACCGCCTGCGGACCGAGGACGCCGCCCCGGAAACGCCGAAGGCGGCTCCCCCGGAGGGGAACCGCCTTCTACGTGGTGCGGGTCGGACTAGAAGTCCATGCCACCCGTGGGGTCTCCGCCTGCGGCGACGGGGTTCCGCTCGGGCTTGTCGGCGACGACGGCCTCCGTGGTGAGGAACAGACCGGCGATCGAGGCGGCGTTCTGCAGAGCGGAGCGCGTGACCTTGACCGGGTCGATGATGCCGGCGGCGATCAGGTCGACGTACTCGCCGGTCGCGGCGTTGAGGCCCCAACCGGTCTGCAGCTCGCGGACCTTGGCGGCGACGACGCCGGGCTCGAGGCCCGCGTTCAGGGCGATCTGCTTGAGCGGGGCGTCGATGGCGACGCGGACGATGTTCGCTCCGGTCGCCTCGTCTCCGACCAGCTCGAGCTTCTCGAAGGCGAGCTTGCCGGCCTGGATGAGGGCGACGCCACCACCGGCGACGATGCCCTCCTCGACGGCGGCCTTCGCGTTGCGGACGGCGTCCTCGATGCGGTGCTTGCGCTCCTTGAGCTCGACCTCGGTCGCAGCTCCGGCCTTGATGACCGCGACACCACCGGCGAGCTTCGCGAGGCGCTCCTGGAGCTTCTCGCGGTCGTAGTCGCTGTCGGTGTTCTCGATCTCGCCGCGGATCTGCGCGACGCGACCGGCGATGGCCTCGGCGTCGCCGGCACCCTCGACGATCGTGGTCTCGTCCTTGGTGATGACGACCTTGCGGGCCGAGCCGAGCAGGTCGAGGGTGACGTTCTCGAGCTTGAGGCCGACCTCCTCGGAGATGACCTGGCCGCCGGTGAGGATCGCGATGTCCTGGAGCTGCGCCTTGCGACGGTCGCCGAAGCCGGGGGCCTTGACGGCGACCGACTTGAAGATGCCGCGGATCTTGTTGACGACCAGGGTCGCCAGCGCCTCGCCGTCGACGTCCTCGGCGATGATCAGCAGCTGCTTGCCCGCCTGGATCACCTTGTCGACGACGGGGAGGAGGTCCTTGATGTTCGAGACCTTGGAGTTGACGATCAGGATGTACGGGTCCTCGAACACGGCCTCCTGGCGGTCGGGGTCCGTGACGAAGTACTGCGACAGGTAGCCCTTGTCGAAGCGCATGCCCTCGGTCAGCTCGAGCTCGGTGCCGAAGGTGTTCGACTCCTCGACGGTGACGACGCCCTCCTTGCCGACCTTGTCGATCGCCTCGGCGATGATCGCGCCGATCTCGGGGTCCGCGGCGGAGATGGAGGCCGTGGCCGCGATCTCCTCCTTGGTCTCGATCGCCTTGGCACCGGCGACGAGCTCGGCGGTGACGGCCTTGACGGCCTTCTCGATGCCCTTCTTCAGGCTGATCGGGTCGGCGCCGGCCGCGACGTTGCGCAGGCCCTCGCGGACGAGCGCCTGAGCGAGGACGGTCGCGGTGGTGGTGCCGTCGCCGGCGACGTCGTCGGTCTTCTTGGCGACCTCCTTGACGAGCTCGGCGCCGATCTTCTCGTACGGCTCGTCGAGCTCGATCTCCTTGGCGATCGAGACGCCGTCGTTCGTGATGGTGGGGGCGCCCCACTTCTTCTCGAGCACGACGTTGCGGCCGCGCGGGCCGAGGGTCACCTTGACCGCATCGGCCAGGGTGTTGAGTCCACGCTCGAGGCCGCGGCGGGCTTCTTCGTCAAAAGCAATGATCTTGGCCATGTGTGTTCTTCGTCCCTCCCGGACGTCAGGGGAATTCCGTCGTTGGCACTCGACTGGAGCGAGTGCCAACAGCGATTCTGGCACTCACCCGGGAGGAGTGCAAGTGACGTCGGCGCCTGGCGCAACGCGAGGAGCCGCCGTCCGCACGAGGCGGACGACGGCTCCAGGCAGGGCGGGGGCCTCAGACCACGCGCACCGATTCGGCCTGCGGACCCTTGGACCCGGTGCCGACCTCGAACGCGACGTGCTGGCCCTCTTCGAGGACCTTGTATCCCGACATGTCGATGGCGGAGTAGTGGACGAACACGTCCTGTCCGCCGCCGTCGACCGTGATGAAGCCGTAGCCCTTCTCAGAGTTGAACCACTTGACGGTTCCGTTCGCCATCTCTCACTCCCAAAGTGCTGTGCTGCCTGCGACACGAGCGATGCGCAGGTGCCTGACTAGGGAGCATAAGCCAGCGTTTCGGCCCGGAATGGGGCGGAAAGCGCCCGGGGGAAAGAGTTGTCCGGGATTCAACATGAATTAAACGTGCCGGAAACAGAGCACCCCCGGAGAGCGGCTCGACGACCGTGATCCGGGGGTGCTCGCGGCCTCTCGCTACGGCGTCGGGTAGTCCGAGCCGAGCACGACGACGACGGCGCCGGTCTCGACGAAGTCCGCGGTCAGGACGATCGTCCCGACGCCGAGCGACTGGACGACGCCGAGCGCCGCTCCCTCGAGTCGCGGGTCGGTGTAGTAGACGGTGGTGGCCGCCTCGTCCTCGGTGTTCGCGTTCGCGACCGTGGGCACGCTCCAGCCCGCAGCGGCCAGCGCGTCCCCGGCGTTCGCGGCGAGGCCCGCCGTCGCCGTCCCGTTCAGGACCGCGATCGCGAGGGCCGGGTCGACCGTCGGGGTGACCGCGGGGGTCGCCTCCGTCTCGGCGATGCCGGTCGGCGGCGTGAAGACGTCGTTGAACTGCACTCGGTTGTCGATTACCAGCAGTCCGATGAACCCGAGCAGCACGATCACTCCGGTCGCCAGCGCCGCCCAGGCCAGGGCGACGGCCCGGGCGTGCGGGGCGGGCGGGCGACGGTGGGCGCCGACGCGGCCCTCGGTGGCCGGGATCTCGTCGAAGCGGTCCTTCGGAGCGGTGGTGGTCATCGTCGGTACGGCCGGCCTTCCGTTCGTGGGCCCGAGCAGCTCGTCTACTCGGGGCGCCCGAGGCGGCGCGCGGCGCGGGCGCCGGCGCGCCCGTCGCGGATGCGCTGCAGCCGCTTGACGAGCATCGGGTCGTGCGCGAGGGCGGCCGGTGAGGCCAGAACCGCGCTGAGCACCTGATAGTAGCGGGCGACCGAGAGGCCGAACCTCTCGCGGATCGCGTCGTCCTTGTCCCCGGCGCGGGCCGTCCACTCACCCTCGAACTCGAGGACGCGGCGGTCCCGCTCGGACAGGACGGCGCCCGTGCTGCGCTCGACGTCCGTGGCCCTGCTCATCCCTCCACAGTAGGGAGGGACGGCTCGGCGGCGGCTGAGGCGCTCCGGTACATGCCGATGTGCGGGATGCCCGCCTCGTCGAACTCGTCGCCGAACGGCTCGAAGCCCGACCGCGCGTAGAGACCCGCGATGTACGACTGCGCGTGGAGCAGGAGCGGCTCGTCCCCGTGTCGCTCCAGGACCGCGCTCACCAGCCGGTGGGCGAGGCCCTCGCCCCGCCGGTCGGCCCGGGTCACCACCCGCCCGATCACTCGGTGGGCGTCGCGGTGCTCGGGCCGCTCGTCCCGGAGGGTGCGGAGGTAGGCGGCCGTGCCGCGCTCGTCGGCGATCCACCAGTGCCGCGTCGTCGGCTCCAGATCGCGGCCGTCGAGCTCCTCGTCGTCGACCCGCTGCTCGCGCAGGAACACGTCGGTCCGCAGCCGCGCGAACGCGTAGACCTCCTCGGTCGTGAGTTCGCTCCACGCCTTCGAGATCACGGAATTCAGCTGCACGGCGGAGAGTTTACGAGAGGAGAGGGGAGCGCCCTCCCCCGTACACTGACCAGGATTCCTAGGGAGACCCATGTCGTCGTATTCCGTCAACAAGACCGACGCCGAGTGGCGCGAGGAGCTCGACCGCGAGCAGTACTCGGTGCTGCGCCAGGCCGCCACCGAGCGCCCGTGGACCGGCGAGCTGCTCGATGAGCACCGCGAGGGGCTCTACACCTGCGCGGCGTGCCACGCCGAGCTGTTCAAGAGCGGCACCAAGTTCGACTCCGGCTGCGGCTGGCCGAGCTTCTACGAGTCCATCCGCCCCGACGCGGTGCAACTCATCGAGGACAGCACCCTCGGCATGGTCCGCACCGAGGTCCGCTGCGCCAACTGCGGCTCGCACCTGGGCCACGTCTTCCCGGACGGCTTCGGCACGCCCACGGGAGACCGCTACTGCATGAACTCGATCGCGATGAACTTCACGACCGAGGGCGAGTGACCGTGTCCGCGACTCCCGTGCTCGAGGCCGTCCTGGCCCGGCGCTCCCGCTCGAAGGTGACCGCGGAGGCGCCGGGGCACGAGGAGATCGCGGCGTACGTCTCGGCCGCCTCGCGGCTCGCCGACCACAGCTCGCTCCGGCCCTGGCGGGTCATCGAGATCCGCGGGGCGGCGCGCGACCGCATCGGGCGCAGCTTCGCCGCCGCGTCCGGCGACAAGAAGGACGCGCGCAAGCACATCGAGAAGACGCACCGCGCCTCCCTCCTCCTCGCGGTCGTCGTGAGCGTGAAGAAGTCGAAGGTGCCCGCCTGGGAGCAGGAGGCCGTCGCCTCGGGCGTCGCGCACCTGCTCAGCCTGCTGCTCGACGAGGCGGGGTGGGGCGTCTTCTGGCGCACCGGCTCGTACACCCGCGCCAAGGCCGTGCGGAAGGCGCACCGCCTGGAGAAGGGCGAGGAGCTCCTCGGCTGGCTGTACGTCGGCCGGCCCGACGGCAAGATCGGCGGGCCGAAGCGGCCGACGCCGGCCGAGCGGCACCTGAGCATCCTCGAGCCGTGATCCGCCCGCGCGGGCCGGAGCCGAGGCGGCTTCCGGCCCCGCGATAGGGTGGCCCGGTGCGGTGACGCACCTGCCGACGTGGCGCAATTGGTAGCGCACCCGACTTGTAATCGGGCGGTTACGGGTTCAAGTCCCGTCGTCGGCTCCGAGGCGGCCTCGTGAGCAGCCGATCGACCGCCCGCTCCCCCGCGACCCCCTGCTGCTTCAGGCCGTCCGGCGGCAGTCCGGCGTACGGCAGCCCTCGCAGCCTCCGCGTGAGCGGCCTTTCGACCCAGCGGTGGATCACGATCCCGGCGATCAGCGAGACGGCGATCGTGCCCGCGACGGAGAGCGCTCCTGATCGCAGGCCGATCAGCGCCAGGACGGCGGGCACGACCGGCCCGATCAGGGGATGGAAGAGGTACAGGCTGTAGGACGCCTCGCCCAGGGCGAGCAGCGGTCGCCGGACGACGCGGTTCGCGCCACGACGCGATGCGAGCCGCCGGAAGAGCGGTTCGGCCAGGACCACCGCGACGAACGCGGCGGTGACGATCCCCTTCCGGAAGAGCGCGTCGCGCTCCCAGGAGATCCCCTCCGGCGCGAGAGCCGCGACGACGGTGAACACGGCGGCGGCGCCCAGCGCGAGGAGCAGGCCGCGGCGCGCGCGCGGGAGCCCGGCGATCCTCCCGATCGCCATGCCGACCGCGAAGTACAGGACGAGCGGGTCGAAGTAGACCGCCCAGGCCGGCCAGTCCTCGGCGGGGCGGAGGAGATGGCCGGACGCGACGACGAGCACGACCGTCGACGCGAACACGAGGACGTTCCGCCGCAGGAGCAGCCCGAGAGCGAAGACCGCGTAGAAGGCCGTCTCGTAGGTGAGGGTCCACCCGACGCCGAGGAGCGGCTCCACATTGCCATCGGGGTTGCGCGCGGGCAGGAAGAGGTAGGACGCGACTCCCGACCACGGGGTGAGGGCGGCGTGCAGCACTGCCCCGGGCAGGACGAGGAGCGACGCGATCTTCAGGGTCGTGGCGATCCAGTACAGCGGGACGATCCGGATCACGCGGCGGACGGCGAAGAACCGCCAGCCGCCCCGCACCTCGAAGGGACCCGCGGTGACCGCCATCACGAAGCCGGAGACGACGAAGAAGACGTCGACACCCGCGGCGGCACCGTTCCAGACGGCGATCGAGTCGTCGAGGCGCTCGTGCGCGTAGAACGTCGCGTGCGCGATGACGACCAGGAGAGCCGCGACGAAGCGCAGGGCCTGGACGCCCTCGACGATCGGTGTGCCGGCGGTCGTCGGCGTCACGATGTGCGGCGTGGTCATGGCGGCCCCCCGGAGAGATCGGGTGAGCCTATCCACGAGCGCGAATAGCCGACGCGGAGGCGCGGAATCGGCTGTCGCGCGATCGTGGACCGTCCTCCGTCCCGCAGCGCGTCCCCGTGGCGACCGGGCTCAGGCCTCCCGAGGAGCACGACGAAGGGCCCCGGTCTCCAGGGGCCCTTCGCGTGTTCCGACCCGTCTCAGCGGGTTCGCGGTCTAGCCCGCGGCGGGCGTCGGGGTCGGGGTGGCCGAGGAGTAGGTGTCGGCGGCGGCCGAGAGCACGAAGGAGCTGAAGGCGTCCGCGTCGGTGAGCGAGCCGGTGTACGCCTCGCCGTTGACGAGGACCGTCGGCGTGCCCGAGACGGAGGCGACCTCGGTGCCCGGCAGCGGGCCGGAGGTGGCGCGCTCGGTGGCCGCGCGCACCCAGCTGACGAAGGACTGGTCGTCGATGCAGGAGTTCACCGCGGCGGTGTCCTCGACACCCGCGTCGGCGGCGGCCTGCTTGAGCTGGTCGTCCGAGAGGCCGTCGGTGCCCTCCGCCGGCTGCTCGGCGAACAGCGCCGCGTTGAAGTCGAAGAAGGAGTCCGGCGAGCGGTCGGCGACGCAGGCGGCGGCGTTGGCCGCGCGCTCCGAGTACTTGGTGCCGTTCGAGCGGGTGGTCAGGATGGCGATCGGGTGGATCTCGACGGTCGCCGCGCCGCTGGTGACCCACTCCTTGATCTGGTCGCCGTTGGTCTGCTCGAACTGGCCGCAGTAGGGGCAGAGGTAGTCGAGGTAGACCCGGATGTCAACGGTGCCCGTGGAGGTGTCGAGCGCGCTCGGGGTGGGGGTGCCGTCGGCGGGGATCGCCGGCGTCGTCGAGGCCACCAGGCCCTCCGTGACGAGGACGCCGTCGCTCGCCATGTTGGCGGGGCCGGGGCCGGCCGGGCGGATGCTCGAGGTGACGGCGAAGACGACGACCGCGACGATGGCGATCACCACGATCGCGAGACCGCCCTGCAGGGCGAAGCGGCTGACGCGGTCGCGTCGCTTCTGCTGCTCGCGGAGTCGGCGGGCCTTCTCGCGGGCGGCCTCTCGACGCTGGTTCTTCGAGAGACGGTCGTTGGCTCCGCCGATGGTCATGACAAGAACGCTCCGAATGAGAGAGGAAGAAGTGCCGCCGGGCTGCGACTCGCCGGAATCCTACGCGCGAGCCCTGGGAAACCTCCAAACGACGGATACCGCAGGCCCCCGGCGCCCGGCATCGGGCCCAGGCTCCCCGCTCCGGCGCTCCGTGGCATACTGTGACGGTTGGTCGGAGTCGCCCACGCGACGACGACCGTCACTTCCATTCACTCGGATCGTCCGGCACGTACCTGCCGGTGAAGGAGCAAGAACAATGGCGTCCGTAACCTATGACAACGCGTCCCGCGTCTACCCCGGGGCCACGCGTGCCTCGGTCGACAAGCTGAACCTCGAGGTCGGAGACGGCGAGTTCCTCGTCCTCGTCGGCCCCTCGGGCTGCGGCAAGTCCACCTCCCTGCGCATGCTCGCCGGCCTCGAAGAGGTCAACGAGGGCCGCATCCTGATCGGCGATCGCAACGTCACGGACGTTCCGCCGAAGGACCGCGACATCGCGATGGTGTTCCAGAACTACGCGCTCTACCCGCACATGTCGGTCGCCGAGAACATGGGCTTCGCGCTCAAGATCGCCGGCATCAACAAGGACGAGCGCGCCGCGCGGGTCCTCGAGGCCGCGAAGATGCTCGACCTCGAGCCCTACCTCAACCGCAAGCCGAAGGCCCTCTCGGGCGGCCAGCGTCAGCGCGTCGCGATGGGTCGCGCCATCGTCCGCAAGCCGCAGGTGTTCCTCATGGACGAGCCGCTGTCGAACCTCGACGCCAAGCTCCGCGTCCAGACCCGCACGCAGATCGGCACGCTCCAGCGCCGCCTGGGCATCACCACCGTCTACGTCACTCACGACCAGACCGAGGCGCTCACCATGGGCGACCGCATCGCGGTCCTCAAGGACGGACTGCTCCAGCAGGTCGGCACGCCCCGCGACCTCTACGAGAACCCGAACAACGTCTTCGTGGCCGGCTTCATCGGCTCGCCCGCGATGAACCTGTTCCACGCGGACGTCACCGACGGCGGCGTGAAGTTCGGCGACACGGTCCTGCCGATCGCCCGCGAGGCGCTCGCGAAGACCGCCCAGAAGGTCGTCACGCTCGGCGTGCGCCCCGAGGACGTCACCGTCTCGACCCAGCCCGGCGGCCTGCCGATCGAGGTCGACCTGATCGAGGAGCTCGGCTCGGACGGCTACCTCTACGGCCACACCGAGGTCGAGGGTCGCCGCACCGACATCGTCGCGCGCGTCGACGGCCGCGTGCACCCGACCGCGGGCGACCGCGTCTACGTGACCGCGAACCACCGCGTGCACATCTTCGACGGCGAGTCGGGACTGCGCCTCTCCTAGGCTCCGCCCCCGCGCACACGCTGCCGCCGTCTCCTCCGAGGCGGCGGCAGCGTTCGTCCGGGCCCCTCCACCGTCCGACTCCCGACACGAACGGCGCGCCATGTCCGGCTCCCTCAACATCACCTCGGCCACGGTCGACCCCGCCCTCCTCGACCTGCCGTGGAACCTGCGGCTGAACGACTGGCCCGACGAGTACATCGCCGCGCTGCCCAAGGGCATCTCGCGGCACACGGTCCGCTTCGCGCACCTCTCCGGCCACGTCGTCGCCGTGAAGGAGACGACGGCGGAGATGTCGCGGCGCGAGTACGAGATGCTCAAGACCCTGCAGCGGCTCGACGTCCCGTGCGTCGTGCCGGGCGCCGTGATCACGAACCGCACCGACGACGAGGGCGACGAGCTGCCCGCCGTGCTGGTCACCCGGCACCTCAAGTTCTCCCTGCCCTACCGCGCGCTGTTCTCGCAGACGCTGCGCCCGGACACGGCCACGCGCCTCGTCGACGCACTGGCGCTGCTGCTGGTGCGCCTGCACGTCATCGGCTTCTTCTGGGGTGACGTCTCGCTCTCGAACACGCTGTTCCGGCGCGACGCCGGCGCCTTCGCGGCGTACCTCGTGGACGCGGAGACCGGGCAGCTCTACTCGGGCGGCCTGTCCAACGGCCAGCGCGAGAACGACCTCGAGATCGCCCGGGTCAACATCGCCGGCGAGCTGCTGGACCTCGAGGCGGGCGGCCGCGTCGACGACGACCTCGACCCGATCACGGTGTCCGACGGCATCGTCGCGGCCTATCGCAGCCTCTGGAAGGAGCTGACCGGCGCCGAGTCGTTCTCGACCTCCGAGCGCTGGCGCATCAACGACCGGGTGAACCGGCTCAACGAGCTGGGCTTCGACATCGAGGAGCTCGCGATCAAGACCGACGAGGCGGGCTCCACGGTGCGGATCCAGCCGAAGGTCGTCGACGCGGGTCACCACCAGCGCCGCCTGCTGCGGCTGACAGGCCTGGACGCACAGGAGAACCAGGCGCGCCGCCTGCTGAACGACCTCGACTCGTACACGGCCACCTACGACAAGCAGGGGCTGGACGAGGAGATGGTCGCCCACGAGTGGCTCGCGCAGGTGTTCGAGCCGGTCATCCGCTCGATCCCGCGCGACCTGAAGGGGCGGCTGGAGCCGGCGGAGATGTTCCACCAGCTGCTCGAGCACCGCTGGTTCATGTCTCAGCAGCAGGCGCGCGACGTGCCGCTGGCGGAGGCGGTCACCGCCTACGTGAACGACATCCTGCGGCACCGCCGCGACGAGGCGACGATCATCGCCCCGCCGACCGAGGCGATCACCCTGCCGAACCTCGTCATCGACGGCGCCGGCGACGCCGAGCTGACCGACGAGGACGCCGACGTCGACTGGATGAAGAACGTCTGACCCGGCCCACCGGAGGGCTCGTGCGGATCCCGGATCCGGCACGAGCCCTCCGTCGTCTGCGGCGCGTGCTGACGCGGATCTCGATACGCCCGCTCCGCGGCCTACCCGATCAGCATGAAGCGCCCCCTGGCCGGCGATGACCGATCAGCCTGCGCCTCCATGCTGGTCGAGTAGCCGCGCAGCGGCGTATCGAGACCCACCGTCACCAGCAGGGCGGGTCTGCAGACTCGCGTTCTGACGGTGGTGGATCTACTTGGAAGAGACGCCCGCAGACATGCTGGTCGAGTAGCCCCGCAGGGGCGTATCGAGACCCGCGCACCCCAAGGACGTCGGCCTCTTCCCCGCCCTGCGATGGCGCCGGAGGCGCCCCCTCCGCTCGATACGCCCGCTGCGCGGGCTACTCGATCAGCATGAAGCGCCCCTTGCTCGGCGGTGGCCGATCAGCATGCTCATCCGCTCGCCAAAGGCGGCGCCCCGCTGCTACCGCTCGCCGAAGGCGGCGCCCCTTGCTCCTCCCCCGGCGTCAGCGCGGGCGCCGGCGCGGTGAGCTGCAAGGCGGAGGAGGAAGCGATACCGGCGGTATCGCGCCTGACGACAACGCCGCAGATCGCCGTGCCGGCGCCCGCGCGATACCGGCGGTATCGCGCCCGACGACAACGCCGCAGATCGCCGTGCCGGCGCCCGCGCTGCCCGCGCTATTCGGAGGCGGCGCGGAGTTTGGAGATCTCGTAGAGCGCGACCGACGCCGCGATGCCGGCGTTGAGCGATTCGGTGGCGGCGCTGATCGGGATGGAGACGACGGCGTCGCACTGCTCGGTGACGAGGCGGGAGAGGCCCTTGCCCTCGCTGCCGACGACGACGAGGAGCGGCCGGTCGGCGAGCTCGAGGCCCGGCAGCATGGTGTCGCCGTCTCCGTCGAGGCCGATGACGAAGACGCCGTCGCGCTTGTAGTCCTTGATCATCGCGGTGAGGTTGGACGCCATCGCGACGGGCACGCGCGCGGCGGCTCCGGCCGAGGTCTTCCAGGCGGCGGAGTTCAGTCCGACCGAGCGGCGCTGCGGCACGATGACGCCCTGTCCGCCGAAGGCGGCGACGGAGCGGATGATCGCGCCGAGGTTGCGCGGGTCGGTGATGCCGTCGAGCGCGACGAACAGCGGGACGACGCCGCGGGAGACGCTGCGCTCGAGCAGGTCGCTCGGGTGCGCGTACTCGTACGGCGGGACCTTGAGCACGAGGCCCTGGTGCACGGAGTCCGGGCCGGCGAGGCGGTCGAGCTCAGGGCGCATGACCTCGAGGACGGGGATGCCGCGGGCGGTGGCGAGCTTGAGCGCCTCCTTGACCCGGTCGTCCATCTCGATGCGCGTCGCGAGGTAGAGCGTCGTCGCGGGGATCTTGGCGCGCAGCACCTCGAGGACCGAGTTGCGGCCGGTGACCATCTCGGACTCGTCGCCGCTCTTGGGCTTCCGCGACGGGGCCGGACGGCCCTGGCCGCGGGCCGCGCCGTTCAGCGCCGCTCCGGGACGGCCCTTGCCGCCGGCGGCGACGAAGCGCTCGCGCGCCAGCTTCGCCTTGCCCGCGGGGTGGTACGGCCGGTCCTCGGCCTTGGGTGTGGGCTTCTTGCCCTCGAGGGCCTGACGGCCCTGACCGCCGGAACCGACGGCCTTGCCCTTGCTCTTCTTGCGGACCGCTCCTGGGCGGCCGGGCTTATTCGCCATCGAGACTCCAATGCGCACCCGTCTGGGTGTCTTCGATCGTGATTCCCGCAGCAGCGAGATCGGTTCGGATGCGGTCGGCGGCCGCCCAGTCGCGCTGCTCGCGCGCGGTCTGCCGCTCGGCGACCAGGCGGTCGACGAGCACGGTGAGGGCCCGGTAGGTGGGCTCGTCGTCGGAGCGCGCCCACTCGGGGGCCTCCGGGTCGATCCCGAGGACCGACGCCATGGCGAGGACCTGGGTGCGCAGCGCGGACACCGTGCCGAGGTCCTCCGCGTCGAGGGCGGCGTTGCCGGCCCGCACGGTCTCGTGCAGGACGCCGATGGCCTGCGGGACCGAGAGGTCGTCGTCCATCGCCTCGGCGAACTCGTCCGGCACGACCGGCTCGCCGACGGCGGCGAAGCGGGTGCCCTCGAGGCGCCGACGGGAGCGGTCGAGGAAGCCCTCGATCCGCTCGAGCGCCGCCTCGGCCTCCTCGAGCGCACCGTCGTGGAACTCGAGCGTCGAGCGGTAGTGCGCGGAGCCGAGGTAGTAGCGGACGACCAGCGGCCGGGCGGAGTCGAGCAGCTCGGAGGCGAAGACGGAGTTGCCGAGCGACTTGCTCATCTTCTGCCCGGTGACCGAGACGAGGCCGTTGTGCAGCCAGTAGCTGGCGAAGGCGTGGCCCGCGGCACTCGACTGGGCGAGCTCGTTCTCGTGGTGCGGGAAGCGCAGGTCGAGCCCGCCGCCGTGGATGTCGAACTGGGTGCCGAGGTACTTGGTCGACATGGCGGAGCACTCGATGTGCCAGCCGGGACGGCCCCTCCCCCAGGGCGAGGCCCAGGAGGCGGACTCGGGCTCGTCGGGCTTCATGCCCTTCCACAGCGCGAAGTCGTGCGGGTCGCGCTTGCCGCGCGGGTCGGCGTCGGTCGCCGCCTCCATGCTCTCGAGGCGCTGGTGCGTGAGCGCGCCGTAGTCCGGCCAGGAGCGGGTGTCGAAGTAGACGTCGCCGGAGTCGTCGGGAGCGGGGTAGGCGTGGCCCAGCTCGATCAGACGCTGCACGAGCGCGACCATCTCGGCGATGCTCGCCGTCGCGCGCGGCTCGTAGGTGGGCGGCAGGATGCCGAGCGCGGAGTAGGCGGCGGTGAACTCGAGCTCGACGCGGTAGGCGAGCGCCCACCACTGCTCGGAGGGCTCGCCCTCGCCTGCCGCGCGGCGGGCCTGCTCGGCGATCGCGAGGATCTTGTCGTCGATGTCGGTGACGTTGCGGACGAGGGTGACGCGGTAGCCGCGGTAGGCCAGCCAGCGGCGCAGCTGGTCGTAGACCAGGGCGGAGCGCAGGTGCCCGATGTGCGGCGACGACTGCACCGTGGGTCCGCAGACGTACATCCCGACCTCGTTCTCGCGGAGGGGGACGAAGTCGACGAGGGCCTGGGCCTTCGAGTCGTGCAGTCGCAGAGTCACGCCGCGAGTTTACCGGGCGGGGCGGGCGCGGCCGGGCGGCGGGCTGGCGCGGTGGATCAGTGCGCGGATCCGGGAGTGGGGAGGACGAGTGCCGTGGCCGTGGCGGCGACCCCCTCCCCCCGCCCGGTGAAGCCGAGCGCGTCCGAGGTCGTGGCGGCGACGCTGACCGGGGCGCCGAGGAGCGCGGACAGCAGCTGCTGGGCCTCGTCCCGCCGCGGGGAGAACTTCGGGCGGTTGCCGATCAGCTGGACCGACACGTTGCCGATCGTGAAGCCGGCCGCCTCGACGAGCTCGCGCGTCGCGCGGAGGAAGACCTCGCCGTGCGCGTCCTGGAACCGCGGGTCGTCCGTGCCGAAGCGGGAGCCGATGTCGCCGAGGTTCGCCGCGGCGAGCAGGGCGTCGCAGATCGCGTGCGCGACGGGGTCGCCGTCGCTGTGCCCGGAGAGTCCGCGCTCCCCCGGCCAGTGCAGTCCGGCGAGCCAGAGCGGCGACGCGTCGTCGAAGGCGTGCACGTCGGTTCCGATGCCGACCCGCGGCACCGCGGACGACGGCGGCGGCGCGAGCAGCTGCTCCGCGCGGGCGAGGTCCCAGGGCGTGGTGATCTTGAAGGCGAGCGGATCGCCGGGGACGACGACGGAGCCGCGGCCGTGAGCGGCGAGGAGGGCCGCGTCGTCGGTGAACTCCCGGCCGGCGGCGGCGTAGGCCTCGTCGAGCAGGCGGCGGGGGAAGCCCTGCGGCGTCTGCACGGCGGCGAGCTGCGAGCGGTCGACCGTGTCGAGGATCGCCCCGTCGGCGCCGACCAGCTTGATGGTGTCGGTGACGGGCAGGCCCGGGATCGCGCCGCCGCCGGTCGAGCGGACGGCCGCGAGGACGCGCTCGAACTGCGCGACGGGCGTGAGGGCCCGGGCGGCGTCGTGCACGAGGACGGTGTCGACTCCCGGGTGCAGGAGGGCGAGTCCGCGGGCGACGGAGTCCTGGCGGGTCGATCCGCCGGCGGTGACGAGGACCTCGACGGCGGGCCCGGAGGCGCGGCGGCACAGCTCGACGGTCGCGTCGACGAGGGACTCCGGTGCGACGACGACCACTTGGACCGGCTCGGCGAGGGTGAGGACCGTGCGGAGGCTGCGCTCGAGGATGGTGACGCCGGCGCACTCGACGTAGGCCTTCGGCAGCTCGCGCCCGAGGCGGGTGCCGCTGCCGGCGGCGACGATCACGACGGCCGCGGTCGGCGCCGATCCGGAGACGGTGTTCAACGGGACGTCCTTTCGCCGCCGGTCACAGTAGCAGCGGGCGCGAGGAGGGGGCAGCCCGGCCGGGACGCCGACGAGGCTGCGCTAGTCTTTTTCCGGCTCCTGCACCTCGATTCCGCCCTGTCCGGGGCGGGCGGAGCCGATGATCTGGAGGAACCCGTGAAGGCGCGCATCGCTGCATCCGTCGTTCTCGCGGTCGGCGTCGCGTTCGCCACCGCCGGCTGCAACCTGGTCGCCCCGCAGGCGACGCGGGCCATCTACGACCCGAGCGACGGGGTGGGTGCGACGATCGGCGATCTCGCCATCCGCAACGCGATGATCATCTCCGAGGACGGCGAGACCGGCACGCTGGTCGTCTCCCTGGTCAACGACACCGACGAGACGGTGAGCGTCGAGGTGCAGTACGAGGCGAGCACGGGCCGCACCAGCGACACGGTGGACGCGGTCCCCGGTCGCACGGAGGTCCGCCCGGGCAGCACCGAGTCGGTCACCATGGAGGGCCTCGACACGATCCCCGGCAGCCTGTTCCCCGTCTACTTCCAGTACGGCTCGGAGGAGGGCGAGGAGCTGCTCGTCCCGATCCTGACGAACGCCCTCGAGGCCTACGCGACGCTGACCCCGGCCCCGTCGGCCAGCCCGACCCTCACGCCCACGCCGAACCCGGCGCAGACGGCGCTGCCCACCCCGACCGTGCAGCCCGGCGTCGACGCCCCGGCCGAGTAGCACCCGCTCCCGCGAAGGGCCGTCCACCTCGGTGGGCGGCCCTTCGTCATCCCGGCGGGCGGGTCTCGATACGCCCCTGCGGGGCTACTCGACCAGCATGTTCCGCCGAACCCGCTCGTCGCACAGCGACGGCCCTGTCGCAGACCGCTCGTCGCGCAGCGACGGCCCCTCTGACCGCTCGTCGCACTGCGACGGCCAAATCAGCGCCTGCACGTCTGCAGACGGCGGTTCGCCGCCCCCGACGTCAGCACGTGATCGCGGGGCCTGGCGGGGGTGGCTGCAAGGCGGAGGAGGGCGCGATACCGGCGGTATCGCAACCGACGACAACGCCGCAGACGCCCCCGCCAGGCCCCGCGATCTCAGGCGTCGAAGCGGTAGCCGAGGCCGCGGACAGTCACCAGGAGCACCGGCTCCTTGGGCGTCTTCTCGATCTTGGAGCGGATGCGCTTGACGTGGACGTCGAGGGTCTTGGTGTCGCCGAAGTAGTCGCTGCCCCAGACGCGGTCGATCAGCTGGCCGCGGGTGAGGACGCGGCCGGCGTTGCGGAGCAGCATCTCGAGGAGCTCGAACTCCTTGAGCGGCATCGGGGTCTCGACGCCGTCGACCTCGACGGTGTGGCGCTCGATGTCCATGCGGACGGGGCCGGCGACGACGATGCGCTCCTCCCCCGGGTCCTCGGTGCGGCGGCGGAGGACGGCGCGGATGCGGGCCAGCAGCTCGCGGGTCGAGTACGGCTTGGTGACGTAGTCGTCGGCGCCGAGCTCGAGTCCGACGACGATGTCCACCTCGGAGTCCTTCGCGGTGACCATGATGATCGGGATCGCGGAGCGGGTGCGGATCTCGCGGCACACCTCGGTGCCGGGCATGCCGGGGAGCATGAGGTCGAGCAGGATCAGGTCGTACTCGCCCTCGTCGAAGGCGGCGACGGCGCGCAGCCCGTCCTCGGCGACGGTGACGTCGTAGCCCTCGCGTTCGAGCAGGTAGCTGAGCGGCTCGCTGAGGGCGCTCTCGTCCTCGACGAGCAGGATGCTGGTCACGCGGTGTCTCCTATCGGGGCGGCGGACGCGAAGGGCGTCCTGGCCGGGTCTACTTCGGGGAGTCGGATGGTGAAGGTGCTGCCGCGGCCCGGCTTGGACCAGACGCGGACGTCGCCGCCGTGGTTCTGCACGGCGTGCTTGACGATGCTGAGGCCGAGCCCGGTGCCGCCGGTGTGGCGGGAGCGGGCCTGGTCGACGCGGTAGAAGCGCTCGAAGACGCGGTCGAGGTCCTCCTCGGGGATGCCGATGCCCTGGTCGGTGACGGCGATCTCGACGACGCCGCCGGTGGAGCGGACGCCGATCCCGACGCGGGAGCCGGGCGGCGAGTACTGGATGGCGTTGGCCAGCAGATTGTGCAGCGCCGAGACGAGCATCTTCTCCTGGCCGGCGACGTACGCCTTCTTCATCCCGCCCTTGACGAGGGTGACGTCGTGCGACTCCGCCATCACGTGCGTCGTCTCGAGCGCAGCGACCACGATGTCGTCGACGCGGACGACCTCGGCGGAGCCGGCGACGTCCGCCGACTGCAGGCGGGAGAGCTCGATGATCTCGCGGGTGATCTTCGCGAGGCGGTGCGACTCCTGGGTGAGGCGGTGCGCGAACCGGCGGACCTGCTTCGGGTCGTCGGCGGCGGAGTCGAGGGCCTCGGCGAGCAGGCCGACCGCGCCGATCGGCGTCTTCAGCTCGTGCGAGATGTTGGCGACGAAGTCGCGGCGGACCGCCTCCAGCCGGCGGGCCTCGGTGTGGTCCTCGGCGAGGACGAGGACGAAGCGGGAGCCGAGCCGCGTGGCGTGCACGACGAGGGTGACCGCGGCGTCCGAGAGCGGGCTCGTCGCCAACTCCAGGTCCTGCTCGATGTCGTCGCCGAAGCGGCGCACCCGGTCGACGATCGCGACGAGGTCCGGGTGGAGGAGCGTGTCCTGGGAGACGAGGCCGAGCGAGATCGCGCGGGCGGACGCCTTCAGCACGTTGTGGGAGGGGTCGGTCACGAACGCGGGAGCGCCGACGGCGTCGATGATCGCGCCGATGCCCTCGGGCAGGCCGACGGTGACGACCTCCGCGGCGATCCGGCCCTGGCGCGCGGCGAGGGTGACGACGCTGGTGAGGACGATCCCGATGACGATGCCGAGAACGAGCGACAGCACGACGATCAGGCCTGGATCCACGCTCCCAGGCTATCCATCCACCGCGCGTCTCCCTACCGGATGCCCGGCGACGGGTCGCGGGTCGAGTACTGTTCAAACGCTCGGCACCGTTCGTTAACCTGCCGTGGTCATCATGGCTGCGCCTGCGCCGGACTGGTGCAGTCGCAGCGCCGTGCGCGGCGCGGATCGGCACCGGTCTCCGTGCGTGCCGCAGAGAGGGTCGAGAAGAAGATGCGCGAAGTTTTCCAGCAGGAGCTGGCCGAGGTCCAGGATCGGCTCGTCGAGATCTCCGGACTCGTCGAGATCGCGATCGAGAAGGCGACCCAGGCGTTCAACCACTCCGACGTGTCCCTCGCCGAGGAGGTCATCGCCAGCGACGCCCGCATCGACGAGCTGGCCATCAGCCTCGACGAGCTCGCGATCGACATCCTCGCCCGCCAGGGCCCCGTCGCCCGCGACCTGCGGACCGTCGTGTCCGCACTGCGGATCAGCGCCTCGCTCGAGCGGATGGGCGACATCGCCGAGCACATCGCCCAGCTCTCCCGCTACCGCTTCCCCGACAAGGTCGTGCCGAAGTCGCTCCGCCCGACCTTCGTCGAGATGGGCCGCCTCGACGTCGTCGTCGCGCACAAGCTCACCGAGCTGCTGCGCACGCAGGACCCCCGCCTCGCCGAGGAGATCCGCGACGAGGACGACAAGATCGACGAGCTGCACGTCAGCGTCTTCGACAAGGTCCTCAGCGAGGCGTGGAAGGGCCAGGCCGCCGACACCGTCGACGCCACCCTCGCCAGCCGCTACCACGAGCGCTTCGCCGACCACGCGGTGTCCATCGCGAAGAAGGTCCAGTACCTGATCTCGGGCGACTGGGGCTGAGTTTATTTGTCGATGTCGCGCGAGCGCGATATCGACCGCGGTCGGCAGACCGCGTGCTTGCGTTCCGCAGAGCGGGGCGCGAACGGCTATGACGAATCGCTGGCACGCGATTCGCCCGTTCGCCTTGTGGGGGGGCGGCTGGTCTGCACGCTCAACGCCCGGGCGTCGAGTGACAGCTACCGTGCCTCGCTGGTCGATCGCCCGCACTTCCATGCTGATCGAGTAGCGCGCGCGGCGCGCGTATCTAGATCCACCGTCGTAAGGACGCGGGGTCTCGATACGCCGCGTGCCGCGGCTACTCGACCAGCAGGGAAGGGGCGCGTTCCGCGGCCTTCTTTTGCACAGCATGGGGGCGCGTTCCGCGACCTCGCTCTCGCGTCCACGCTTATCGAGTCGCGCCGCCATGCAAGAGGCGCGTTCCGCGACCTGGCTTTCGCGTCCACGCTGATCGAGTCGCGCCACCATGCAAGAGGCGCGTTCCGCGACCTGGCTCATTCATGCTGATCGAGTAGCGCGCGCAGCGTGCGTATCGAGATCCGCCGTCGTACGGAGGCGGGGTCTCGGTACGACGCGTGCCGCGGCTGCTCGACCGGCGTGCGAGGGGACGGACGCGGACGGCCCGCGGGAGTGGGGACTCCGGCGGGCCGTGCGGGGGTGCGAGGGGGGGGCTACTTCTTGGCGCCCTGGGCGGCGACGGCGGCGGCGCCGGCGGCGGCGGCCTCGGGGTCGAGGTAGCGGGCCTCGCCGATCGGCTCGAAGTTCTCGTCGAGGGTGTAGACGAGGGGGATGCCGGTCGGGATGTTCAGCTCGGCGATGTCCGAGTCGGAGATGCCGTCGAGGGTCTTCACCAGCGCGCGCAGCGAGTTGCCGTGCGCGGTGATCATGACGGTCTTGCCCGAGGCGAGATCCGGCTTGATGTCCGACTCCCAGTAGGGCAGCATCCGCTCGATCACGAGCTTGAGCGACTCGGTGCGGGGCAGGTCGTCGCCGAGGTCGGCGTAGCGCTCGTCGTGCGCCTGCGAGTACTGGTCCTCGTCGTCGATGGGGGGCGGCGGCACGTCGAACGAGCGGCGCCAGGTCATGAACTGCTCGGGACCGTACTCGGCGAGGGTCTGCGCCTTGTCCTTGCCCTGCAGCGCGCCGTAGTGGCGCTCGTTGAGGCGCCAGGAGCGCTTCACGTCGATCCACAGGCGGTCGGCCTTCTCGAGCGCGATGTTCGCGGTCTGGATCGCGCGCGTCTGGCGGGAGGTGTACACGACGTCGGGGTGCAGCTCCGCCTCGACCAGCAGCTCGCCGGCGCGAGTCGCCTCCGCGACGCCCTGCTCGGTCAGCCGCACGTCGACCCAGCCGGTGAACAGGTTCTTCTGGTTCCACTCGCTGTTGCCGTGGCGCACGAGGATGAGGGTGTAGGTCTCGGACATGCGTCCAGTTTAGAGGCGGCCCCTGCGCCCACGGATACGCTGGAGACCATGCCGATCGGAGCCGTCACCCGCGGCACGACGGGCACGAACCGCCTCCGCCGGGTCGACCGCCGGCTGGCCGAGCTGCCGGTCCTGCGCACCACCCCGGAGCCCGTCGTCGTCGACCTCGGCTTCGGCGCGAGCGCGGTCACCACGCTCGAGCTGCACCGCCGCCTCGTCCGCTCGGCGCCCGGCGTCGACGTGGTCGGCTTCGAGATCGAGCCGGCCCGCGTCGAGACCGCGCGACGACAGCTGGAGCGGGTCCGCCAAGGGGGTACCGCCTTCCCGGCCGATGCGCGGGTGCGCTTCGAGCGCGGCGGCTTCGAGGTCCCTCTGCCCGGGCGGCAGCGGGCGAGCGTGATCCGCGCCTTCAACGTCCTCCGGCAGTACGACGAGTCCGCGGTGGCGGAGGCATGGCGGACGATGACCGACCGGCTGACCCCCGACGGTGTGCTGGTGGAGGGGACCTGCGACGAGATCGGCCGGATCTGCACCTGGATCGAGATCGGCCGCGAGGGGCCGCGCTCGCTCACGCTGTCGCTCCGGCTCGGCGCCGTGCCCTCGCCGATGATCGCGGCGGAGCGGCTGCCGAAGGCGCTGATCCACCGCAACGTCGCGGGCGAGCCGGTGCACGCCTTCCTGCTCGCGCTCGAGCGGGCCTGGCTGCACGCCGCCCCGCTCGCCGTCTACGGGCCGACGCAGCGCTGGATCGCCGCCGTCGAGTCGCTCCGCGGCGAGTGGCCGATCCTCGGCGGCCGGCGGCGGTGGCGGCTCGGCGAGGTGACCGTCGCGTGGGAGGCGGTGGCTCCGCTCGACCCGGCCCCGTCCCTCCTGTGAGCATTCTCATATTTAAGGTCGTTACCCTCATGCCCCATGGACGACCCTCCCCCTGAACCTTCGCCCGCCGCACCGACCTCGACCCTGATCGGCGGTGCCGCGGGTGCCTGAATGGCTCGGCATCGTCATCGGCCTCCTCCTCACCGTCGGCACCGGTCTCTTCGTCGCCTCCGAGTTCGCGCTGGTCAACCTCGACCGCAATGAGCTCGAGGAGCGTCGCGGCCGCGGCGAGAAGCGCCTCGACCCGACGATCTCCGCCCTGCGGATCACCTCCACCCATCTCTCCGGCGCGCAGCTGGGCATCACGCTCACCACGCTGCTCACCGGCTACACCTTCGAGCCCGCGATCAGCTCGCTGCTCGGCGATCCGCTGCGCTCGCTCGGGATCCCGGCCGAGATCGTGCCGGGCATCGGCACGGTCGTCGGCGTCCTGCTGGCGACGGTCTTCTCGATGGTGATCGGCGAGCTGGTCCCCAAGAACTTCGCGCTGGCGCTGCCGCTGAGGACCGCGCAGGTCGTCGTGCCGTTCCAGATCCTCTTCACCACGGTCTTCAAGCCCGTGATCCTGCTCTTCAACAACACGGCCAACGCCCTGATCCGCGCGATGGGCATCGAGCCCAAGGAGGAGCTCTCGGGCGCCCGCAGCGCCGACGAGCTCGGCTCGCTGGTGCGCCGCTCGGTGCTCGAGGGCACGCTCGACCGCGACCACGCGGACCTGCTGCACCGCACGCTCCGCTTCTCGAGCCGCAGCGTCGCCGACGTGATGACGCCGCGGGTCCGGATGGCCTCCGTCCCGCTCGCGAGCACCGCGGAGGACGTGGTCCGGCTCGCGAACCGCACCGGGTTCTCGCGCTTCCCCGTCATCGGCCGCGACTCCGACGACGTCCGCGGTGTCCTGCACGTCAAGCACGCCTTCGCACTGGCACCGGAGGACCGGGCGCAGGCGACTGCGGAGTCGCTGATGATCGCGCCGATGCGCGTCCCCGAGACCGCGCGCGCCGACGCCCTGCTCGCTCCCCTGCGCGGCAGCGGCCTCGCGATCGCGGTCGTCGTCGACGAGTACGGCGGGACCGCGGGCGTCGTGACGCTCGAGGACCTCGTCGAGGAGATCGTCGGCGAGCTGGAGGACGAGCACGATCGCAGCCGCGCCGGCGTCGTCCGCTCCGGCCGCTCGGCGACCTTCGGCGGCGAGCTGCGTCCCGACGAGGTCGCGGAGCGCCTCGGCGCCGTGGTGCCCGAGGGCGAGGACTACGACACGGTCGCGGGCTTCCTCGCCTCGACGCTGGGACGCGTGCCCGAGCTCGGCGACGAGGTCGCCGTGGCCGGCGGCGTGCTGCGGGTCGACCGCGTCGCCGCCCACCGCGTCGACCGCGTCCGCTTCACCCCGGCCGCCGGCGAAGGCGGTCCCGACGGAGGCGATGCCGTCGGCGTCGCCGCCCTCCGAGCCGAGGGGGCCGTCCATGAGTGAGTACCTGCCCGGGATCGCCTGGCTCGTGGTCCTGCTGATCGTCAACGCCTTCTTCGTCGGCGCCGAGTTCGCCGTCATCTCCGCGCGCCGCTCGCAGATCGAGCCACGGGCCGATGCGGGCAGCCGTGCCGCGAAGACCACGCTCTGGGCGATGGAGCACGCCACCCTGATGCTCGCGACGAGCCAGCTGGGCATCACCGTCTGCTCGCTGGTCATCCTCAACGTCTCCGAGCCGGCGATCCACCACCTGCTCGAGATCCCGCTCGGCTTCACGGCGCTGTCCGCGGAGGCGATCGGCGTGATCGCGTTCGTCGCCGCGCTGCTGCTCGTCACCTTCCTGCACGTCGTGTTCGGCGAGATGGTCCCGAAGAACCTGGCGTTCTCGGTGCCGACCAGGGCCGCGCTGCTCCTCGCTCCGCCGCTCGTGCTCGTCTCGCGCCTGGTGAAGCCGGTGATCTGGTCGCTGAACGCGGTCGCAAACGGCATCCTCCGCCTGGTGCGGGTGGAGCCGAAGGACGAGGCGACCAGCGCCTTCACGCTCGACGAGGTCGCCGCGATCGTCCGCCAGTCGACCCGCGAGGGCGTGCTGGTCGACCCGTCCGGCACCGTCACGGCGGCGTTCGAGTTCACGACCAAGCGGGTCGCGGACGTCGCGGTCCCGCTCGAGCGGATGGTGCTGCTGCCCGCCGAGGCCACGCCCGCGGACGTGCGCCGCGCGGTCGCCGAGCACGGCTACTCGCGCTACCTGCTCGCGGACGGCGACGGACTGCCCGGCGGCTACCTGCACCTCAAGGACGTCTCCGACCTCGACGCGACCGAGGTGCCGGTGCCGCGCAAGCGGATCCGCCGGCTCGCCGCGGTCTCGGCCGGCGACGAGCTGGAGGACGCGCTCGCCGCGCTCCGGCGCACCGGCGCGCACCTCGCCCGGGTGGTCGACGCCGAGGGCCGCACCACCGGTGTCCTCTTCCTCGAGGACATCATCGAGGAGCTCGTGGGCGAGGTGCAGGACGCCACCAACGCGTGAGCGCCGGAGGAGCCCGGCCGGTCAGGCGAGCTCGGGCAGCGCGGCTCGCGCCTCGGCCGAGCTCGCACCGGTCGCCGTCAGCAGGTCGACGACGAGCGGGCGGAGGATGACCAGCAGCGTCTTCTCCGCCAGCCGCGCCTCGGGGATCAGCGCCTGCGGGTCGAGGGTCGTCGCGAGCAGCACGAGGTCCTGACGCGCGAGCGCGAGCACAGCGGGCTCGGTGACGGCCCGGCCGAGCAGGGCGATCCCCGGGCCGAAGTCCGCGACCACGTCGGCGAGCGCCGGCCGCGGCACGGCGTCGCCGACCAGGAAGTCGGTGCGCCGCGCGACGATGCGGAGGTTGCGCGTCGCGAGGTCGAGCGCGGCGAGCATCGTGCGCTGCCGCTCCAGCTCGGCGCGATGCCGCCGGACGAACGGCGAGATCCGCGCGACGCCGATCGCCGAGTCGAGGGCGGCCGTCCAGCCGTCGATCACCGGCTGCGTGCCGCGGACGCGCTCCAGCGCCGCCGCGGAGGCCGCCTGGTCGCCCCGGCGGAGCGCGTCGGCGAGCGCGTCGATCGTCTCCGCCAGTGCCGACACCAGCCGCCGCGCCTCGGCGCGCGCCGCCCGGAGCGGGTTGCGCGGCACGATCGCGGTGCACAGCAGCGCGGCGAGTCCGCCGACCAGCCCGTCGAGGCTCCGGGTGAACACTCCCCCGTCGGGCGCGGGCAGGATCATCACCAGCATCGCCTGCGTGCCGGCCGCGACGGCGAAGCCGGGGGACGGCGAGAGCGCCCGCCCCACGGTGAAGACGATCCCGAGCACGACGGCCAGCTGCCAGACGCCGGTGCCCCAGAGCAGCAGCAGCACCTCGCTCGCGGTGATCCCGATCAGCATGCCGATCGCGGTCTCGGCGACCTGCTTCGGCCGGGTGTCGCGCGCGATGCCCAGGCTCGAGATGGTCGCCGTCAGCGACAGCACCGGGGCGGGGTGCCCGAAGACGAAGCGCGAGACGGAGTAGGCGAGGATCGCCGCGAGGACGATCTGCAGCACCGCGGGCAGCGAGGCCACGGCGCGCGCAACGCCCCGGCCGGGCCGGACGTCGTCGAGGCGGACGAGCGCCCGGATCCGCGCGGCCGCCCGGTCCCGCCGAGCGGGTCCTGCGGCCACCACGGCGTGGCCTACCTGGTCGCTGCCCCGAGGCGGGGCAGGCGGGGCACTCCCGCCTCGGCGCCGGCGCCCGGCGGCACGACGACCTCCTGGGCGGCGGAGACGCGGATCTCGCCGGCCAGCACGGTGAGCTCGAGGTCGACGGGGACCGAGCGCTTGACGACGGCGAGGGCGATGGGGCCCTCCTCGTAGTGCCAGGCGCTCGCGGTGACGGTGCCGACCTCGACCGGCTCGCCGCCCTTGAGTGCGGTGACGACGTCGCCGTGGCCGGGCAGCGCCGAGTCGGAGCCGTCGAGCTGCAGCAGCACGAGGCGGCGGGGCGGGTGGCCGAGGTTGTGCACCTTGGCGACCGTCTCCTGCCCGCGGTAGCAGCCCTTCGCCAGGTGCACCGAGGAGCGGAGCAGGTCGAGCTCGTGCGGGATCGAGCGGTCGTCGACCTCGGTCGCGTGCCGCGGGCGCCAGGCGGCGATGCGGAGCGCCTCGAGGGCGTCGGAGCCGGCGAGCGCCACGCCCGCCGCGCGGGCCCGGGCTTCGAGCCCGTCGAGCGCCGCGCGCGGCACGAGGGTCTCGCGGGCGGTCCAGCCGGCCGCGGGATGCGCGGGAGCGGTGGCGTACTGCCAGCCGCCGGGCTGGACCTGCGCCCACGGATCGAGCCAGCTGATGCCGGACTGCCCCGCGAGCTCGAGGGCCAGCGCGGTCGCCGGGCCGTCGCCGAGCGTCGCGAGCGTCGCGAACTCGGCGGTGCGGTCGGCGATCTCGACGCGGAGCATGAAGCGCATCCGGTCGAGCCAGGCCGCGAGCCCCGGCGTCTCGTCGCGGTCGAGGAGGAGCCAGGCGGTCTCGCCGTCGTCGACGATGCGGATGAGGTGCTCGATCCGCCCGGACGGGTCCAGCAGCAGGGTCTCGGCCGAGTCGCCGGGGGCGAGACGGGCGAGCGCCTGGCTGGTCAGCGAGTCGAGCCAGGTGAGGCGGTCCGGGCCGGTGACGGTGACGACGCCGCGGCCCGAGAGGTCGACGATCGCGGTGCCCGCGGCCAGCGCCCGCTGCTCGCGGAACGGCTCGCCGTAGTGAGCGGCGATGCCGGGCTCGGCCGCACTGGTCCCGACGACGGCGCCCGAGACCGACAGCAGCGGGGAGATCGGCAGGCGCTCCGAGGACGCGGTCTCATTCGACACGGGCGAGCCTTCCGGAGGAGTGGGTGCGCAGCCCCTGGCCGAGCGCGGCGATGTCCCAGGCCCAGAGCAGGTGGTCGTCGACGAGGCCGTAGAGGCGGGTGGCGGCCGCGTAGTCCTTCGCGGCGGCGGTGCGCATGACGGCGTCGGTCGCGAGGTCGATCCGCGGGCCCTTGACCTGGCCGAGGTACAGCTCGCTGACGCCGTCGGGGTGCACCAGCGACACCTCGATGTCGAAGCCGCCCGCGCCGTTGCGCAGCGTCTCGACCGACTCGGCGTCGGGGAACGCGGGCGCACCGCGGCCCGGCAGCATGGCGGGACCGGCGTCGGCGTCGGTGAGCGGGCGGCTGAGCCGCCAGTAGCCCATCTCGCTCACGAGCGGCCGGTGGCCCACCTCGCTGTCGTCCTCGAGCAGCCAGGTGTACGAGCTGTAGTTGAGGTAGGGCAGGCCGTCGTAGCTGAAGCTCACGCGGTGGCCGAACTCGGCCTGCACGGAGTCGTCGCCGACGGCGTAGTCGATGACACCCGACCCCTCCCAGACGCCGAGCAGCCAGGAGAGCGGGACGAGTTCGGGCGGGAGGCCCGAGGGGAGGGAGATCAAACCTGCTCCGGCGGCGGCTAGCGCTGGCCGCGGTAGAGCTTGTAGACGACCACGCCGGAGACCCACGCGATCGCGAGCGAGGCGAGCCCGAGCAGTCCGAGATAGAAGAGTTCGAGGGCGAGAAGCATGACCCCATCCTATCCGGCGGCACCGACGCGACGGGGTGGAGGAGGCCCGATCAGAGCGAGGTGAGGGCGGCGATGCCGCTGGCGACCGCGACGACGACCATCGCGCCGACGACGCTCGTCATCGTGCGCACCAGGTAGCCGTCCGCCTTCGCCACGGCGAGCTGGACGGCGAAGGTCGCGAGGACGCAGCCGCCGAAGGTCAGCGCCAGCCAGAGCTGCTGCGAGCCGGCCGGGGCGATCACCAGGGTGACGACGGAGCCGAGGAGGGCGAGCACCCAGACCGCTGCCACTCCCGCGCGATCCCTGCCCATCCCTCAATTGTGCCCCAGGGAATCGGCCTCTCCGACCCGCCGCTAGTATTGCCGGAGACCAATCCTGGAGGATCCGTGGCGCAGTTGTTGATACTGACCTCAGCCGGTGGCTCGGAGGTCCTCCCCGCACTGGGCCTGCTCAGCCACAAGACCCGGCAGATCCCGGCGGAGCCGGCGCACCTCGTGAACGCCCCGAGCTGCGACCTCATCTTCGTCGACGCCCGGCAGGACCTGGCCAGCGCGAAGTCGCTCTGCAAGATCCTGACCACCACCGGGATCAACGTCCCGCTCATCCTCATCCTCACCGAGGGCGGTCTCACCGCGGTCTCCGCGGACTGGGGCGTGAACGACGTCATCCTCGACTCGGCCGGCCCCGCCGAGGTCGACGCCCGCATCCGGCTGGTCATCGGCCGGCTCGCTCAGGAGCAGTCGACCTCGCGGATCCAGGCGTCCGGCGTCGTGATCGACGAGGCCAGCTACTCCGCGAAGGTGCACGGGCGCCCGCTCGACCTCACCTTCAAGGAGTTCGAGCTGCTGCGGTTCTTCGCGACGCACCCGTCGCGCGTCTTCACCCGCGAGCAGCTGCTCAGCGAGGTCTGGGGCTACGACTACTTCGGCGGCACCCGCACGGTCGACGTGCACGTGCGGCGACTGCGCGCCAAGCTCGGCGATCT
Source organism: Rathayibacter sp. VKM Ac-2926 (assembly GCF_022815565.1). Classification (NCBI taxonomy): domain Bacteria; kingdom Bacillati; phylum Actinomycetota; class Actinomycetes; order Micrococcales; family Microbacteriaceae; genus Rathayibacter; species Rathayibacter sp. VKM Ac-2926. The sequence continues at coordinate 23,560 of NZ_JALGRS010000015.1, read as the reverse complement.
GGAATCGCTCATCGGGACGGTCCGCAACGTCGGATACCGCTTCAACGTGTACGAAGAGGACAATGAACGAGTCGCTCAATCTCTCGGTTGAGAACCTGGCCGATCCCGCCGTCGCCGCGGGGCTCGAGCACCTGATCGGCCGGGCCGCCTGGTTCGACGGCCGGCCGCCGTTCAGCGATCAGACCCTGATCGACGCGCGGGCCGGGTCGCGCACGCTCCTCGTCGGCCTGCGCGCCGACGTCGTGGTGGCGGCCGCCGTGCTCGGCCAGGGCGAGCTCGAGTTCGTCGTGGACCCGGAGTGGCGCGGCGTCGGGTTCGGCCGCGCCGTCCTCGATCAGGTGCTCGCCAGCGGACGCACCGGACTGCTCGCCTGGGCGCACGGCGATCACCCGGCAGCCAGGGCCCTCGCCGCCTCGCACGACTTCGCGCCGGTGCGGACGCTGCTGCACCTCGCGCTCGATCCGCTCGTCGCCCCCGAGGTGAGCGTCCCCGAGGGCTTCGCGCTCTCCGACGGCCGCGACCTCGACCCGGCGGAGTGGGTCGCCCTCAACGCCCGGGTCTTCGCCGCGCACCCGGAGCAGGGCCGGATCACCGAGGACGACCTGGCCGCACGCCGGGCCGAGTCCTGGTACGACGACGGGGACTTCCTCCTGCTCCGCGACGCCGACGGCGCGCTCGTCGGCTACGACTGGCTGAAGATCGAGCCGGAGTCGACGACGGGCGAGATCTACGTCCTCGGCGTGGCCCCCGAGACCGCCGGTCGCGGGCTCGGGCGGACGCTCCTCGGGGCGGGACTCGCCCGGATGCTCGAGCGCGGCTGCACCGTCGCGGACCTCTACGTCGAGGCCGAGAACCGCTCCGCCGTGGCGCTGTACCGCTCGCTCGGCTTCACCGACGCCGCCGTCGACGTGCAGTACCTGCACCGCCGCCCCGCGGTGCGCTGAGCGGCGCACCGGCTCCGAGTCTCCTCCCCAGGCCGGGTTCACCCGGCATTCACCACGGGCGGCGCGGGCGCGTCCGGCGCGGTGCCAGGATGGTCGCATGGACGGCGACAACCTGATTCTCGAAGACGGCCTGAGCGACGAGCTCGACGACGACTTCGACGAGGAGGAGGAGGGTCACTCCGACCCCCTGCTCCCGGACGACCGCTACCTCGACCGCGAGCTGAGCTGGCTGGCGTTCAACCAGCGCGTGCTCGAGCTGGCCGAGGACCCGCTGGTGCCCGCGCTCGAGCGGGCCAACTTCCTCGCGATCTTCTCCTCCAACCTCGACGAGTTCTTCATGGTCCGCGTCGCCGGGCTGAAGCGCCGCATCCTCACCGGCCTCGCACTGCCGACCAACATCGGCCGGGTGCCGGTCGACGTGCTGACCGACATCTCCGAGAAGGCGCACCTGCTGCAGCAGCGGCACTCGCGCGCCTTCAAGGAGCTCGTCGAGCCGGCCCTCCGCGACGCCGGGATCGACATCGTCCGCTGGAGCGAGCTCAGCGACGCCGAGCGCGAGGTGCTCGACGACTACTTCTCGGCGCAGGTCTTCCCCGTGCTGATGCCGCTGGCCGTCGACCCGGCGCACCCGTTCCCCTACATCTCGGGGCTCTCGCTCAACCTCTCGGTGCGCGTGCGCAACCCGAAGACCCAGAAGACCGAGTTCGCCCGCCTCAAGGTGCCTCAGATGCTGCCGCGCTTCGTCCGGATCGCCGGCGTCGCCGCTCCCGGTGAGCCGATGCGCTTCATCTCGCTCGAGGACCTGATCGCGAACCAGCTCGACGACCTCTTCCCGGGCATGGAGATCCTCGACCACCACGTCTTCCGGGTCACCCGCAACGAGGACGTCGAGGTCGACGAGGACGAGACCGAGAACCTGATCAAGGCGCTCGAGAAGGAGCTCCTCCGCCGCCGGTTCGGCCCGCCCATCCGCCTCGAGGTGACCGACGACATGGACGACGAGACCCTCGGGCTCCTCGTCCGCGAGCTCGACATCACCACGCAGGAGGTCTACAAGCTCCCAGCGCCGCTCGACCTGGGTGGCCTGTTCAGCCTGCAGAAGATCGACCGGCCGGACCTCAAGTACCCCAACCACGTCCCGACGACGGCCGTGCAGCTCTCGCCGAGCGAGCCGAACCAGCGCCAGGACATCTTCAAGGCGGTCTCGCGCGGCGACGTGCTGCTGCACCACCCCTACGAGTCCTTCGCGACGAGCGTCCAGGCGTTCCTCGAGCAGGCCGCGGCCGACCCCGACGTGCTGGCGATCAAGCAGACGCTGTACCGCACCTCGGGCGACTCCCCCATCGTCGAGGCGCTGATCGACGCCGCGGAGTCCGGCAAGCAGGTGCTCGCCCTCGTCGAGATCAAGGCGCGCTTCGACGAGAAGGCCAACATCTCCTGGGCGCGCAAGCTCGAGAAGGCCGGCGTCCACGTGGTCTACGGCCTCGTCGGGCTGAAGACCCACTGCAAGCTCGCGCTGGTCATCCGCCAGGAGAAGGGCGGGGTGCTGCGGCACTACTCCCACATCGGCACCGGCAACTACAACCCGAAGACCTCGCGGATCTACGAGGACCTCGGCCTGCTGACCGCCGACCCCGAGGTCGGCAAGGACCTCACCCGCCTCTTCAACGAGCTCTCCGGCTACGCGATCGAGAAGAAGTTCAAGCGCCTGCTGGTCGCGCCGCGCCACCTGCGCAAGGGACTGCTGAAGCGGATCGCGGCCGAGACCGAGAACGCCCGCGCCGGCCGCCCCTCCGGCATCCGGATCAAGATGAACTCGATCGTCGACGAGTCGGTGATCGACGCGCTCTACCGGGCGAGCCAGGCCGGCGTGCCCGTGGACGTCTGGGTCCGCGGCATCTGCGGGCTGAAGCCCGGGCAGGAGGGACTCTCGGAGAACATCCGCGTCCGCTCCATCCTCGGGCGCTACCTCGAGCACTCCCGCATCTTCAGCTTCGTCAACGGCGGCGAGCCCGAGGTCTTCATCGGCAGCGCCGACATGATGCACCGCAACCTCGACCGCCGCGTCGAGGCGCTGGTGCGGATCGTCGAGCCGGCGCACCTCAGCGAGATCGCCGACATGTTCGACCGCGCGATGGACGAGAAGACGGCCTCCTGGTGGCTCGGCCCGGACGGGATCTGGACGCGGCACCACCTCGACGAGGACGGCGCACCCCTCTCCGATCTGCAGAACCGGCTGATGGCGCACATCACGCATCGCAAGCGCACGGCGACGCGGACCGGCTCGCGAGCCTCCACCCGCTGACGCCGTGACGGGGACCGTCTACGCAGCCGGCGCGGTGTGCTGGCGGATCATCGAGGGGCGTCTGCACGTCCTGGTGATCCACCGGCCGCACCGCAAGGACGTCAGCCTGCCCAAGGGCAAGGTCGATCCGGGCGAATCGCTGCCGGAGACCGCGGTGCGGGAGATCCGCGAGGAGACCGGGTTCGCGGTCGCGCTCGGAGTGCCGCTCGGCACCGTGCAGTACGCGCTGCCGAACGGGCGACCGAAGACCGTGCACTACTGGGCGGCACGGGTGACCGAGAAGGCGGTGCTCGCCTCGGACTTCGTGCCGAACCGCGAGGTCGAGGCCCTCGAGTGGGTCACGATCAAGCGCGCCCGCAGCTACCTGACCTACCCGCACGACATCGAGATCGTCGACGAGTTCGCGCGGATCGTCTCGCGCGGCACCCACGACACCTTCGCGGTCGTGGTGCTCCGGCACGCCAAGGCGGTCCCGGCGTCCTCCTGGGACGGGCGCGACTCGACCCGGCGCCTCAACCGCCGCGGCGAGGATGAGGCGGCCGCGGCCGGCCGCGCCGTCGCAGCGTGGCGGCCCCGCCGGCTGGTCTCGAGCACGGCGAAGCGCTGCCGCACCACGATCACTCCGCTCTCCGCGCTGCTCAAGCGGCCGGTCCGCCTCTCGGAGGACCTCAGCCAGGACGCGCACGAGCACGGCACCGCCGACGTCCGCTCCGTCGTCGGCAAGCGGGTCCGCGCGCGCAAGAGCGCCGTGCTCTGCAGCCACGGTCCGGTGATCCCCGAGATCCTGCGCGAGCTGGCACTGGCCACCGCGACCCCGATCGGCCCGTACCTCGAGGAGGCCTCCGACCTGCCGACCGGCGGCTTCGCGGTCGTGCACCTCTCGGTCGAGCACCCGGGCTCCGGCATCGTCGCGATCGAGACGCACGCACCGCTCGAGTGAGCCCGCGCGCGGGACGCAGACCTGCCGCGCGAATACTGCTCCTCCGCGCTCGGCGGCGCCTGAGGGCGGCCCGTCGTTCACCGCGCGTTCACCGAGCGGACGGGGCCAGGACACGACCCCTCCGTACTCTCGCTGGCGGGCCGCACCAAGCCCGTCCATCCCCCCTGCTTTCCTACCCGAAAGGGATACTTGTGCGTTTCTCGCGTCTCGGCCAGGCGGCCGTCATCGCCGCCGTCGCAGCCATCACGCTGACCTCCTGTGCTGCCAACGAGGGGCCCGCCGCCACCGGCGACTCGTCCTCCTCCGGCTCCGCCAGCACCCTCGAGGGCACCCTCAACGGTATCGGCGCCTCCTCGCAGGGCTCCGCCCAGGAGGCCTGGGTCTCCGCCTTCCAGCAGGCGAACACCGGCGTCACCGTGAACTACTCCCCCGACGGCTCCGGCGCGGGCCGTGAGGCCTTCATCGCCGGCGGCGCCGACTTCGCCGGCTCGGACCGCGCGCTGAAGCTCGAGGAGCTCGACGGCTCCTTCGGCAAGTGCGTCGACGGCACCTCCGCCATCGACGTCCCGGCCTACATCTCGCCGATCGCGATCGTCTTCAACGTGGAGGGTGTCGACGAGCTCAACCTCGACGCCGCCACCATCGCGGGCATCTTCAAGGGCACCATCACCACCTGGAACGCCCCCGAGATCGCAGCGCTGAACCCCGACGCGACGCTCCCGTCCTCGAACATCACCGCCGTGCACCGCTCGGACGACTCGGGCACCACCGAGAACTTCGCCGCGTACCTCAACGCGACCGCGCCCACCGTGTGGGACGCCGAGCCCGACGGAGTCTGGCCCTACCAGGGCGGCGAGGCGGCCCAGGGCACCTCGGGCGTCATCGACACCGTCACCAACGGCCAGAACACCATCGGCTACGCCGACGCCTCGCGCGCCGGCAGCCTGGGCACCGCCAAGGTGAAGGTCGGCGACGACTTCGTCGCCTACTCGCCCGAGGCCGCTGCCGCGATCGTCGACGCGTCCCCCGAGGCGACCGACCGTCCCGAGAACGACATCGTCTACGAGATCGACTACGCCTCCGAGGAGGCCGGCGTCTACCCGGTCGTCCTGGTGAGCTACCTCATCGCCTGCCAGGAGTACCAGGACGCCGCGACGGGCGAGCTCGTCAAGGCGTACCTCGGCTACGTGACCAGCGAGGAGGGCCAGCAGGAGGCCGCCACCTCCGCCGGCGCCGCGCCGCTCTCGTCCGAGCTGTCGACCCAGGTCGCGACGGCCATCGAGTCGATCAAGTAACCTCCCCCTCATGACGCGGCCCCGGACCCCAGCCGGTCTGGGGCCGCGTCACGGCTCGGCCCCCTCCCCCACACCGAACGCAGGGACACCCACATGACCACCGCAGAGCGGCCCGTCGGCGCCATCAAGGCGAAGCAGCGGCCCGCAGACCGGATCTTCTCCGGAACGGCAGTCGCCTCCGGCGCGCTGATCCTCGTCATCCTCGCCGCCGTCGCCCTCTTCCTGGTCGTCCAGTCGATCCCGGCTCTCACGGCGTCCCCCGACACGATCTCCGGCGGAGCGGGCTTCTGGTCCTACGTCGGCCCGCTCGTGTTCGGCACCGTCTACGCCGCCGGGCTCGCGATGGTAATCGCCGTCCCCATCGCGATCGGGATCGCGCTCTTCATCTCGCACTACGCCCCGCGCAAGCTCGCGCAGGGCCTCGGCTACGTGATCGACCTGCTGGCCGCCGTGCCGTCGGTCGTCTTCGGCCTCTGGGGCATCACGGTGCTCGCCCCCTTCGTCCAGCCGTTCTACGCGTTCCTCACGGACGCCTTCGGCTGGTTCCCGCTCTTCAACGGCCCGGTCTCCGGCACCGGCCGCACGATCCTCACCGTCGCCCTCGTGCTCGCGGTCATGATCCTGCCGATCGTCACGGCGATCTCGCGCGAGGTGTTCCTCCAGACGCCGACGCTGCACGAGGAGGCCGCGCTCGCCCTGGGCGCGACCCGCTGGGAGATGGTCCGCACGGCGGTCCTGCCCTTCGGCCGCCCCGGCATCATCTCCGCGTCGATGCTCGGCCTCGGCCGCGCGCTCGGCGAGACGATGGCGGTCGCCATCGTGCTCTCGCCGTCCTTCGTCGTGAACTTCGCGCTGCTGCAGTCGACGAACTCGAACACCGTCGCCGCGAACATCGCGCTGAGCTTCCCCGAGGCCTACGGCCTGAAGGTCAACGAGCTCGTCGCCTCCGGCCTGATGCTCTTCGTCATCACGCTGCTCGTCAACATGCTCGCGCGCTACATCATCAACCGCCGCAAGGCCTTCTCGGGAGCGAACTGATGGTCACGATGACTCCGCCCCGCCAGCGCCGCGTCGAGGACGCGGTCCCTGCGCCGGTCAACACGCTCACCAGCGGCCAGCTGCCCAAGTGGGCGCCTGTCGCCCTCCTGGTCGGCAGCATCGCCGTGATGGCGCTCGTCTACGCCCTCCTCGCCGTCACCGGCACCACCCAGGGCTTCGACGTGGTCGGCACCGTCTTCTTCGGCGCCGTGCTCTACACGGTCGCCGTCTTCGTCCTCGCCCGCCTGGTCGAGGGCCCCCGCCGCGCGACGGACCGGGTCGTCACCACCCTGGTCACCGCCGCGTTCGTCGTCGCGCTGATCCCGCTGATCTCGCTGATGTACACCGCGATCACCGCGGGCGCCGCGCGCTTCGACCTCCTCTTCTTCACCTCCTCGATGCGCAACGTCGTCGGCGAGGGCGGCGGAGCGCTGCACGCGATCGTGGGCACGCTGATCATCACGGCGCTGGCCGCGGTCATCTCGATCCCGATCGGCCTGATGACGGCCATCTACCTCGTCGAATACGGCCGGGGCGCGCTCGCCCGCGGCATCACCTTCTTCGTCGACGTGATGACCGGCATCCCCTCGATCGTCGCCGGCCTCTTCGCCTACGCCCTGCTGGTGCTCCTCTTCGGCGACGGCATCCGGATGGGCTTCGGCGGCGCGATCGCGCTGTCGGTGCTGATGATCCCGGTCGTCGTGCGCTCCACCGAGGAGATGCTGCGCCTGGTCCCGAACGAGCTGCGCGAGGCGTCCTTCGCCCTCGGCGTGCCGAAGTGGCTGACCGTCGTGAAGATCGTCCTGCCGACCTCGATCGCCGGCATCGTCACGGGCGTCATGCTCTCGATCGCCCGAGTCATCGGCGAGACCGCCCCGCTGCTCATCGTCGCCGGGTTCACCCAGTCGATGAACTACAACCCGTTCGACGACCGGATGATGACCCTCCCGGTCTACGTGTTCCGCCAGTACGCCGACCAGGGGGCCGACGCGGCCGCCTACATCGATCGGGCCTGGACCGGCGCGCTGGTCCTCATCCTGATCGTCATGCTGCTCAACCTGCTCGCTCGCCTGGTCGCGCGCATCTTCGCCCCCAAGCTCGGCCGCTAACCCTAAGGATCTCCGTTGTCCAAGCGCATCGAAGTCAACGACCTCAACGTCTACTACAGCAAGTTCCTCGCGGTCGAGGGAGTCGGTCTCACCATCGAGCCCCGCACCGTCACGGCGTTCATCGGCCCCTCCGGCTGCGGCAAGTCGACCTTCCTCCGCACGCTCAACCGCATGCACGAGGTCATCCCGGGCGCCTACGTCGACGGCGAGGTGCTGATCGACGGCAACAACCTCTACGGCCCGGGCGTCGACCCGGTGCTCGTGCGCCGCCAGGTGGGCATGGTCTTCCAGCGCCCCAACCCGTTCCCGACGATGTCCATCCGCGACAACGTGCTGGCCGGCGTCAAGCTCAACAACCGCCGTATCTCGAAGTCCGACGCGGACGACCTCGTCGAGAAGTCGCTGCAGGGCGCGAACCTCTGGAACGAGGTCAAGGACCGGCTCGAGAAGCCCGGCTCCGGCCTCTCCGGCGGTCAGCAGCAGCGGCTCTGCATCGCCCGCGCCATCGCCGTCTCCCCCGACGTGCTGCTGATGGACGAGCCGTGCTCGGCCCTCGACCCGATCTCGACCCTCGCGATCGAGGACCTGATCGAGGAGCTCAAGAACGAGTACACGATCGTGATCGTGACCCACAACATGCAGCAGGCCTCGCGCGTCTCGGACCGCACCGCGTTCTTCAACATCGCGGGCACCGGCAAGCCCGGCAAGCTCATCGAGTACGACGACACCGCCACGATCTTCTCGCGGCCGTCCGTCCAGGCGACCGAGGACTACGTCTCGGGCCGCTTCGGCTGAGTCTCCGACCGCACGCACGAGAGCCGCACTCCCCCGGGGGTGCGGCTCTTCTGCTGTCCGGAGCCCGTGAGAGCCGTCTGCAGTCCGCGTTCCCGGGTGGGGAGCGCAGAAGAGCCGCACCCCTCGGGGAGTGCGGCTCTTCTGTACCGGGTGCTGTGGCGGTGTCAGGCGGTCGCGATGGCCAGGATCGGGTCGGTGGTCGGCGCCTCGGAGCCGCCCGCGTCCTCGACGGTCACCGCGACGACGGCGCCCTCGGCGAGCGTGCCCTCGAGCGGTGCGACCGTGCGGCCGTCACCCCCGTCGAACGTCCCGGCCGAGACCGGGCCGGACGAGCCGATGTACCAGAGCTCGTAGGTCTTGTCGTCGGGCAGGGGCGCGAGGTCGTCGACGACGAGGGCCGAGCGGCCGAGCGAGGCCGACCAGACCAGGGTCGCGGTCTCGCCGGTCGCGACGGCTCCGGCCGTCTCCTGCACGTCGGGAGCGCTGCGGATCTGCTCGAGCGCGGTCAGCTGCTGGCTCTGCCCGGCATCGGGCGTGAGCAGCGGCGGGAGCGCCACTCCCCCGACCACGATGACGGCCGCGGCGGCGGCGGCGGAGAGGTAGACGGCGGGGCGGGTGAACCAGCGTCCGCGGGCGCGGGCCTCGGCGCCGTGACGGCCGGAGGTCGCGGTGGCGGACGGCGCAACGGCCGACGGCCCGCTCGCGGCGGCCGCGGAGGGCTCGACGGCGTGCAGGGTCGGGACTGCTTCGCGCCGGTCGGCGAGGTCCTCGGCCGGAGCATCGGAGGTGTCGTCGCGGGGCAGCTGGGGCGTGGTCGCGATCAGCGCCATCAGATCGGCCTTGAGGGCCGGCGACGGTGCGACCGCCGGAGCGTCGGCGGCCAGCGCGTCGGCCACGGTCGAGAACGCGTCGGCCTCGCCGCGCGCCTCCGGATTCTCGTCCAGGAATCTCTCGTACCGGGCGGTCTCGTCCGGGGTGAGGATGCCGAGTGCGTGTCCTGCTGCGAGTTCGCGCGGATCTTCGGGGAGTTGCACGTCGTTCACAGGGCCACCCCCATCTCTTCTCTCAGTCGTATCATCCCGTCGCGCAGGCGCGTTTTTATGGTACCGACGGGGCAGTTCAGGATCCCGGCGATCTCGCTGTGCGAGTAGCCGCCGTAGTACGCGAGCTGCAGCGCTTGCCGCTGGAGCTCGGTCAGCCGCTCCAGGGCGGCGGTGACCTTCTCGTGCTCGAGGGACACCTCCGCCTGCTCGGCGACCTGGTCGTAGTCGCGACCGAGGTCGCGGATTCCTATGCGGACGTCCCGATCACGGCCCGCTTGGGCCGCGCGAACCCGATCGATGGCCCTGCGGTGTGCCATCGTGAGGATCCAGGTCGTCGCACTTCCCTTATTCGGAGCGAAGCGTCCAGCGGTTTGCCAGATCTCGAGGAAGACCTCCTGGGCCACCTCCTCCGACTGGGCGCGGTCGACCAGGACCCGCGTGATCAGTCCGAGGACGCGCGAGGCGACGAGGTCGTAGAGCTGCGAGAACGCGGCCTGCTCGCCCGCGGCGATCCGCTCGAGGAGAGCGCCGAGGTCGGGGGCGGTGCCCTCGGCGGTGGTGTCGTCGCTCATGCGCCCTGCCCTGCTCGTGCCCGGGACTTCAGATTCCGGGTCATCCAGAAGGCTGTCACGGCGAGTCCCGCTATCACGACCGACACTTCGAGGGGGAGGACGACGAAGCGGACGTCGAGAGCGAAGCCGCCCAGGTCGACCAGCGCCGCGGCGCCCATCCGCGGGGCGAGCCACAGTCCGATCACGGCGACGAGGGCCGCGGTCAGACCGGCGGAGCTGCGCGGACGGACGAGCACCCAGAGCGCGGCGGCCGTGTCGAGCACGGCGAGCGTGCGCATCAGCGCGCCCTGCGAGAAGACGACGCCGTTGCCGAGGAGGGCGCCGATCTCGTCGTCCACGCCCGGGGCGGAGAGGAAGAGGAGGACGGCGATCACCAGGAGGGCGATCCCGGCCCACCATCGCGCGCCGATCCGGAGTGCCCTGCGGTTCTTCATTCCGGATGTCGCCTGTCTGTCGGGGACTCTGCCGGGAGGGGAGGACTCGCGCCTCGGACCGCCCGCCACTGGGCCCTCGCTCGCCGCCGGGATCCGCTGGGGATGCTGTCGAGAGGAGAAGGGGCCGGATCGCAGAAACGCCTCTCGGCGCGAGGCCGCTCGAAGCGGCTATAAGTGGAGCCCGGGGTTACTGCGATCCGGCTCCGACCAGTGTACCGGCTGTCCCCCGCAGGCCCGCGAGGGGCGTTCGCGGAGCGAGAACGCGGGGTGCCGCACGGCGCCGCGATCGGGTAGCGGAGTCCGCTCCTACTCGAGCGAGTCGCTGCGCCAGAGGCGTGCGCAGCTCACCAGCTCGGCCGCGGTGGTCGAGAGCCGGAGGGCGCGGGTGGTCAGCTGGCTCGCCCGCGGTCCGTCGATCAGCTCGACGTCGTCGGCCACCGAGGCGGCACCGGAGGCGCTCACCCGGCAGAAGGCCGCGGCGCGGTCGAGGGCGACGGCGAAGTCGCCGTCGAACACTCCGCGGAGGATGCGGTCGGCCAGCTCGGTGATCTCGGTCGGTCCGGTCGGCGTGACCGCGCCGGCGACGACCGGGTCGATGGTCGCCGAGAGCTCGACCCCGCGCTGGTAGAGGAAGCTCGTGCTCTCCGGGTCCTGCCGGATGACGAGCCGCAGCAGGTAGATGCGCCAGAGGGCGCCGGGGAGGCTGGACGGGCTGGAGCGGGCCCACAGCTCGGCGAGCGCGTCGATGCCGTTGTGGTCGGTGTACTCGACCAGGCGGTCGATGACCACCGGATCCGGGTCCTCGCGCACCCGGCTGAGCAGTGCGATCGCCGTCTCGTGGGCGACCCGGCTGATCTGCGCCGGGTCCTCCCCGCCCTGGAACGCCTCGAAGACGCGGGAGGGGAACTTGGTCGGCTTGTGGAAGCCGTCTGTCATGGGGCCGCCTTCCGCGGTCGGGCGGGACGCGCGGACGCGTCCTGCTTCGTGGGGGTTCGAGGAGGGTAACGCCTGCGCCTGGGCAGGTATGCCCGACACCGGTCCGGGCGCGCGGGGGCGCTACCCTGGATGCCGCGGGCCTCTAGCTCAGTTGGCAGAGCAGCGGACTTTTAATCCGCGGGTCGTCGGTTCGAGCCCGACGGGGCCCACTCCTCCCGCCGCCCCCCGAGCACGACCGCCGCGTGACGCGCGCCGGTGGACATGGCGGAGCAGCAGCGCTCGACACCCCTCCCGACGTCGGCCGAGATCACTCGTGGCAGAGGGACCAGGCGGCGTCGGGGTACTCGCGCTCCTCGCCGTCCTCGAACGAGACCAGGCGCCAGACGCCGTCGTGGTGCTCGAGGAGGCGGCCGCGGACGATCTCGGACTGCCAGCCGTCCACGGTGCGGAACCAGCGGACCAGGCGGACGGTCGTGCTCTGGTGGGGCTGGAGGCGGTGGGTCATCGGGTGTGTCCTGTCGGGGCGGGGTGGTGGCGGGGCGCCTGGTGGAGCTGCTCGATCGGCGGGGGGTCTCGGTACGTCGTCGGCGGCGGCTACTCGACCAACAGGGATCGGTGGCGGGGAGGGGCTGCTCGAGAGTCGGGTCGACTGGAAGACAGACCGCAGATCTTGCGGGTCGAGTAGCCCCACAGGGGCGTATCGAGACCCACCTCCCTCTGAACCTCGGTCTCCTCCTCGCCCTGCGATGGCGGCTGAGCGATCAGCAGCGGCGGCCGCGGGGGCGGGGCGACCGGCGGAAGGGGACACCGCCGGCCGCCCCTGCGGGTCAGCGCGTGGGGTCGACGCGCCAGTGGCAGACCATCGTGGTGGTCGAGCGGTAGGAGTAGGTGACCGCGTCGACCCTCGGCACCTCGCGCTCGTAGTCCGGGTAGAGCTCGGAGGCGGAGTCGACGCCGGGCGGGAGGCACGAGCCGAGGGAGACGTACCGGGTGAGCCGCGTCGGCGCCGTGTAGTCGTCACCGGTGACCGTGTCGTCGGCGGGCACGAAGGCGGGGATGCCGGTGAAGACGCAGACGAGCGTCAGCGACGTCCCGGACCGGACGAAGCGGTAGTCCTTCGTCTGGAGGCTGTAGCCGGGCGCGGCGGGCAGCAGGGCGCCGTAGTAGCAGGAGCCGTTCGACGAGATGTCGGTCGAGGCGTAGCCGTCGAGGTTGGCCCCGGCGTTGTGATCGGCGAGGGCGGGGGTGGCGGCGGCGCCCACGAGGGCGACGGAGGCGGCGAGGGCGAGCAGGGTGGAGCGGAAGGACGGCATGACGGTCTCCTCATTGAGACGGCGTCGGCGCTGAGCGTCGGCAGGGAGCGGTCGCTCGTCGTGCGAGCGGACGGCGGGCCCGGCTCGTGGAACGACGTCGTCCCCGTGCTCGGCCCCGCGGGCGTCCGGCGGACCGGATGACCCGAATTATAGACCGCTGCGCGCGCGCTGTCTGCCCCCTGCGAGGTCACGCAGGCGCTCCTGCCAGGGCCGTCAGACCAGTCGACCGGCGCGCAGCCTGCGGGAGCGGCGGCGCAGCGTCCGGTCGCTCGGACCGAAGCTGTCGGATTCGAGGAGGAGCCTCAGCGAGAGCGAGACCTGGCGGGCGAGACGCGGGTCGATCCCCTCCGGGATCCGTACCGCGTCGATGAGATCGAGAGCCGTCTGCGTGGTCCGGGACATCGCCATGCCCGTGACCCTAGAGAGGGTCGGCGCGTCCTGACGGCCCCGACACGGGGGCGCACGACGGCAGCAATGCTCAGCCGTCGTGCGCCCGGGTGCGAGTGGGGCGGGAGGCTACTTGCTGCCGTCGCCGCGGCCGGTCGCGGACTGCAGGCGATCGATGTGCTCGGACGCCTCCGCCTTCGTGATGTCGGCGGGGAGGGTCTCGCCGGCCTCGCGGGCGAGGGTGTCGAGGTAGCTGCGCTGCGGGCCGGTCATCGGCTCGTCGCCGGTGACCCAGTCGGACGGGTCCTTGCTGGCGCTGGTGTCGCTGCCGTCATCGGCACGGGCGCCGAGGACGTCGCCCTCGGTCTTGACGTCGGGATCGGTGGTGTTGGGGATGTCGTCGCTCATGCTGCGACCGTACGCCCGACCACCGACACCGGCGAGGGCTTGCGGAGCGGGCCCGGGCGACCCGTTCCGGTCGCGCGCAGGATGCGGCCGGCGTCCCGCGTCAGGAGCCGAGGAGAGCGTGGGCGACGGTGAAGATCACCAGGCCGGCCAGCGAGCCGACGACGGTGCCGTTGATCCGGATGAACTGCAGGTCCTTGCCGACCTGCAGCTCGAGCTTCTCGGAGGTCTCCTGCGGGTCCCAGCGGCCGATCGTCTCGCCGATGATGCTGGCGATGTCGCCCCGGTAGCGGTCGACGAGGTTCGCCGCGACGGTGCCGATCCAGGTGTCGACGGTCGAGGCGAGCGCCTGATCGGTCGAGAGCCGGCGGCCGAGGTCGACGACGATCGACTCGATGCTCGCGCGCAGCGGGCTCTCGGGGTCGTCCATCGCGCCGAGCAGCGACGACTTCGTCGACTCCCAGGCGTCCCCGGCCAGCTCGCGCACCCGGGGGCTGTCGAAGGCGCGGTTCTTGATCTCCTCGACGCGCATGATCAGGTCGGGGTCGCTGCCGAGGTCCTTCGCGAGCGTCGCGAGGTAGCCGTCCACCGCGATCCGGAACGGGTGCCCCTGGTCGTCGCGGATCGTCTCGACGAGGACGAGCGCCTCGCGGTAGAGCCGCTCGTCGACCGCCCGGCTGACCGCGGAGGGCAGCCAGCTCGGGAGCCGGCCGCTGACCATCCTCGTGAAGCTCTCGGGATTCGCGATCAGCCAGGCCTCGGCCTGCTCGACCAGCGTGTCCACGAGTCGGCGGTGGTGCCCCGCCTCGACGACGCTGCCGACGAGCGAGCCCAGCGGCGGGCCCCACTGCGGGTCGAGCAGGTGGCGCCGGGCGAGCGCCTCGATCACGCGCTGCACGTCGGAGTCGTCGAGCAGCGCGATCGCGGAGCGGACCGCCGCCGCGCTCTCGCCGCCCACGCGGTGCGCGTTCTCGGGCTCGGCGAGCCAGAGCCCGGCACGGCGGGCGATGCCGAAGGAATCGAGCTTCTCGCGGACGATCGCGCCGCGGAGGAAGTTCTCCTCGACGAACTGCGCGAGGCTCGCGCCGATCTCGTCCTTCTTGGTCGGGATGATCGCCGTGTGCGGGATCGGCAGCCCGAGCGGCCGCCGGAAGAGCGCCGTCACCGCGAACCAGTCCGCGAGCGCGCCGACCATGCCGCCCTCGCTCGCCGCGCGCACCCACTGGAGCCAGGGGTAGCGGTCCTGGAGGGCGAAGGACACGGCGAACACGATCGCCATCAGCACCAGCAGCCCGGTGGCGAGCCGCTTCATCGCGACGAGGGCGGCGCGCTTCGCCTCGTCGTCGCGCCCGGCGGAGGTGCCGCCGGCGGAGGTGCTGACGGCGCTCGTGCTGCTCGTCGTCATGACGAGGCGGGGAAGCCCTCGTGGCGGATGCCCCAGGCGACGCTCCACTCCTCGCCCGGCTCGAGCCAGCGCAGGCCCTGACCGGAGTTGAGCGCCTCGGCGGGCGCGGTCATCGGCTCGACCGCGATGGCGGTCTTGACGTCGTCGCCGTCAGGGAAGATCCGGGTGATGAAGACCTGGATGAAGTTGTGCGAGGCGTCGGCCCAGAGCAGCACGCGTCGGCCGTCGTCGGCGCGGAGGCCGTGGACGCTCTCGCCGTCGACGATCGTGACGTCGGCCCAGGCGTCGTCGAGCTCGAGCTCGCCGATCCGGCGGCCGCGGCGGAGGTCCCACTCGGTGCCGTCGACCGGGCTCTGACCGTTGGGGTTGAGCCGCTCGTCGACCTCGATGTGCAGGGCCGCGTCGACCGTGATCTCGAGCTCGTCGGTCGGGACGTCGCCGATCGCGAGGAACGGGTGCGTGCCGATCGCGACGGGTGCCTCGTCGGCTCCGACGTTGACGACGCGGTGCACGACCTTCAGGCCGTCGGCCTGCAGCTCGTAGCGGACCGTGGTCTCGAGGTGGAACGGGTAGCCGGCCTGCGGGACGACGGGCGCGGCGAGCTCGACGAAGGACGGGCCCTGCTCGACGACGCGGTAGGAGGCGCTGCGCAGCAGGCCGTGGATCGCGTTGTGGTACTTGGGCTCGGTGATGTCGAGCTGCTGGGTGCGGCCGGCGTGGTGCCAGCGGCCGTCCTTCACGCGGTTGGGCCAGGGCATCAGGACGATGCCCGAGCCGAACGGCGGGACGACGGTCTCGGGGTATCCGGCGGTGATCTCGACGCCGTCGACGGAGAGGTGGCGCAGCCCTGCGGCCACCTCCGTGACGACGGCGTGCAGGGTGCGTCCCTCGGCGGTGAGGTCGAGGGCGAACTGGCGCCCGGTTGCGGGGGCGGGAGTGAAGTCGGCCATCCCTGAATCCTACGGACCGGCACCGCCGTCGGCCTGCGGACCGGGCCGGAGCGTGCCGCAGCGGGTGACGGCGAGGCCCGCCGCCTCGAGCCGCCCCACGACGGCGTCGCCCGCGGCCGCGCCGGTGAGCAGGCGGTCGAACTCCTCGGTGCCGGCGACCCGGCCGAGGTCGACGACGCCGAGCTTGCTCGAGTCGGCGACCGCGACGCGGCGGGTGGCCGCGTGCAGCATGCGGCGCTTGAGCGTCGCCTCGGGCAGGTTCACGTTGGTCACGCCCGCCTCGGGATGGACGCCCGTGCAGCCGACGAAGACGACGTCGGCGCGGATCCGCTCGAGCACCTCGGAGGCGAGCGGCTCGACGAGGGAGTGCTGCAGCGGGCGCAGGGTGCCGCCGGTGACGACGACGGTGAAGCGCGGGATGGCGGGCTCGAGCGCGAGGGCGACGCTGAGGCCGTTGGTGACGACGGTGACGTCGCGGAGGTCGTCGCGGGCCACGAGCGCGTGGGCGATCGCGAGCGTCGTGGTGCCGACGTCGAGGATCACGCTCTCGCCGGAGACGACCGAGGCGGCGGCCTCGCGGCCGATCGCGGCCTTCTCGTCGGAGGCGGCGGCGAGGCCCTCCTCGAACGAGCGCTCCCCCGAGCGCTCGCCGGTCGGCACGGCTCCCCCGCGGACGCGCTGGACGGTCCCCTCGCCCGCGAGCCGATCGAGGTCGGAGCGGACGGTGACGACGGAGACGCCGAGGCGGTCGGAGAGGTCCGCGACGGAGACGAAGCCCTGCTTCTCGGCGAGCAGCCGCATCTCGAAGCGGCGCTCGAGCGCCGAGCGGCTCTCCTGCTCCCCGTCCGTCCTCATCGCTCCATCGTGTCCTTCGCGCCATCGACTTGTCAAAGAGAAACCGCGCTTTCCTTTCCGAAGGTCGCGGTCTATCGTGGGCGGTGCCATGAACGAAGCGATCCCCCTCTCCGCCGGCGTCGTCAAGCGCCCGCACGTCCTCGCCGACGGCCGCGACCTCATCTACTTCGATGACGCGGACACGTCCCTCCCTCCCGAGCGCTCGGCGGACGCCCGCGAGCTCGATCCCCGCCCCGCGACCGCGCGCATGCGCCAGGACGTCCTCACCGGGGAGTGGGTGTCGATCGCCGCCTCCCGGCAGAACCGCGTCTTCCTCCCGCCGGCCGAGCTCGACCCGCTCGCTCCCGCCTCGCCGACGAACCCGTCGGAGGTGCCGAGCGTCTACGACGTCGCCGTCTTCGAGAACCGCTCGCCGTCCTTCGGACCGCTGCTCGAGGACGAGGACGCGCCCGCGTCCCTCGAGGACCTCCGCACGCTCGGCCTCGGCCGGACCCTGACGAGCGTCGGCCGCTGCGAGGTCGTCTGCTTCAGCCCCGAGCACGAGGGCTCGTTCGCGACCCTCTCCGCCTCGCGGGCCCGCACCGTCGTGGAGGCGTGGGCCGACCGCGTCGCCGCACTGTCGGCTCTGCCCGGGGTGCAGCAGGTCTTCCCGTTCGAGAACCGCGGAGAGGCGATCGGCGTCACCCTTCACCACCCGCACGGCCAGATCTACTCCTACCCGTACGTCACCCCGCGGACGACGCGGCTGCTCGCGTCGCTCGACGCCTACGGCCCCGGGATGTTCGCCGACATCCTCGCCTTCGAGCAGGCCGGCGAGCGCGTGCTCGTCCGCGGCGAGCACTGGACCGCCTTCGTGCCCTTCGCCGCGCGCTGGCCCATCGAGGTGCACGTGCTGCCGCACCGCCACGTCGCCGACATCAGCGAGACGACGCCCGAGGAGCGCGACGAGCTCGCCGTGGTCTACCAGCGGCTCCTGCGCGGGATCGACGCGTTCTACGACTCGCCCACCCCCTACATCTCCGCCTGGCATCAGGCGCCGGTGCACGAGCGGCGCGACGAGGTGCGGCTCATGCTGCAGATCACGTCGCCGCGCCGCGCCGCCACCAAGCTCAAGTACCTGGCGGGCAGTGAGGCGGCGATGGGCGCCTGGATCGGCGACATCGCCCCCGAGACGAGCGCCGCCGCCCTGCGCGAGGCGATCGAGCGCGCCGACGCCGCCACCCTGGCCGCCGAGACGGCCGCGAACCCCGACGCGTCGCTCCCCGCCGCCGACACCACCCCCGAGGAGACCCGATGACCACCTCCGCCTCCCTCGACGCCGTCGCCGAGCGCGCCGCGCAGGACTTCGAGCGCGCCTACGGCCACCCGGCCGTCGGCGTCTGGGCCGGCCCCGGCCGGGTCAACCTGATCGGCGAGCACACCGACTACAACGACGGCTTCGTCTTCCCGTTCGCCATCGACCGCGCCACCGCGATGGCCGTCGCGCCGAGGGAGGACCGGGTCGTCCGGATCTCGAGCGCCTTCTCCCCCGAGCACGTCGAGATCTCGCTGGACGACCTCGGGCCGGACGCGCTCGACGGCTGGTCGGCCTACCCGCTCGGTGTCGTCTGGGCGCTCACCGAGTACGGCGTCGACCTCGGCGCGCGCTCGGGCTTCGACGCGTTCGTCGATTCGGACGTGCCGGTCGGCGCGGGGCTCTCCAGCTCGGCCGCGCTGATGTGCGCGATGGCCGTGGCGCTGAACGAGCTCTGGGAGCTCGGGCTCGACCGGGCGACGCTCGCCCGCGTGGGCCGTCGCGCCGAGAACGTGGCCGTCGGCGCGCCGACCGGGATCATGGACGAGTCCGCCTCGCTGTTCGGCGAGCGCGACGCGGCCGTCTTCCTCGACTGCCGGAGCCTGGACACCGAGGTCGTGCCGCTCGGCTTCGAGGAGGCCGGGCTGGTGCTCCTCGTCATCGACACCCGGGTCGAGCACGCGCACGCTACCGGCGGCTACGCCGAGCGTCGTGCGTCCTGCGAGCTCGGTGCCTCGACGCTGGGCGTCGAGTCGCTGCGCGAGCTGTCGGTGGACGACCTGCCGGGCGCCGAGGAGCTCCTCGACGACGTGACCTACCGCCGGGTGAAGCACGTGGTGACCGAGGACGCCCGCGTCCTCACCACCGTCCGCACCCTCCGCGAGCAGGGGCCGCGCGCGATCGGCGAGCTCCTCGACGCCGGCCACGTCTCGCTCCGCGACGACTTCGAGATCTCGATCCCGGAGCTCGACACCGCCGTCGAGGCCTCCCGCGGCGCCGGCGCGATCGGTGCGCGGATGACGGGCGGCGGCTTCGGCGGCTCCGCCATCGCGCTCACCCCCGTCGAGAAGGAGGAGGAGGTCCGCGCGGCGGTCCTCGCCGCCTTCGCCGACAAGGGCTTCCGCACCCCCGAGCTGTTCCTCGTGACCGCGGCCGACGGCGCGGGCCGCGTCCGCTGACCCTCCGATCTCCTAGGAGAGATCACCGGTAGGCATGGGCGAACCATGCTGATCGAGTAGCCCGCGGAGCGGGCGTATCGAGATCCACCACCGTCAGAACGCGAGTCTGCAGACCCGCCCTGTCGAGGGCGGTGGGTCTCGATACGCCCCTGCGGGGCTACTCGACCAGCATGAGAGGGGGCGCGGCGCGTCCTTTCTTCGCCGCTCGATACGCCCGCGGAGCGGGCTGCCCGAACAGCATGAGGGGCGGGCTGCTCGAACAGCGGCCTACTGGGCCGGCGCCGGCGGGACGACCGAGCGCAGAGCGCCTCCGGTGACGCGGACGAGCTCCGCGGCGCTGGTCGGGTAGACGGTGTGGGCGTGGCCGGCGGCCGCCCAGACGGTGTCGAACTCGGCCAGGGCGGAGTCGACCACGGTGGGCAGCGGGGTTGGGTGACCGACCGGCGCGACGCCGCCGATGGTCTGGCCCGTCGCAGCCTTGACGACCGCGGCCGAGGCGCGGGTGATCTCCCCGCCCAGCTCGGCGCCCAGCCAGTCGGTGTCCACGCGGTGCGCGCCGCTGGTGAGGACCAGCAGCGGCGACCCGTCCAGAAGGAAGACCAGCGAGTTCGCGATCTGGCCGACCTCGATGCCGAGGGCGGCCGCGGCGAGCGCCGCCGTCGACGCCGCCTCGTCGAGCCAGCGGACCGGCGGCCGCACCCCGTGCACTTCGAGATCCGCCAGGACACGGTCGACCGCGGGGTGGCTGCGCTCGCTCATGCGAACGACCGTAGCCGACCCCGCGGCCGGTGGCACCGCTACTCCGTGAGCGTCGCGATGTCGATGACGAAGCGGTACCGCACGTCCGAGGCGAGCACGCGCTCGTAGGCCTCGTTGATCTGCGACGCCGAGACGACCTCGACCTCGCTCGCGATGCCCTTCTCCGCGCAGAAGTCGAGCATCTCCTGGGTCTCGCGGATGCCGCCGATGCCCGAGCCCGCGAAGGAGCGGCGCGCGGCGAACAGGGTGAAGACGTGCAGCGGCAGCGCCTCGGCCGGAGCGCCGACGTTCACCATCGTGCCGTTGCGGCGCAGGAGGCCGAGGTAGGCGTCCAGGTCGAGCGGCGCGCTGACCGTGTTGATGATGATGTCGAAGGTGTTCTTGAGCGTGGAGAACGTCTCCTCGTCCTTCGTCGCGTAGTAGTGGTCGGCGCCCAGACGGAGGCCGTCCTCCTTCTTGCTCAGCGACTGCGAGAGCACGGTGACCTCGGCGCCCATCGCGTGCGCGAACTTGACGGCCATGTGGCCGAGCCCGCCGAGACCGACGACGGCGACCCGCTTGCCGGGGCCCGCCTCCCAGTGCGAGAGCGGCGAGTAGGTGGTGATGCCGGCGCAGAGCAGCGGCGCGGCGGCCTCGTAGGGGATCGACTCCGGGACGCGGAGCACGAAGTCCTCGACGACCACGACGTGCGTGGAGTAGCCGCCCTGGGTGACGGTGCCGTCGCGGTCGACGGAGGCGTAGGTGCCGGTGTTGCCCTTCAGGCAGTACTGCTCCTCGCCGGCGAGGCAGTTCTCGCACTCGCGGCAGGAGTTGACCATGCAGCCGACGCCGACGCGGTCGCCGACCTTGTGCTTGGACACCTCGGAGCCGACCTCGGCGACGACGCCGACGATCTCGTGGCCGACGGTGAGGGGGTACTGGACGGGGCCCCATTCGCCGCGGACGGTGTGGATGTCGGAGTGGCAGATGCCCGCGTAGGCGATCTCGATGAGCACGTCGTGCGCTCCAACGTCGCGGCGCTCGATCGTGGTGGGGACGAGCGGCTCGGTGGCGGAGGGGGCGGCGTAGGCGTTGACGGTCAGCATGTTTTCTCCTTCGTGGGGGCGCGCTCGAGCGGTGGTCGGGAGGGGGTGGGAACGCGAGCGCGTCTGCCCACGCTAGCGAGCCCCGGCTGGACGCCGCCCGTAGGCTCGGAGGATGCGGAGGACGATCGATCTGAACGCCGACCTCGGCGAGGGCTTCGGCGTGTGGTCGCTCGGCGACGACGACGCGATGCTCCGGCTCGTCACGAGCGCGAACATCGCCTGCGGCTTCCACGCCGGCGACCCCTCGATCATGCTCGCCACCTGCCGCACCGCCGCCGAGCGCGGCGTGGCGATCGGCGCCCACGTCGCGTACCGCGACCTCGCCGGCTTCGGCCGCCGCGACCTCCCCGTCGACCCGGCCGAGCTGCACGCCGACGTCGTCTACCAGCTCGGCGCCCTGCAGGCGATCGCGCGAGCCGCGGGCACCGAGGTGCGCTACGTCAAGCCGCACGGGGCCCTCTACAACCGCATCGTGCACGACGAGCGGCAGGCGGAGGCGGTGGTCGCCGCCGTCCGGGACACCGCTCCCGCACTGCCCCTGCTCGGCCTCGGGTGCTCCGCCGTCGAGCGCGCGGCGGCGAGCGCCGGCCTGTCGTTCCTGCGCGAGGCGTTCGTCGACCGCGGCTACCGCGCCGACGGCACGCTGGTGCCCCGCGGCGAGCCGGGCGACCTGCTGACCGACCCGGCGGTCGTCGCCGCCCGGGCCGTGCGGATGGTCCTCGAGGGCGCCGTGACGGCCGCCTCGGGCGAGGACCTGCAGCTCGACGTCGACTCCCTCTGCGTGCACGGCGACACCCCCGGCGCCGTCGCGATGGCGGAGGCGGTGCGCGCGGCCCTCTCCGAGGCGGGCGTCGCTCTGGCGAGCGCCGCCCCGTGATCCCGGTGCGGCTGCTGCCCTCCGGCGACCGCGCCGTGCTGGTCGAGGTCGACGGCCTCGACGAGGCGCTCGCCCTCGCGGCGGCGCTCGACCGCTCCCGGCCCGCAGGCGTCCTCGACCTCGTCCCCGCCGCGCGGACGGTCCTCGTCGTGCTGGACGAGTCGCTGCCGGTCGCGACGGCGTCCCCGTGGATCCTGCGGACCGCGGAGGCGACGGAGCCGAACGGGCCGGGCACCGTCGGCCGCCGGCACGAGATCGCCGTCCGCTACGACGGCGTCGACCTCGCCGAGGCGGCGGACGCCCTGGGCTGGACGCCCGCCGAGCTGATCCGCCGCCACACGGCGACCCCGTGGCGCGCGGCCTTCGGCGGGTTCGCCCCCGGCTTCGCCTACCTCGTCGCGCTCGCCCCCTGGCCGGAGGTCGCCCGCCGCGCCGAGCCGCGCACCCGCGTCCCCGCCGGCGCGGTCGCCCTCGCGGCCGGCTACTCCGGCGTCTACCCGCGCCCCTCCCCCGGCGGCTGGCAGCTGATCGGCTCGACCGACGCGGAGCTCTGGGACATCGAGCGCCTGCCGCCCGCCCTGCTCGCCCCCGGCGACGAGGTCCGCTTCCGGGCGCTGCCGTGAGCCTGCGCATCCTCGACCCCGGCCCCCTCGCCCTCGTCGAGGACCACGGCCGCCCCGGCCACGCCGCCGTCGGCGTCGGACGCTCCGGCGCGATGGACCGCGGCGCTCTCCGCCTCGCGAACCGCCTGCTCGGCAACGCCCCGGACGCGGCTGCGCTCGAACTGCTCGGCGCCGGCTTCACCGCCCGCTTCGAGACCTCCGCCTGGATCAGCCTGACCGGAGCCGCCGGAGCCGCGACCCTCGACGGCGCCGCCCTCGCCCGCGTCCTGCCGACGCTCGCCCCCGCGGGCTCGCTCCTGACCCTCGGCCGTCTGACGGCGGGCCTGCGCCGCACCCTCGGCGTCCGCGGCGGCATCGCCGCGCCACCCGTCCTCGGCTCCCGCTCCCGCGACACCCTCTCCGCCCTCGGCCCGGCTCCCCTTCGCCGCGGCGACCTGCTCGCGTTCGGCACCCCCGCCGGCGAGGTCCTCCTCCCCGACTGGTGGCCCTTCGACCCGCGCCGAGACCCGGTCCTGCGCGTGCACCCCGGCCCCCGCCTCGACCTCCTGCCCCCCGGCACGTGGCAGCGCCTGCTCACCGGCCCCTGGCACCTGAGCCCCTCCGCCGACCGCATCGGCCTCCGCCTCACCGGCACCCCCCTCCCCACGGGCGACGCCCCCGAGCTCCCCAGCGAGGCCCTGGTCCACGGCTCGATCCAGCTCCCGCCCTCAGGCCTCCCCGTCCTCTTCGGCCCCGACCACCCGACAACGGGCGGCTACCCCGTCCTCGCCGTCGTCACTTCGGCCTCCCTCGACCACCTGGCCCACCTGGCCCCCGGTGACGAGGTCCGCTTCCACTCCTGACCACCGAGGTCCGCCACCACCTCTGGTCCCTGAAACCCGGACTCCGCACCGCGCCGCCCGAAGGGCGCGCCCCTCCGCAGCCGTCGCCCCCGGAGGGGCGGGGGGGGGGGGGGGGGGGGGGGGGGGGGGGGGGGGGGGGGGGGGGGGGGGGGGGGGGGGGGGGGGGGGGGGGGGGG